>CP079108.1:3705159-4065318 GCA_019285715.1 Sphingosinicellaceae bacterium
CACGCTGGCGACGCGAATGCTTTGCGCTTAAAGCTTTCCTGTACGGGCGGTCGGGACCGCGTCGTCGGGGGGCTCAATGGACGAGATCGACACCGTCGCCCAGGAACGCGGGCTGCACCAATCGCTGAGCAAGGCCCAGATCACCATGATCGGGATGGGCGGCGCGATCGGCACCGGGCTGTTCCTCGGCAGCGGCATCGCCATTGGCTACGCCGGGCCGGCGGTGATCCTCAGCTACCTGATCGCCGGGTTCGCCGCCGTGGTGATGGTGCTCAGCCTGTCCGAAATGGCGGTCGTCCACCCGAGCGCGGGGTCGTTCGGGGTCTATGCCGAGACCTACCTCAACCCGTGGGCGGGGTTCATGGTGCGCTACACCTACTGGCTGGCGCAGGTCATCGCGGTCGGCGGCGAGGCGGTCGCGGCCGGACTCTACATGACCTTCTGGTTTCCCGACGTCCCGGTCTGGATGTGGTCGGTCGGCTTTGCTGCGATCCTGCTGTATTTCAATTCGCGCTCGGTCAATAATTTCGGGACGATCGAATACTGGTTCGCACTGATCAAGGTCGTCGCCATCGTTGGCTTCATCATCCTTGGTGCCTCGACCATTCTCGGCATCGGCCAGCCAGCGACCGGCACTGCCAATTTGACCGGGCTGCCCGGCGGCTTCATGCCCAACGGCTGGAGCGGCGTCTGGATGGGCGTCATCATCGGCATCTTCTCGTTCAACGGCATCGAGGTCATCGCCGTCACCTCGGGCGAGACCGCCGACCCGCGCACCACCATCCCGGCAGCACTGCGCACCATGGCGATCCGCCTGATCCTGTTCTACGTGCTGGCGCTGGCGATCGTCGTCAGCTTCGTGCCGTGGACCGAGACCGGCGCGAAGGTCATCACCCAGAGCCCGTTCGTGCGGATCTTCGCGCACAGCGGCATTCGCCACGCCGCCGGAATCATGAACTTCGTCGTCATCAGCGCCGCGCTGTCGAGCATGAACACGAACATCTATTTGTGCTCGCGGATGCTGTTCTCGCTGTCGCGCGGCACCTATGCGCCCGCCTTCCTCGGCCGCCTCAGCCCGAGCGGTGCGCCGGTGGCGGCGATCCTGGTGTCGGGCGGCAGCATCCTGGCGACCGCAGCGCTGTCGGTGGTGACCCCGCTCGCCTATAATTATCTGTTCGGCATCGCCTTGTTCGGGGCGATCGTGGTGTGGATGACCATCCTCACCAGCCACCTCAGCTTCCGCCGCCACCACGACCCCGCGACCCTGCCGGTGCGGATGCCGTTCTTCCCGTACATGCAGATCGCGGGGCTGATGCTGCTCGCCGCGATCCTGATCACGATGGGCCTCGACACCAGCTTCTGGAATATCTCGTGGATCGTCGGGGTCCCGTGGATGCTGTTCATCACGGCCGCATACTTCTTCTGGAAGCGTCGCCACTCAGCCGTCGCCGCGGCCCTTTGACGTGAGGATGTCGGCGAGCGTCGCGGCGTCGAGGTTGCCACCCGAGACGACCGCGCAGACCCGCGCATGACCATGGTCGCCGAACAGCGCGGCGGCGACCGAAACCGCGCCCGCACCCTCGGCAACGACGTGGCTCGACATCGCGAGGTGGCGGATCGCCAGCCGGACCTGGTCGAGGCTGACGGTCACGACCTCGTCGATCATCGCCGACACCAAAGGCCACATCTCGGGCAGCACGAAGCCGTAGCCGACGCCGCTGACGAAGCCCGGCGCGGCCTCGACCGTGACCGGGTGCCCGGCCGCCATCGCGGCGCGCATCGGCTGGGCGGTGTCAAGCTCGCAGGCGACGATGCGGACGCCGGGGCGCAGCGCGCGGAGGGCGCAGGCGATGCCGCTGGCCAGCCCGCCGCCGCCGAACGGCACGAACACCGCGTCGAGCGCGCCGCAATCCTCGGCGATCTCCAGCCCGATGGTGCCGTCGCCCGCCAGTGCCGCCGGGTCACGCACCGCGTCGACATACTGGCCGCTGAGCCCCGCGAGCGTGCCGGTCTCGATGACCGTCCACCACTCGGCATAGGGCAGCACGATGATCTCGGCCCCGAGCGCGCGCAGGCCGGCAAGCTTGGCCTCCGGGGCGTTGTCGGGGACCACGGTCGTCGCGCGCAACCCGAGCCGGCGCGCCATCCAGGCCACCCCGAGCGCGCTGTTGCCCGAGCTCGACGTCCAAATGCCACCGGCCTCATGACGCTCGCGGGACAACACGACGTTGCCGATCGGGCGCACCTTGAACGAGCCGATCGGCTGCAGGTTTTCCAGCTTGAGCCAGACCTCACGCCCGTCCGCAGGGTTCGCCGCGACGATCGGCGTCCTTACCGCCAGCCCCGCCAGCCGCGTACGGGCGACCTCGATTGCGGCCATCTCGACCGGCCTGACGTCGAACATCGGCGCGCCCCTTTGGAGTTACGAAATTGACGATCCCCGAAGCGACGATGCCCGATTTCGCCGCGCTGCGCAGCCGCTTCCCGCTGCTCGCCGAAAAAACCTACCTCAACAGCGGCTCCTACGCGGCGTTGGCCGACTCGGTGCGCGCCGCATTCGGGCGCTACCTCGACGACCGGCTCGAGGTCGGCGCGAACTGGGACGTCTGGGTCGCCAAGAACGAGGCGGTGCGGCGCGCCGTCGCCGGCATCCTCCGCGCCGACCCCGACGAGGTCGCAGTCACCACGTCGACCACCGCCGGGCTGAACGCCGTCGCCAGCGCCCTCGACTTCACCGGGCCGCGCGACACCGTCGTCACCACCACACTCGAGTTCCCGACCAACGCCCAGGTCTGGCATGCGCAGGTGCCGCGCGGCGCGCGAGTGGTCCAGATCGCCGCCGACCCCGACGGCACGATCCCGGTCGAGCGCTTCGCCGCGGTCATCGACGAGCGCACCAAATTGGTCGCGATGACCCATGTCTGCTTCCGCAACGGCGCCCGCCTCGATGCCGGTGCCATTGCCGCCGTCGCCCGCGAGCGCGGGGCGCTGGCGTTGCTCGACTGCTACCAGTCGGTCGGGTCGATGACCGTCGACGCCGGCGCACTCGGCGTCGATTTCGCGGTCGGCGGCATGTACAAATACCTGCTTGCGACCGCCGGGATCGGCTTCCTGTATGTCCGCGGCACGCTGGCGCGGACGCTGGTGCCGACCAATTCGGGCTGGTTCGCGCAGGCCGACATCGGCGCGATGGACGTCACCGGCAACTACCCGTCGCCGAGCGCCCGCCGCTTCGAGGCCGGCTCGCCCCCGGTCGTCGCCTGCTACGCCGCCGAGGCCGCGCTGGCGATCGTCGCCGAGGTCGGGACCGACGCCATCGAGGCCCGGGTCCGCGACCTCTCGGGCCGCTGCATGGACCGGCTTTCCGACATCGGCTGGCCCGCCGTGACGCCCCGCGACGACGCCCGGCGCGGTGCGATGATCGCGGTCCCGTCCCGCGACAGCGCCGGCCTCGACGCCGCCCTGTTCGCGCGCGGCATCATCACCTCGCACCGCGACGCGAACCTCCGCGCCGCCTTCCACTTCTACAACGACGACAGCGACATCGAGGCCTTCATCACCGCAATGTCCGGGCTCAAGGCCGCGTTCGCACCGCAGGGAATTGCCTGATGCAGATCGTCGTCCTCAAGGCTGACGAGGTTCGGGCCCTGCTGCCGATGGCCGACTGCATCGCGCTGATGCGCACCACCATGATCGCGGTCGCGGAGGGGCGCGCCGCGATCCCGCTGCGCAGCGTCGTCCGGATGCCCGGCGACCGCGGCATGATGGGCAACATGGGCGGCTATCTCGGCGAGCCCGAGTGCTACGGCGTCAAGATCGTCAGCCTGACGCCCCGCAACATCGGCACCGAATACTCGTCGCACCTCGGCGTCGTGCTGCTGTTCGAGACCGACCACGGCCGCCCGGTCGCCTTCCTCGACGCCGGCGAGATCACCGCGATCCGCACCGCCGCCGCCAGTGGACTGGCGACCGACCTGCTGGCGCGCCCCGAGGCATGCGACCTCGCCATCCTCGGTTCGGGCGAGCAGGCGCGCAGCCACCTCGCGGCGATGCGCGCGGTGCGCCCGGTGCGCCGTGTCCGCATCTGGTCGCGCCGCGCCGAAAGCGCGCAGGCGTTCGCCGACAGCGAGGGCGAGCGCCACGGCATCACCATCGAGGCCTGCACTAACGTTGCCGACGCCGTCCAGGGCGCCGACCTGATCTGCACCGTCAGCAAGGCCGCCGAGCCGATCCTGCTCTCGACCGATGTCGCCGACGGCGCCCACATCAACCTCGTCGGCTCCAGCATTGCGAGCGCCGCCGAAGCCGACATCCCGCTGGTCGCGCGCGCCCGGTATTTCGTCGACCTGCGGCTGTCGACGGTGAACGAGGCGGGCGAGTACCTCCGCGCGCTGGCGGCAGGCGCGATCACGCCCGCGCACATTCGCGGCGAGATCGGCGAGGTCGCCAACGGCTCGGTCGCGGGCCGCACCTCACCGGGCGACGTGACAATCTACAAGTCGCTCGGAATTGCGGCACAGGACCTCGCCGCCGCACATTTCGTCACCGCAAGGGCGCGTGAGCAGGGGGTAGGACAGCGCGTCGACTTCTAGGGGAGGGGCCGTCATGCAACCTGGATTGGCATCCGCGCGCACGCGGGTATGAATCACGCCAGGTCCACGGGATTGTCTCGATACAAAGACGTCGGCGAACGTCCGGGTCTGGTGGTTAGCCGCCGTTATCAAGGTGCGGATAATACGCCCGATAATCCGGGTGCACGGCAAACAGGGCAGCAAAACTTTCCCCGTCCCTGAAGAATAATGTCAACTGCCGCCCGAGATCACCATAATCTTCAATTGCAATCGATGCGGTCTCAAGCGTGGAATGCTGGTCATCGATAGCAGTCAATGACTCGCCTCTATCCCCCAAATATTCGCCATCGATCACGTTTGCATGAGCGTCGGAGTTGTATTGATCGGAAGGCAAAAACGCGCCGAATGCGACACCCATAGGAGGGTCCAAATGCTTGTCTTATGAAGACTCCGGCCTTTCTGCGAAGATAGGCCGCCGCCGACGAGCCGCAAACTCGCCGGTGGCGGGAAGGGACGGATCGTAAAAATGCTGGTCGTCATGGACCGAGCTAGAGTTTGATCGCCCTTCTCTTTTCCTGTGGCCTGAACGGATACGTGGGCTTGTGGGCCCGCATGACAAGCAGAGGACCTGGAAAAGATGGAGACCAGTATAGCTCAGAATGTCGGCGTCGATATCTGCAAAGCGACGCTCGACGTTCACTTGCACCCGGCGGGCACAGCCCGCCAGTTCACCAATGATGCCAAAGGCCTCAAGGCCTTGCTGGGCTGGCTTGCAGATCGTCGCATCGCCCGCGTCGTCTTCGAGCCGACCGGACGCTACCACCACAACTTCGAGCGCCGGCTCGGTAGTGCCGGCTTGCCGCTTGCCAAGGTCAACCCGCGCCAGGCCCGGCGCTTTGCCGAGGCAATCGGCTGCAACGCCAAGACCGATGCAGTCGACGCCGCGATGCTGGCACGCATGGGTGCCTTGCTCGAGCTGCCGTCGCGGCCAATCGTCAGCGAGATCCTCGACGATATGAAGGAGTTGCAGGTTGCCAGGCTCGGCCTGGTCAAGGACCGGACCGCTGCAAAGAACCGCGAGCATGTTTGTCGCTCGCGGCTTTTGAAACGCCACGCCGCGCAGCGGCTTGCCCAGATCGACCGGCAGATCGCCGCGATCGACGCCGAGCTGAAAGCCAGCCTGTCCCGCGAGCCGGACCTTGCAACGCGCTTCGAGGTTCTCGTCTCCATTCCCGGTATCGGCGAGACTACGGCGATCGCCATGCTCATCGAAATGCCCGAACTCGGAACGCTCGACAGCAAGCAGGTCGCGTCGCTGGCCGGCCTCGCACCAATCGCCCGCGACAGCGGGCAGCACCGCGGCAAGCGTCATATCCGGGGCGGACGAGCCCAGCTGCGACACGCGCTTTACATGCCCGCGCTCGTCGCCACCCGGTTCAACGCCGACATGAAGGCTAAATATAAGGCTCTCGTTGCTGCCGGAAAACCGCCGAAAGTAGCCATCACAGCGGTCATGCGTAAGCTCGTCATCCTGGCAAACTCGCTGCTCAAAACAGGCAGAAACTGGACACCGAAATCCGCTTGATCACAACGGATACTCTAGAACGGCTGTTCCGACTGGCATCTCGCCTTGATACACGCTGACCCGCATAGCTTGGTGTCTCACGCTGGCTGGTTGTCTGCAAGTGGGCGTAAGCGGTCGTCCCCGCCTCTAGACTTGCAGGCTCTATGATCGCCAACAACCAGGAAATGGGCCTACATTCGGGCGGGATGACGACAAGCGATTGAAGTAAACGCAATGGAAATGCGACCACGTCCGTCCGCTCTGGCCAGCGGCGTGTGTCAGCACTGTCCTACACATCGCACATCTGGTACAATGTAGCCACGCTTGCCTCATCGTCGCTGTTCTTTCTCATCGCCGATCCAACCCTGGCCCAGGAATTGCAAAAGTCTCGAGGGTGTAAACTCTGACAACTCTCGTTCAAATTTGCGGCTGCTCAGTGGCGGTTGTTACCGGTCTCGCTCTACGCGGCGTCGGCCTTCGCCACCGCCTGCAGGCGGGTGCGCCAGTCCTCGGGCCAGGCCACCGCGCGGCCGGTCGACGTGTCGATCAGCGCCTGCACCAGCGCGACCGTGAACCGCGGCGCACCGTCGACCGTGGCCGCAACCTCCAGCTCGATCGAACTCGTCCCGACCCGCTTCAGCCGCACCCCCAGCGTCAGCAGCTCGCCCATCCGGCACGCCACCTTGAACTCGGTGGTCAGGGTGATCGTCGGCAGCCCCCGCCGCTGCTCGCCGTGGAGCGTGGCGCGGTCGATGCCCAGCGTCGCCGCGGTCCAGTCCTCGATGCCCGCATCGACCAGCGCCAGCAGCCGCGGGTAATAGCCGATCCCGGCGGCGTCGCAGTCGCCGAAGCGCACCGGCAGCGTGACCGTGAAGGCCATTCAGCCGGCCAGCAGGGCGCGGGCGATGACGATCTTCTGGACCTCGCTGGCGCCCTCATAGATGCGCAGCGCCCGGACCTCGCGGTACAGGCTCTCGACCGGCACGCCGTGGACGACGCCGAGGCCGCCGTGGATCTGGACCGCCTTGTCGATGACCGACTGCGCGTGGTCGGTGGCGTACAATTTGGCCATCGCCGCCTCGCGGCTGTTGCGGCGGCCCATGACGTCGCGGGTCCAGCCGGCACGGTAGATCAGCAGCGCGGCGGCATCGACGTCGACCGCCATCTCGGCGAGCATCGACTGGATGACCGGGTTGTCGGCCAAGGTCTTGCCCTGCAGCCGCCGCGACTGGGCGCGTGTCGTCGCCTCGTCGAGTGCCCGCCGGGCGAAACCGAGCGCCGCCGCACCGACCGTGGTCCGGAAGATGTCGAGCGTCGCCATCGCGTGGGTGAAGCCGCGGCCGGCCTCGCCGAGCAGCGCATCCTCCGGCAGCGTCATGCCGTCGAAGCGCAGCGTCGCCAGCGGGTGCGGCGCGATCACCCGGATACGCTCGGCGATGACCAGGCCCGGCGTGGTCGCGGGCACGATGAACGCCGAGATGCCCTTGGCGCCGGGGGCCTCGCCGGTGCGCGCGAACAGGATGTAATAGTCCGCGATGCCGCCGTTCGAGATGTAGGTCTTGGCGCCGTCGATGCGCCAGCCGTCCGCGGTCCGCGTCGCCGAGGTGGTCATGTTGGCGACGTCGGAGCCGCTGTCGAGCTCGGTCAGCGCGAACGCCGCCATGGTCTTGCCGCTGGCGACGCCGGGCAGGTACGCCGCCTGCTGCGCCGGGGTGCCGAACAGGCTGATCGTGCCCGAGCCGAGGCCCTGCATGGCGAAGACGAAGTCGGCGAGGCCGGAGTGGCGGGCCAGCGTCTCGCGGATCAGCGACAGGCTGCGGACGTCGAGGCTGTCGTGGACGCCGCCGTGGCTGGCCGGGACCGCGTAGCGCAGCCAGCCGCCCGCCCCGAGCAGTCCGAGCAGGTGGCGGCACTCGCGGTCGACGTCGGCCTCGTCGTGCGCCAGCCCGTCCAGTTCGCGGACGCACCAGGCATCGAGGTCGTCGGCAAGACGCCGGTGGTCGTCGCCGAGAAACGGCCACTCGAGGAAGCTGCGGTCGGGCATCAGTTTCCCTCGAACACCGGGGTGCGCTTGTCGACGAAGGCCTCGAAGGCGCGGGTGAAGTCCTTGGTCTGCATGCAGATCGCCTGCGCCTGCGCCTCCATCTCGATGGCGACGTCGAGGCTGACCGCCCACTCGGTGTTGAGCTGGGTCTTGGTGATGCCGTGCGCGAAGTTCGGCCCGGCGGCGAGCATCGCGGCATAGGCCTGCGCCTCGCCGAGCAGGGCGGCGGCGTCGACGATGCGGTTGTGGAAGCCCCAGCGCTCGCCCTCGTCCGCGGTCATCATGCGGCCGCTGAACAGCAGGTCGGACGCCCGGCCCTGGCCGATGATGCGGGGCAGGATCGCGCACGCGCCCATGTCGCACCCCGACAGCCCGACGCGGGTGAACAGGAAGGCGGTCTTGGTCGCGGGCGTCGCGAGGCGGATGTCCGACGCCATCGCGAGGATCGCGCCCGCACCGACGCAGATGCCGTCGAGCGCGGCGACGATCGGCTGCGGGCAGCCCCGCATCGCCTTGACGAGGTCGCCGGTCATCCGGGTGAAGTCGAGCAGCTCGGGCATCGCCATGCGGGTCAGCGGTCCGATGATATCGTGGACGTTGCCGCCCGAGCTGAAGTTGCCGCCAGCGCCGGTCAGCACCACCGCCTTGACGCTGCGCGCATAGACCAGCGCGCGGAACAGGTCGCGGAGCTCGGCATAGCTCTCGAAGGTCAGCGGGTTCTTGAGCTCGGGGCGGTTGAGCGTCACCGTCGCGACGCCGGCCTCGAGGCTCCAGCGGAAGTGGGTGGGGACGTAGGTCTCGGGGTTGAAGCCGGTCATGGCATCTCCTCAACATTGGCGTGGGCGATCGACACCTTCATCGCGCCGAGCAGGTCGAACATCAGGTCGCGCTGGTCGGGCGAGATGCCCGCCAGCATGGCGTCGATCCAGCCGTGGTGCGCTTCGGCGAGCTCGTCGAAGTAGGTCTGGCCCGCGCGCGTCAGCCGGGCGACGCTGGCGCGGCGGTCGGCGGGCGACGGCTCGAGGCTGACATGGCCGTCGGCAACCAGCTTCTGGATCAGCGCGGTGACGTTGCCGTTCGAGACGAGCAGCGAGCTCGACAGCGCGCCGAGCGTCATGCCGTCGGGGTGCCGGTCGAGCGCAGCGAGCACGTCGAAACGCGGCAGCGTCGTGTCGAAGCGGGCGCTGAAGCCGCGGCGGACCTGCTTCTCGATGACCATCGTGCAGCTCAGCAGCCTGAGCCATAACCGGACGTTCGACGAGCGCCCCAGCGCGCCGTCGTGTTTCTCACGCATCGCCGATGCCATCAGTTCACTTCCCCGCCCGCTATGTTGATCGTCTGCCCGGTGACCGAACCGCTGCCGGGCAGGCAGAGCCATAGCACGGCATCGGCGATCTCCTGCGGGTCGATCAGGCGGCCCTGCGGGTTGAACGCCGCGAGGTTGGCGCGGGCGGTTTCGGCGTCGCGCCCGGTCTTGGCGACGATGTTCGCGATCGAGCGCTCGGCGATCGGCGTGTCGGTGAAGCCCGGGCAGACCGCGTTGACGGTGATCCGCGTCTTCGCCAGCTCGACGGCGAGCGCGCGGGTCAGCCCGACCGCACCGTGCTTCGCGGCAGTATAGGCGGCGGTGAAGGCGTAGCCCTTGACCCCGGCGGTGCTGGCGACGGTGACGACGCGCCCGGCAGCGGCCGCCCGCAGGTCGGGAATCAGGGCCTGCGTCATCATGAACACCGCGTCGAGATTGATCGCCATCATGCGACGCCAGTGGCCGAGATCGATGCGCTCGAATGCCGCGCTTTCCGCCGCGCCGGCGTTGTTGACGAGGATCGAGACCGGGCCCGAGCGCTCGCGTGCCGCCGCGACAATCGCCGCAACGCCGTCGGGATCGGTGATGTCCCCTGCAATCCCAGTGATTTGCGCATGGTCCGCCGCAACGCTATCGAGCAGCCCGGCCCGCCGCCCGACGATAGTGACGGTGGCGCCGGCCGCGGCCAACGTGCGCGCGATCGCAGCCCCGATGCCGGTGCCGCCGCCGGTGACCAGCGCGTGCGTGCCCGAGAGCTGGGCGTTCCCGGTCATTGCATGCCTTCCCAAACGCTTTAGGTTTGAAACGTTAGCCGCGATCCACTAGCTTGCAAAGCCACGACCAGCACCAGGGGGCAGTCTTTTGCGCATCAGCATCGTCGGTGGCGGCCCGGGCGGCTTCTATCTCGCCATCCTGACCAAGAAAGCCAGGCCCGACTGGACGGTCGAGCTGTTCGAGCAGAATCGCGCCGACGACACCTTCGGGTTCGGCGTGGTGTTCTCGGACGAGACGCTGGGCGAGTTCCTCAGCCGCGATCCCGAGTCCTACGAGATGATCGCCGACGCCTTCGCCTACTGGGACGACATCCGCGTCCGCTACAAAGGCCACGACATCCGCTGCGGCGGCAACGGTTTCGCGGGCTGTGCGCGGCTCAAGCTGCTGCAGATCCTGCAGGCGCGCGCCGAGGCAGTGGGGGTCGAGGTCCACTTCGGCGAGGTCATCGACCCGGCGGCGGTGGAAACCCGCTTCGCAAGTTCCGACGTGATCGTCGCCGCAGACGGCATCAACAGCCGCATCCGCGACGCCCATTCCGATCACTTCGGGCCACGCATCGCCTACATGCGCAACAAGTTCACCTGGATGGGATCGACCCGCCAACTCTCTGATTTCACGTACTTTTTCCGCGAGACCCCGCACGGCATCATCGTCGCCCACTGCTACCAGTACGAAGCCGCGCACTCGACCTGGGTGATCGAGACGACGCCCGAATGCTGGGCCGGCCACGGCTTCGACACGCTCGACGAGCACGCCGCTGCCCGGGTCCTCGAGGGCATCTTCGCCGAGGAACTTGAGGGTCACCCATTACTCGTGAATCGCTCGCTTTGGCGTAACTTTCCAACCATTTCATGCACCAACTGGAGCTACGGCAAGATCGTCCTGCTCGGCGATTCGATGGCAACCGCGCACTTCTCGATCGGTTCAGGCACCAAGCTGGCGATGGAGAGCGCGATCGCGCTGTCAGACGCCCTGCTCGAGCACGGCGAGCGCGACGTCCAGGGTGCCTTCGCCGCCTACCGCGAGAACCGCGCCACGGCGATCGAGGTCACCCAGCACAATGCCGGCGTATCGCTGGCCTGGTTCGAGCATATCGCGCGCTCGTGGGACATGCCGCCGGTACAATTCGCAATGATGGTGATGTCGCGCGCCAAGTCGATCACCTGGGACAATCTCGAACTGCGCGACCCCGCCTTCCTCGAAGCCGTCGAGGACGACTTCTACCGGAGCTACGCCGCGGACACCGGCATCGACCTCGGCAAGAAGCGCCCGACGCCGATGTTCACGTCGTTCAAGCTACGCGACCTCGTCATCCCCAACCGCGTCGTCGTCGCTCCGATGGCGCAGTACCGCGCGGTCGATGGCGTGCCCGGCGACTGGCACCTGATGCACTACGGCGCGCGCGCCGTCGGCGGGGCCGGGCTGGTTTATGTAGAGATGACCTGCACCTCGCCCGAGGCGCGGATCACGCTCGGCTGCCCCGGTCTGTGGAACGACGAGCAGGAAGCGGCATGGCGCCGCATCACCGACTTCGCCCACGCCAACGGCCCGGCCAAGATGGCGATGCAGCTCGGTCACGCCGGGCGCAAGGCGTCGACGCAACTCGGCTGGGAGGAGGCCGACCACCCGATCGCCGACCCGGCGCTGAACTGGCCCCTGGTGTCGGCATCGCCGCTGCCGTGGTTCCCGGGCGAGAGCCAGGTGCCCGCCGAGCTCGACCGCGCCGGCATGGACGCCGTCGTCGCCGATTTCATCGCTGCCACCCAGCGCGCCGACCGGGCCGGCTTCGACCTGCTCGAGATGCACGCCGCGCACGGCTATCTGCTCGCCAGCTTCCTGTCGCCCCTGACCAACCAGCGTACCGACAACTATGGCGGCAGCCTCGCCAACCGGCTGCGCTTCCCGCTCGAGGTGTTCGCGGCGATGCGCGCGGCGTGGCCGGCGGCGAAGCCGATGTCGGTCCGTCTGTCGGGCAGTGACTGGCTCGACGGCGGCATGAGCGAGACCGACCTGCTCGCCGTGGCGCGCGCCTTCCACGACGCCGGCTGCGACCTAATCAGCATGTCGTCGGGGCAGACCGTGCCGGACCAATCGCCGGTCTATGGTCGCATGTACCAGGTGCCGTTCTCCGAGGCCGTCCGCAACGAGGTCGGGGTCGCGACGATGTGCGTCGGTGCGATCACCGAGCCGGGGCAGATCAACACCATCATCGCGTGCCGCCGGGCCGATCTGGTCGCGCTCGGGCGGCCGCATCTGGTCGACCCGTTCTTCGCGACCCGAGCCGCGGCCTGGTACGGCAAGCGCGCCGTCGCGGTCGCGCCGCCATACATGGCCGGAGCGGCGCAATTGATGCGGGAAACCGAGAAGGCCCGTGACAAGCAGCGCGACCTTCAGGTCAAAGCGAAAATCACGAGCGGGGCTAAACGATGAGCGCGCGCGCACTGCTGCCAGACGGCTGGCCGGTCCCCAAGGGTTATGCCAACGGGATGGCGGCGACCGGCCGCCTCGTCGTCACCGCCGGCGTCGTCGGCTGGGACGCCGAGGGCCGCTTTGCCGAGGGGCTGGCCGCCCAATGCGCGCTCGCCTTCGCGAACATCGTCGCGATCCTGGCCGAGGGTGGCGCGGTCCCCGCCGATGTCGTCAAGCTGACATGGTACATCACCAGCCGCGAGGCTTATCTCGCCGAGGTCAAGGCGATCGGCGCCGCCTACCGCGCGGCGTTCGGCGGGCATTACCCGGCAATGGCGGTGGTGCAGGTGACGGGGCTCATGGAAGCCGCCGCCCTCGTCGAGATCGAGGCGACGGCGGTCGTCGGAGTCTAGCGCTGTACCCCCTCAGTAATTGATCGCGGGCGACATCGACGGGTAGAACACCCCGATCAGGTTCATGCCCTCGGGGCTGGTGCACTCGACCGAATGCGACTGCTTGCGCGGCAGGAAGATCGTGTCGCCGGCTGCAATCGCGGTCTTTGTCGCATCGGTCCACATGATGCCCTCGCCCGACAGGATAGTGATCGTCTCCTCGTAGAGATGGCGATGGTGGGCGGCGCGTGACTGCGGGATATGCCCGATGAACTGCGTGACCTCGGTGCCTTGCGTCTCGCCGTCGACGAGGACCTGGTAATAGCGGTCGGCCATCGCCGCGCGCTTGGAGGGATCGACCGCCTCCACCCGTACGGCTACGCTGGCATCGAACGTTGACGGCATCTCGGTGAGGATTTCGGGCTGGGGGCCGAGCGGGCAGACCGTGAGGTTGAGCCGCATCGGAACCGCTGCGGTGATCCGGAACGCCTCGCCGGTGCGGACATAGGCACCGCTTTCGGGCGGCAGTTCAAAACGCCGGTCGCCGATCTCGATCTCGCCGAAACCCTCGATGACGTAGATCACGGTGTCTGCGGAGGCGAAGCACACGATCGGCGCGACTCCCGTCGCAACTGTACCGCTGAACTGGCTGAGGCGCTTGGCCCCGTCTGCCGGCCCGATCACTTGGTAGAGCGCGAGCCCGCCCTCCCGAAGCGTCGCCGCCGCCTTGGGCCGTATGACGAAGCAGTTGGCATCGAGCGCCGCCCGGCCCGCGCCGTCGGCGTTGTCGGTCATCGCCACCAATGCTGCGTCGGAGGCGTCGTCTTCCATCGGTGCACCGTAGCTCGCCGACAGGCTGTTGTGCGCGCCGTCGCAATAAGGCCCGCTCATCGTCCGCTTGCAGGCGCAGAGCAATTCCTCGTCGGTCTCCTGCGCCTTGAACATCAGCGGCTTGAACTTCGTCCCGACGTGCGAATTGTCGCAGAAGGGCTGCTCTTTGCTCAACCCGCAGGTGCACCACAGGTACCGCTGGCCTTCGACGAGTGCGACCAGGCAGGGCTTGGTTCCGGCAACGACAGGTTCGTCCATGTCCATCTCACCATTCCGCGATATCGACGACATCCGTAGCCCACGTCCCGGCCGGGCGAAACTATTTTCACCCTAAAGCATCTCGCCAGGGCGGTTTTGCCGCTATACCCTTCGAAGGCTGCCGCCTATGGCTTGGGCTTCAATATCTCCCTCGGTCGAAGCGGCTGTGATCGGTGGTTTTTTCGGAGAAGCGTGACGATGGCGGACAGCGAAACTTCGAGCGGCGCCGATTGGTCGCGCCTGCGGGCTCGCTTCCGGCTGCTCGACACCCAGCTCTTCATGAACAGCTGCTCCTACGGCCTGCTTTCGGACAGCGTCGAGGCGGCGTTTCACGAATATCTCGCCGACCGCCACGCCCACGGCAGCCACTGGGACGCCTGGATCGGGCGCTATGAAGGCCTTCGTGGCGACTTCGCAGCCCTGCTCGGTGCCGATCCGAGCGAGATCGCCGTCACCGGCTCGGCATCGGCGGGCATCAACTCCGTCGCCACTGCGATGCGCTTCGACGAAGGACGCGACAAGGTCGTGATCACCGACCTCGAATTCCCGACCAACGCGCAGATCTGGTACGCGCAAGCCGCGCGCGGTGCGACTGTCGAACGCGTCGCTGCCGACAGCAACGCGACGCTGCTCGAGCGCCTCGAGTCGGTCATCGACGAGCGCACCAGGATCGTCGCCGTCACCCACGTCTGCTACCGCAACGGCGAGAGGATCGACGTCGCAGCAGTGGCCCGGCTGGCCAAGGCCAGGGGGGCGCTGGTGCTGATCGACGGATTCCAGGCGGTGGGCACGATGCCGATCGACGTCCGCGCGCTCGACTGCGATTTCTACGTCGGGGGGACGTTGAAGTACCTGCTCGGGACGGCGGGCGTCGCCTTCCTGTACGCTCGCGCCGCCACGACGGCGGCGATCCAGCCGACGAGCACCGGGTGGTTTGCGCAGGAGGACATCGGTGCGATGGACCACACTGCGCATCATCCGGCGCACAGCGCGCGCCGGTTCGAGGGTGGCACGCCGCCGGTCCCGAACATCTATGCGGCGCGTGCCGGTCTGAAGATCATCGCCGAAATCGGGCTCGAAGCAATCGGTGCGCGTATCGCCGGCCTGACCGCGCGCATCGTCGAGCATGCCCGCCGCCTGCACATCCCGATGGCGACGCCGGACGACCCCGTGCGGCGCGGCGCGATGGTCGCGCTACGCTGCCACGATGCCCCGGCGCTGGTGACGGCGCTGCATAACGCCGGCATCGTCACCTCGTCGCGCGACGGCAATCTCCGACTGTCCCCGCACTTCTACAACCAGGACGCCGACGTCGACCGGGTCTTCGCCGCGATCGAAGCCAACCGCGGGCTCGCGCTTTGACGGTCGCGACATGAGCCAGGCGACCGACGCCTTCGACGACTGGATCCGCGGCAATTTCGTCGCGATGAACACTGCGCTCGAGGCGCTCTATTTCGCGCAAGACGACCGCGCCGCGGTGGACGGCGTCGGCGACGACATCAAGGCGGCGATCCGTGACGAGGGCCACGCCCATGTCGTCGCGCTCTGGCGCGAGGGAAACACCGGTGCCGGCTTCGAAAGCGCGTTCGAGGTGCTTGGCAACGTCGGGCTCTACATGGGCGCACTGCGGCGGCACGAGCTGACCAATCCCGCGCGCGAAGATCGCTCGCCGTTCCGCGAGGCGTCGTCGCTGGCGCTGCTGGCGGGTGCGTCGATCGGCATGGCACCGCGCTTCGCCACCGCCCATCTCGCGACCCATAACCGGGCTGTCGCGGGCGTCCGCAAAAGCTTCACGACCCTTCCTGACGAGTTCCTGTTCATCGACGAGAATGCGCGCGCCATCCTGTGCGTCCAGCGCGCCGCCGATGCCCTGCACCGGATTCTCGCGCTGGGCATCACCAGCCCGGTCGCCGACGTCCAGCTCGAAGCGGCGGCAGCGGCGCTGGCGGGCATGCGGACGATCAACGCGCGCCTGTTCGGGGGCCTCGATACCGACCGTTTCTTTTACAGCGTGCGGCCGTACTACAAGCCGTACCGCGTCGGGCGGCACGAGTTCCGGGGCGCGAACGCCGGTGACTTCTCGGGCATCAACGAGGTCGACCTGCTGCTCGGCCTGTGCAGCGCCACCGACCCGAACTACGCGCAGTTGCTCGTCGACAAGATGCCGTTCATGCGCCCCGAGGACCAGGCCCGGCTGCGCGACTGCATCCCCCAGCCGAGCCTGCTCGACGGCCTGCTGGCTTCGGCCGCGAATGGCGGCCCGGCGTGGCGGCGCAACGCGGCGCTGTTCCTGGATGTCGTCGCAATCTACCGCGAGACGGCGATCCAGCATCACGACCAGCTCGTGACCAAGTTTATCCTGGGACCGTCGGGAGAACTCCGGCCGGATCAGCGGACGCAGCTCACCGCCAGCGGTCCGCCCCTCGACGTCTTGATGGCGTCCCTGGCGTTGCTTCGCGATCAGCGCGCTGCGGCACCTGTCGAGGGCATCGGGTCGCGTCACGACGACCTCGCCCACTTGAGCCGCCTGGCAACCGCCGCCGATCCGGACAGTGCACCTCGACCATAGCTCTGCCGCAGCGACGCCTTGCTCCCGCCTCCGCAGATCCGACCATGCGTTTCACGCGACGGACTTGAGACGCTTGGGGTTTTCGGATGGCAACCGAAGCTCCGCTGACCATCCGCTCTCCAACCACGCCAGAAAAGCCTCCAGCGGCATCGGCCGCGCGAAATAATAGCCCTGCGCAATGCGGTAGCCCAGGCTGCGAAGCTGCTGGAGCTGCTGCTCGGTTTCCACGCCCTCGATGATGCAGTCGAGGCCAAGCGTCTGGCAGAGCCCGAGGATCGCGTTGACGATATTCCGGCCCGAGGGTTTGCTTATGTCCGAGACGAAACTGCGATCGACCTTGACCCGGTCGAGCGGCAGTCGGTGCAGGTAGCCGAGGCTCGAGTACCCCGCGCCAAAGTCGTCGAGGGCGATCCGGCTGCCGAGGCTCCTCAGTCGCTTGATACCCGAAACCGCCGCTGTGAAGTCTCGCATCAGTGCAGTCTCGGTCAGTTCGAATGTCACCCGCTTGGGATCGATACCAGCATCGGTGATTTCATCGATGAGGCGGCAGACGGTGTCGGGCGATATGATGTCCTGCGCCGACAGATTGAACGAGAGCCCGATCGCCTGCGGCATGAATGCCAAGCTGTGGAGTGCTTTCTGAAACAGCTTCAGGGTAATCGCGTGGATGATGCCCAGCCGCTCCGCAGTGGTGATGAACTGCTCCGGCGGCACCACGCCGACGCGCGGGCTGGTCCACCGCCCGAGGGCCTCGACACCCAGGACGGTCATCGTCTCGGCGCATATTATGGGCTGGAACTGGACGTGCAGCTCGGCTTCGAGGTTTGCACCCTGCAGGGCCGCTTCGATCGATCGCTCGGATCTGATCAGCGTCTCATGCTCGAGTGAAAACAGGGCACAGCTGCCACGCCGAACCGATTTGACGTGATAGAGTGTGTAGTCCGACCGGTCGAACAGCTCGTGCGCCGAGGAGCCTGCCTCTGGAAACATCGCGAGACCTCCCGAACAGCCGACCGACACCCGGTTGCCGTCGATCTCGAAGGGGCAGGCGAGGACGTCGCACAAGTCC
Organism: Sphingosinicellaceae bacterium; assembly: GCA_019285715.1. Taxonomy (NCBI): domain Bacteria; kingdom Pseudomonadati; phylum Pseudomonadota; class Alphaproteobacteria; order Sphingomonadales; family Sphingosinicellaceae; species Sphingosinicellaceae bacterium. Next base: position 3,722,947 of record CP079108.1, read on the forward strand.
TGGCCGATCTCGCGCGCGCGATCGACATCATCGGTAATCAGGATGCCGAATTCGTCGCCTCCCAGCCGGGCGATGACGAGCGTCTCGCCGGCACGACCCGCAAACCGTTCGCCCACCGCGCTGAGCAGTCTATCGCCAAATAAATGGCCGTACGAATCGTTCACAGCCTTGAATCTGTCCAGATCGAAAACGCCGACCACAAATCGCTCTTTGCTGACTCGACCTGTGCACAGAAGCTCCTCGAGGCGCTGGAAGAAATAGCGCCGATTGGGGAGTCCGGTTAGGGAATCGGTCATCGCCAGGAGCGCATTTTCCTTGCTCAGTCGTTGCGCTTCACGTTGTTCGATTGCCAAAGTTTCTTGAACTCGAACAAGCCTGACGAAAGCGGAAAAGTTGTCTAGCAAAATCTTAACTACGACTCCGGTCACCAGAGCGATATTGATTGCAATCGCGATAAAAACGCGATTTCCCTGAATGAAAGAATAGGCCACATACGGAGACGTAACGAACGCCATTACGAGCAGTGCTGCCTGCGGAAGATGGACAAGACAGGTTATGCAGCCGATCATTGTTACTGCGATGAATATGGCGACGTGCCCGTGTTCGATCTGTCCACCATATTGGTCGATGAAAAGTGCCCAACCGACGAATGCGATACTAAGCGGGATCGACACGAGTGTCGCGTTGCGGATCTGAAATCGCGCCCGTGCAGCATCGACGATCGCAGCATCACGAGATAGCATCCAGTGTAATATCCGCCATGTCGAAGCGATTATTAGCAGGACGGGAATATAAATGACGAGCCAGTTTGGTGCGTACAAATAATGGGTGTATGCTACTGCTAATGCATTGACTATAAGAAGCGAATACATCCACGGAATCTGGCGCTTGAGCTCGCCGTATTGGGCAATCATGATTGCGGGTTCGGTCGATAAACCAAGCCACTTATCTATATTCATTGGTATAAGTCGCCTTTCGGCGCTGGTAATAAACACGAATTTGTTAACATTGCGTCGACCCGTGGCACGACACACCTGGCGTCGACACTATACGGACTGTGCGTCGGTTGCTCTTCACCGGATGCTAAGCCCGCTGCCCTAGCCTGCACGCTCATGGTCGCGGGCACCTTTTGGCACGTCGGCGATGATCAACCGGAGCATGGCATGCAGACCGATCATCGACCTGAGTACGCCAACGCAACGAATGGGCTTTGTCCCCATGGGTAGGACGAGCAACCGGAAACCGTCGGGGAAAGCTGCCCCAGACTGTGCAACCCGCATGATTTTGCGTACCGCGGCCCTGTTGGTCGCAAGCGGTCTGACGGCGACAGCGACCCTTGCCGCCACGCCTTTTCCGCTCGGGGTCTATGTCGGCAACGCCGACGCCTCGAGCCCAGCAGCAATGGCCAGCTTCAAGGCATCGTACGACGCGCACAACGCCATTCTTGGTGAAAAGCCGAAGTACTTCAACACCTTCACCGACTATCGCTTCGCCCCGAGCACTTGGGCATCGTCGGCGCGCTTTGGCGCGGTATCGGCGACGCTGAGTGGTGCCGACTATCTTGCCGCATCGTCCGGAATCACGCCCGATGTTGGCGTCCCGATGTCATGGAGCGGCCAAGGCACCACCAAGGTTGCCGATTTCTACCGCGCCACCATCGCCGGTACCTACGACAGCGCCTACAAGGGCATCGTCGATGCCTGGGCCGACGGCGGCTACAAGACGGTCGACTTCCGTCCCGGCTACGAGATGAACGGTACCTTCCAGATCTGGTCGCCGAACAACTCCAAGGACCCGGCCGCGAACCAGCTGTTCGTCCAGGCCTTCCAGCACATCGCCGACCTCCTCCACAGCGAGGGCGACGCACGCGGCATCGATGCGGTCGTCCACTGGAACCCGACCGCGATCAACTACACAAACTACCCGGTGACCACGCTGTACCCGGGCGACGCCTATGTCGACGTCATCGGCGTCGATGAATACAGCACCATGTACCCGCTCGACCTGACCGACTGGCGGACCGCGAACCACGTCCAGATGGCCAACGTCACCGAATGGGCCGCGGTGCCGGAAAACCGGGCCCACTATTTCCTGTATCCGAACGCCACCCAATATCTGCCGACGCCGACGCTCACCAGCAAAGGCTGGTCGCTGGCGCAAGCGATCACGCTGGCGGAGCTCCATGACAAGCCGATCGCCATCGACGAGACCGGGGTTGGCCCCTCAGGGACATCGGTCGGGCTCGCCGATGACCCCGAGTTCCCCAAGATTCTGGCGCAGATACTCGCCGATGCCGAAGCTCGTGGCGTCACGGTGCGCAACGTCAATATCTGGGACACCAACCTTTCGGACGGAAACTGGAACTTCATGAATGGCTCGAAGCCTTTGACCGCGGCGGCGTGGCGCGAGTATTTCGGCTTGATCCCGCCGGTCGGCATCCCCGAGCCGCGAACGTGGATGCTGCTGCTGCTGGGCTTTGGCCTCGCGGGAGCCCGGATCCGCCGCGCCCGGACCGGCCACCGCGCCGCGGCGACCGGCTGACCACCACCCGACCCGGCATCGACGACCTCCGCAAAGTGGCGGTTTCCAGCCTCGCATCGCGCGTCCGCCGCACGGCGGCTCGCGTGTTCGATGCCGGGGTGGACGTTGCCGCGCACGACGGCGAAAAGACGCTCGTCGCGCAGTTCATCGCGGCGGTGCTGATGGCGGCGATCGTCGCCGCCAACCTCGGCATCCGCTTTGGCCTTGCCTGGATCGGCCTCGCAATCCTCGGCGAGCTTTTCATTTACCTGTTGCTGCGGCTCCGGTTCCGAAAGGGGGAGCCGGGAACGCTTGGCGCGCGCGCTCTGTACGTGGCGGGGTGTTGCACCATCGCAAGCATCTGGGCGAGTATTCCGCTGGCGTTCTGGTTTGTCGGGACCCCTGGGTTGAGCGCGGCCGCAATCGTTATCATCGCGAGCTCGCTCATCCACGCGCAGGCGTTCGCCTATCGATCGATCGCGGTGCTTGTCGCAACCGGCGGACCGTCGGCGCTCGTGCTGCTGCTTCTGCCGTGGCTTGGCGAGCCACTTACCGACATCGAGCTGATGTCCTTCTCGCTCGCGACGATCTTGTCGATCGGCTACGCCTGCGCGAGTGTCCATGCGCACCGCGGGGCCGCAAGAACGTTGCAGGCATTGCAGGACGAGCTTGAGCGCTTCGCCTATTTCGATGCGCTGACGTCGCTCGCCAACCGGCGGCAGTTCAGCGACAACCTGCGCAAGTTGATCGCGCTGTCCGAGCGGCGCGGCACGCGCTTCGCGCTGCTGCTGCTCGACCTCGACCAGTTCAAGCAGATCAACGACACGCTCGGCCACGACGCCGGCGACGCGTTGCTGATCGCGGTCGGGGCACGGTTGCGCAACGCCATCCGCGCCGAGGACAATGTCGCGCGCCTGGGCGGCGACGAGTTTGCCATCCTGCTGTCCGGAGCCGACGATGCGGCCGCGATCGCCGCGGTCTGCGAGCGCATCGCCAGCAGCTGCGGCCCCGCCGTCGACTTCAACGGCATCTCGATCCGGTCGAGCCTGAGCGTCGGCGTTGCGCTGTTCCCCGATAATGGCGACCGTCAGGACAGTCTCTACAAGTCCGCCGATCTCGCACTCTACGAGGCCAAGCACTCCGGTCGAAACACCTGGCGCCATAGCGGGTTGACCGTCGAGCCGATCGCGCGGCGCGTACCCGCCGGAGCATCGACGTAGCGCAACACCTTCGGTGCCGAGGACTACGCCGACCACCCGGCCTAAGCCGACATCGCCAAAACCGCCTGAAGCGACGGGCGCGGTTCCGGCCGCGTCGAACCGACGATCGTCGCGGGCGAGGCGCTAGTTCCAGTCGCCTGCAAGCGCTTGCCACAATCCGACGGAGACCGCCGCAGCCGTGTCGGCGCGCAGGATGCGGGGCCCGAGCGAAACCCCGATCGAACCCTGGACAGCGCGAACGGCGTCGCGCTCGGCAGGCGTGAAGCCGCCTTCGGGTCCGATCAGGATCGCGGTGGGGCCTGGCCGCGCGGCTTCGGTAAACGGCGCGCCGCCGGTTTCGTCGGCGAAGATCAACGTGCGATCCGCCGGCCAGTCCCGGAGCAGCGCCGCCAGTGTCAACGTCTCCGACATTTCGGGCAGCGCCGTCCGTCCGCATTGCTCCGCCGCCTCGATCATGTGCGCGCGCAGCCGGTCGAGGTTGAGCTTGTCGACCACGGTCCGCGCCGTCAGCACCGGCACCAGCCGCGCGACGCCGAGCTCGCAGGCCTTCTCCGCCACCCAGTCGATGCGACCGCGCTTTAGGGGCGCGGCGCACAGCCACAGGTCGGGTACGGTCTCGCGGACCCCGAGCTGTGCCTCGATGCGAATCCCGAGCGCCTTGCGCGTACCGCCGTCGACCCGCCCGAGCCACTCTCCGGTGCGGTCATCAAACAGCCGCACCGCGTCGCCGGGGTTCAGTCGCATGACCGTGGCGAGGAAATGGCTGGCGGGGGTCGGCAGCACAATCGCCGCGCCGAGGCCGAGCGGCTGATCGACGAACAGCCGCGGCGTGCTGGCGGGGAGGCGTTCGTCGCTGCTCAACGTCCACCGTCCTCACGAATGTTCGCCCCACCTAGCCCCGTCATGCTGGCGAACGCCAGCACCCATCGCCGTGCGAGCACCGCGGCCCGGGCTGCGCGGCACGGTAGGTGCTGGCGTTCGCCAGCATGACGCCGGTAAAGGGTGAGCCGCATGTCGAGCATCGCCACCCCCGACGCGGAGAGCGTCCCCGCCAGCTGGGTCGACCGGCTCCCGCTCGGCCTGCGCGACTACGCCCGCCTCGCGCGCTTCGACCGCCCCATCGGCAGCTGGCTGCTGTTCTGGCCGTGCGCCTGGGGGCTGGCGCTGGCGGGAGGCCTGCGCGAGCATTGGCCGCTGCTGTTGTGGTTCCTCGCGGGCAGCATCGCGATGCGCGGCGCGGGGTGCGTCTACAACGACATCGTCGACCGCGACCTCGATGCCCGCGTCGCTCGCACCCGCGACCGGCCGCTGGCAAGCGGGCGCGTCCGGCTGAAGGCGGCATGGGCGTGGCTGGTCGCGCTGGCGCTGGTCGGGCTGGTGGTGCTGCTCCAGCTGCGGTGGCAGGCGCAAATTATCGCGCTCGGCTCGCTGGCGCTGGTCGCCGCCTATCCGTTCATGAAGCGCATCACCTGGTGGCCGCAGGCGTGGCTCGGGCTGACCTTCAACTGGGGCGCGCTGGTCGCCTGGATCGCCTTCGCCGATCCGTCGTGGGGCCTCGCGGCGCTGTACGCGGCGGGCATCGCGTGGACGCTCGGCTACGACACCATCTACGCGGTGCAGGACATCGAGGACGACGCGCTTGCCGGCATCAAGTCGAGCGCGCGGGCGCTGGGCGACGGCGCGCGGGCGGGAGTCGCGGCGTTTTACACGGCGACGGCCGCGTTGCTCGGGGTCGCGGTGTGGAGCGTCTATCCGGGGCCGGTCGCTCTGCTGGCGCTAGTGCCGGCGGCGGCGCATCTGGCGTGGCAGGTCAGCGCACTTGGCGACCGCTCGTCGGCCAACGCGCTGCGGTTGTTTCGCTCGAACCGAGCTGCCGGACTCCTGGTGTTTGCGGCGCTCGCGGTGGTCGGGCTGTCGTAGGCCACGCTTGAACATCTTCGACGTGCGATAAGCAGACGTTCAGTCAGCTCGTATGAGACTGAAACCGTCCATTCCTTCCGCCTTTATCACCGCTTTGGAAGCCACGCCCGACGCTATCTCGGGCGTTAGTTTAACGCCCGTTACCACTATCGACGTCCAAGCCGGATGATGCTCAAACACGGTCCAAAGCATATCGACAGGGTCGGAGCCCAGATTAAAGACGGCACTGTTCTGGCCGATACTCGACGCGCACGCTTCGAACCATGCGCGATTATGGTCAGTGTCAACAATCCAGACCGCATCTGAGGGGCTAGCAGAATAAGCGGTCTCGAAGATAATGAGGACTTCCATCGCCGTCTCCTGCCCGGATGCGCAAATGTCCGCAACCGGGCGCAGCGGCCATCCCGACACACCCCGGGGATGACGCCGCCCGCCAAACGCCCTACATCCGCTTCATGCTCACCGTAGATGCCGCGCTCGAACGCCTCACCCATGCCCTCGGCGAGGCGCGCAAGGGTGGGGCCACTGCCGCCGACGCGGTCTATGTCGGGGATGCCTCGACCTCGGTCAGCGTGCGCCTGGGCGCGCTCGAGGATATCGGGCGCAGCGAGGGCGAGGAGGTTGGCCTGCGGGTTTTCGTCGGCGACCGCGCGGCCAGCGTGTCGACCTCGGACCTGTCGCCGAACGGCCTCAGCCTCGTCGTCGAGCGGGCGCTGGCGATGGCGCGCGAGGCGAGCCCCGACCAGTGGGCCGGCCTCGCCCCGCCTGAGCGCCTGATGCGGTCGGGCGTTCCCAACCTCGACCTCGACGACGGCGGTGACCCCTCCGCGGAGAGCCTCAAGGCCGCAGCGCTCGCCGCCGAGGACAGTGCGCGCAGCGTCGAGGGCGTCACCAATTCCGAAGGCGGCGGGGCCAGCGCCGGCCGCGCCGTGACCGCCCTCGTCACATCGACCGGTTTCGCAGGTGGCTACCGCGGCACCAGCTACGGCCTGTCCGCCAGCGTCATCGCCGGTGTCGGCGAAGGCATGCAGCGCGACTATGGCTACCACACCGCGCGCTATCTTGCCGACCTGGAAGGTGCCGAGGCGATCGGGCTCCGCGCCGGCCACCGGGCGATCAAGCGCCTCAACCCGCGCAAGCTCGAGACCCAGGCGCTGACCATCGTCCTCGATCCGCGCGTCGGGACCAGCCTGCTCGGGCACCTCGTCGGCGCGATCACCGGCGGCGCAATCACCCGCAAGTCGAGCTTCCTGCTCGACAGCCTCGGCAAGCAGGTGTTCGCGCCCGGCATCGAGATCATGGACGATCCGCACCGTATCCGTGGCCTGCGCTCGCGCCCGTTCGACGGCGAGGGGCTGGCGACGACCCCGACCCCGATCATCCGCGACGGCGTGCTGACCCAGTGGCTGCTCGATTCGAGCGCGGCGCGGCAGCTTGGCCTCGCCCCGACCGGGCACGCAGTACGCGGCACCAGCGGGCCTCCGGGCGCGGGTCCGGCCAACCTGCACATGGCGGCGGGCACGCAGACGCCAACCGAACTGATGGCCGGCATCAAGCGCGGCATTTACGTCACCGAGCTGATCGGTATGGGCGCCAACGGCCTGACCGGCGACTACAGCCGGGGTGCGTCGGGCTTCCTGATCGAGGACGGCGAGCTGACCGTGCCCGTCGCCGAGGTGACGATCGCGGGCAATCTCAAGGACATGTTCCTCAACCTGACGGTCGCGAACGATCTCGATTTCCGCCACGCCACCAATGTGCCCACGATCCGCATCGAGGGCATGACGCTCGCCGGTGCCTGACGTCCTCGAGCAAGGCGGGGGAGACGATCTCGCCCTGCTCGTGCGCTGCGTCCGTGCGGCGAGCGAACTCGCGATGGCCAGCTTCCACGACAAGGTCGAGGTCTGGGACAAGTCGCCGGGCAACCCGGTCAGCGCCGCCGACATTGCCTGCGACGACTATCTGAAGGACCGCCTGCTCGGCGCCCGCCCTGGCTACGGCTGGCTGTCGGAGGAGACCGCCGACGCACCCGACCGGCTGGCCTGCGAGCGCGTCTGGGTAGTCGATCCGATCGACGGGACCCGCGACTTCGTCCGCGGCCGCACCGGCTGGTGCGTCTCGGTGGCGCTGGTCGAGCATGGCCAGCCGGTGCTCGCGGCGCTGGCGGCCCCGGCGCGCGGGCAGTTGTTCGTCGCCACCAAGGGGCGCGGCGCGCAGTGCAACGGGGTCCGGCTGCGGACCAGCGGGCTGGCGACGCTGGAGAACGTTCGCCTGCCGATGGACCCGCCCAATCTCACTGCGGCGTTCTGGCCGTCGCCGTGGCCGGGCAGCGTCGTCGAGAAGCCGAACAGCCTGGCGCTCCGCCTCGCCAAGATCGCCAGCGCCGAGGCAGATGCGTGGCTGGAGGGCCGCACTGTCAACGAATGGGACCTCGCCGCCGCCGCGCTGATCTGCACCGAGGCCGGCGGCACCGTCACCGACCGCGCCGGGCGGCCCCTGGCGTTCAACCAGCCCGACCCGGTCATCCACGGCGTCGCCGCCGCGTCGAGCCCTGAACTGCAGGGTGAGGTCCGCGAGCGGCTTGACTACGCGCTCAAGGCACTCGGAGCGGCGCGGCGGCGTTAGCGAAATGCGTCCGCTTCCGGACGTGGGGCAATACAGGGAAGGGCCGTCACCGATGCGTCTGCCGACGACCGCCACCGCACCCTTCTGCCCGCCCGAGGTAGTCGGCACGGTCGCCGTGCCGGTCGGGCTGTCGCTGCTGCAGAAGTTCTTCCGCTTTGCCGGTCCGGGGCTGCTCGTCTCGGTCGGCTACATGGACCCCGGCAACTGGGCGACCGACATCGAGGCCGGGTCGCGCTACGGCTATGCCCTGCTGTTCGTCGTCGTCGCGTCGAGCCTGGCGGCGATCGTGCTGCAGACGCTGGCCGCCCGGCTCGGCATCGCCTCGGGCCGCGACCTCGCGCAGATCGCACGGGACCGCTATTCGCCCGCCGTCGCGCGCTTCCTGTGGGTGCTCGCCGAAATCTCGATCATCGCCTGCGACGTGGCCGAGGTGCTCGGCAGCGCGCTGGCGATCAAGTTGCTGTTCGGCCTGCCGCTGTGGCTCGGCGTCTGCCTGACCGCGTTCGACACGGTGCTGGTGCTCGGCCTCGCGGGTCGGGGATTCCGCAGCGTCGAGGCGATCGTGCTGGCGCTGGTCGCGACGATCGCGGCGTGCTTCGCCATCCAGCTGGCGATCGTCCAGCCGAGCCTGACGGCGATCCTGCCCGGGTTTATCCCTGACCCGGCCAAGCTTGCCGACCCGCACGCGTTGTACCTCGCCATCGGCATCCTCGGCGCGACGGTGATGCCGCACAATCTGTACTTGCACTCGTCGATCGTGCAGACCCGGGTGGTCGCCCCGACGGTGCCGGCGCGGCGCGAGGCGATCCGCTTCTCGACCGCGGACATCGTCGTGTCGCTGCTGCTTGCCAGCCTGGTCAACGCGGCGATCCTGATCCTGGCCGGTGCCACGTTCCACGGCAGCGGCAACACCAATGTCGCCGATATCGAGGATGCGTGGCGGCTGCTGACACCGCTGACCGGGGCCGCCATCGCCGCGCCGCTGTTCGCGGTCGCGCTCTTCGCCAGCGGCCAGAGCGCGACCTTCACCGGCACCATCGCCGGCCAGATCATCCTCGAGGGCTTCCTCGACCTGCGCATCCCGTGCTGGCAGCGCCGCCTGATCACCCGCGGGCTGGCCTTGGTCCCGGCGCTGACGGGGGTGCTGTGGTTCGGCGATCACGCGGTCGGGAAGCTGCTGGTGCTGACCCAGGTCGTGCTGTCGGCGCAGCTGCCGTTCGCGATCTATCCGCTGGTGCGCTTCACCGGCGACCGCTCGATCATGGGGCAGTTCGCAAGTCCGGTGTGGCTGCGGGCGCTGGCGTGGGTGCTGTTCGCGGTCATCGCGGCCGCGAATATCTGGCTGGTCGTCGACTTCCTCGGCTAGATCTTGCCGTCGAGGAACGCGCGCACCGTGGCGACCGTGGCGGCGGGGTTCTCCTCCATGATCCAGTGGCCGGACGCCGGGATGACGGCACCCCGCACGTCGCTGGCGGCGAATTCGGTGACGGCCTGCATCGTCCGGCCGAACGATTTCTCGCCGCCGACCGCAAGCACCGGGATGGTCAGCTTGCCCGCCGCGACGAACGCCTTGTTGTCGACCGCGTCCTTGTCGAACGCCGCGAACTGCGCGAACCCCGAGTGCATCGCGCCGGGTAGCGCATACAACGCCGCGTAGTGAGCCCGCGAAGCTTCGTCGAACTTCTTCGGGTCGGAGGAAAAGTCGTTCCAGAAGCGGTCGAGGTAGATCCGCTCGCGCCCCGCCACCAGCCGCTCCATGTCGGGGCCACCGAAGCGGAAATGCCAGAGCAGCGGGTTCTTGATGATCTCCTCCCACGGCCCGACGCCGGGCAGCGGCGCGTCGATCAGCACCAGTTTCGTCACCCGGTCGCGAAATTGCGCGGCGAAGGCATAGGCGACCATGTTGCCGATATCGTGGGCGACGACGTCGGCGCTGCGGACCTTCAACACGTCGAGCAGCCCGGCGATGTCGCGGCCCTGCGTCGCCTTGTCGTAGCCACCTGCCGGATGGTCCGACAGCCCCATGCCGCGCAAATCGGGGACAATGACAGTGTGGTCGCGCATCAGCTCGACCGCGAGCGGGGTCCACATGTCGCCGGTCTCGCCGTAGCCGTGAAGCAGCACTACCGCCGGGCCGCTGCCGCCGACGCGGACATGGAGCGTCGTGCCGTTGGTGGCGATCTCGCTGATCCGGAACTTCGCCGGATAGGGCCTGACCTCGGCGGTGGCCGCAGTCGCCAAGGTCAACGCGAGGGCGGCAATCAGGGCGCGATGCATCGGCGTCTCCGGAGGTCGCAGGACGTTAGCGGCGATCTCGTTCCGGTACCAGTGTGTTACCCACGCCCGTGTCAGCTTTCGTCGGGCACGACCTTGGCGACGCCGAGGCGCCGCAACTCGATCTTCGGGCAGCGGTTCATCACCACCTTCAGGCCCGCCGCCTCGGCCTTGGCGGCGGCCTCGGCGTTCTCGATGCCGAGCTGCATCCACACGGCTTTCGCTCCGACGGCTATGGCGTCGTCGACGATCGGGCCGACGTCCTCCGAGCGGCGGAAGATGTCGACGATGTCGATGGGGTCGCCGATCTGCGCCAGCTCGCGCCAGACGAACTCGCCGTGGACGTGCTCGCCGGTGATCCGCGGGTTGACCGGGATGGCGCGGTAGCCGTGCGCCTGCAGCGCGCCCATCACCTCGTAGCTCGCCTTGGCGGGATCGTCGGATGCGCCGACGACCGCGATGGTGCGCGCCGAGGTCAGCAGGTCGCGGAGTTCGTCGTCGGTGGTCAGCGGCATGGCGTGGTCCTTGGCTTCGTTTTGTCATTCCGGCGAAGGCCGGAACCCAGTTGCATTACAAACTCTGAATTCGGAGCCTTGGACGCAACTGGGTTCCGGCCTTCGCCGGAATGACAACTCGGAATACGCTACAAACCCAGCCCCGCCGCCACCCGTTCCGCGATGCCCGCGAACTCCGGTGCCGCGCCCGGCTCCCCAGCGTCCGAGGCCAGCCGCAGCGCCATCGTCAGGGGCACCGCCCCCAGGAACGGCACGCCGACACCCTCGCCGAGCGCCTCCGCGCCGCCGTGGCCGAAGATGTCGCTGCGCTCGCCGCAGTGCGGGCAGACGAAGGTCGACATGTTCTCGACCAGCCCGATCACCGGCACCCCGACCTCGACGAACATCGCGATGGCCCGGCGCGCGTCGATCAGCGCGAGGTCCTGCGGGGTCGAGACGATCAGCGCGCCGCTGGGCTTGAGCTTCTGCGACATGGTCAGCTGGATGTCGCCGGTGCCGGGCGGCAGGTCGATGACCAGCACGTCGAGCGCCCCCCAGTTGGCGCTCTCGACCATCTGCATCATCGCCGACGCCGCCATCGGCCCGCGCCAGATCACCGCCTTGTCCTGCGCCATCATCATGCCGATCGACAGCGCCTTGATGCCGTGCGCGACCATCGGCAGCAGCTTCTTGTCCTCGATCTGGGCGCGGCCCGGCAGCCCCAGCAACGTCGGCACCGACGGCCCGTAGATGTCGGCATCGAGCAGCCCGACCGCGAGGCCGCGCTTGGCCAGAGCCACCGCGACGTTGGCGGCGATCGTCGACTTGCCGACCCCGCCCTTGCCGCTGGCGACTGCGAGCAGCCGCCGGATGCCGGGCACGGCGCTGTCCTGGGCGACCGCCGGACCATCGGGCACCGCACCGCGGTCGGCGGTGAGGATGATGCGTGTCGCGGTGACACCTGGGACGCCGCGCGCGGCAACCTCGACGGCAGCGCGCAGACGTTCAGCGGCGGCGCGGTCGAGGCCGTCGACGGCGAGCACGAGGCCCGCCGTGCCGTCGGCGAATGTCAGGCCCGAGGCGCGTCCCGACGCGACGATATCGTCGCTGCGGGATGGGTCGGTCACGGCCGCGAGCGCGGCGGCGAGGTCGTCGCGGCTGGTCATGGCGCGTCCTTTTGGCTCAATTGGGCTGCATCTCGCAAATTGCGCCCCACGTCGTATATAGCGAAGACTGATCCCCACGCCCGCAGGAACCTTGATGCCCTGGCAGAATAATAACGACAGCAGCGGCGGGGGCGGTGGTCCCTGGGGTGGCGGTGCTGGCGGAGGTTCCGGCAGCGGTGGTTCGGGCGGCAGCGGCGGTTCGGGCGGCGGCGACGGCAAGCCCCCGAAGAGCCCGTGGGGCGAGGGTCCGCCGCGACGGCCCAACCGCCCGACCGGGCGCGGCACCACCGACTTCGACGCCTTCATCAAGCGCAGCCAGGCGAAGCTCCGCGAATCGCTGCCGGGTGGCGGCAATGGCGGCGGCAGCCACGGTAACTTCGAGATCAACAACCGCACCATCGGCATCGGCCTCGGCGTGCTCGTGCTTCTCTGGGTCGGCCTGACCTCGACCTACCGCGTCGACCCGCAGGAGCGCGGCGTCGTCATGCGCTTCGGTCGCTACGTCGAGACCACCGGACCGGGCTTCCACTTCAAGCTGCCCGCGCCGATCGACACCGTCATCAAGCCCAAGGTCGAGGAGATCCACTCGGTCGATATCGGCGTCGGCGAAGGCACTGCCGAAAACTTGATGCTCACCGGCGACCAGAACATCATCGACATCGCCTACGCGGTGCGCTGGAAGATCCGCGACCCTGAGCTGTACCTGTTCGAGCTGGCGCAGCCCGAGGACACCATCCGCGAGGTCGCCGAGAGCGCGATGCGGGCCGAGATCGGTCACACCACGCTGAACGCCGCGATCGGTCCCCAGCGTGCCCAGATCGCCGACCAGGTCCGTGAGCGCATGCAGGACCTGCTCGACAGCTATCGCGGCGGCATCGAGGTGCGCGGCGTCGACATCAAGCAGGCCGACCCGCCCGCCGCCGTCGACGACGCCTTCAAGAGTGTCTCGGCTGCCCAGCAATACGCCCAGCAGGCGCTCAACAACGCCAACGGCTATGCCTCCCAGCTCGCCGCGGTCAGCCAGGGTGCGGCCGCGCAGTTCGAGGCGGTGTACGCGCAGTACCGGCTCGCCCCCGAGGTGACGCGCAAGCGCATGTACCTCGAGACCATGGAGAGTGTGCTCGGCAAGGTCGACAAGACCATTGTCGAGCCGGGCAGCGTCAACACCTATTTGCCCCTTCCCGAACTCAAGAAGCGGCAGGTGCCGATCGACGACACCACCGCCGTCAGCCGCTAAGGCCAGCCATGTCCCTGACCCGCTATCCACTGCTCTGGGCCGCCATCGGTCTGCTCGTCGTGTTCGTGCTGATGAGCAGCCTGTACACGGTGCCCGAGACCAAGGCGGCGGTGGTGCTCCGGCTCGACCGCCCGGTGCGCATCGTCAACGCCTATGATCCGAAGGCGACCTTCGGCAACACCGATGCCGGTCTCGTTGCCAAGGTGCCGTTTTTCGAGACGGTGCGCTTCGTCGACAAGCGCGTGCTCGACCTCGACATGCCCGAGCAGACCGTGCTGTCGACGGACCAGCTGCGCCTCGTCGTCGATGCCTTTGCGCGATTCCGCATAATCGACCCGCTGCGCATGATCCAGACCGTCGGCAGCGAGGACCGGGTCGCGGAAGCGCTCGCGAGGATTCTCGGCTCCAGGCTTCGTAACGAGCTCGGCAAGCAGCCTTTCGCGGCTTTGCTGAGCCCTGAGCGGACCGAGCTGATGAACGATATCCAGTCGAGCGTGAACAAGCAGGCCCGCCAGTACGGCGCCGAGATCGTTGATGTCCGCATCAAGCGCGCCGACCTGCCGACCGGCGCGCCGCTCGAGAGCGCGTACTCCCGTATGCGTTCGGCGCGCGAGCAGGAGGCGCTCAATATCCGCGCCCAGGGCGACAAGCAGGCGCAGCTGATCCGGGCTTCGGCGGATGCGACCGCGGCGCAGGTCTATGCCGCGAGCTTCGGCAAGGACGCGGACTTCTACGCCTTCTACCGGGCGATGGAGGCCTATCGGAAGACCTTTAAGGACAGCAGCTCGACGATGGTGCTGTCGACCAACAACGAGTTCATGCGCGAATTCGAAGGCCGGAAGGGCGACCGCTGAACGACCGGCGATCGCTGCGGTCTTGGCCGCGACGATTTTCCGCTTCCTGTTGCATAAATGCACCGTTAAGGCGCAGCCCGCAAAGAGCGCCTGCACCGACTCGCTGAACGCCACTCACTCTGCCGAAAGGTCGTCCAATCCGTGCGTAGTCCCAAGACATTCGCTGCCGCCATCGTCCCCGCGCTGCTGATCGCGGGCGGGGCCATTGCCGTGTTCGGCCCGGCGGGCGCGCAGATCGCGACCTCTCCCGCCGTGGCCCCCCCGGCCCAGAACGAGGTGCCGCTGGCGCCGACGACCGCGCCGCGGCCCGGCGCGCCGATGAGCTTCGCCGACCTGACCGCGCGCCTGACGCCCGCGGTCGTCAACGTTTCGACCACCCAGAAGGTCGAGATCGGCAAGGGCCGCAATCTCGGACCCGGCGGTGGTGGCGGCGGCGGCGGCGGCGACAGCGGCAATCCGCTCGAGGAACTGTTCAAGCGCTTCCAGCAGCAGCAGCAGGGCGACCAGGGCGAACCCGTCACCCGCGAGGCAACCTCGCTCGGTTCGGGCTTCATCGTCGACCCGTCAGGCTATATCGTCACCAACAACCACGTCATCTCGGGTGGCGATCCGCGCGGCGGCGACGCCAAGGTCTCGGTCGACACCATCACCGTAACATTGGCCGACCGCCGCGAGTTCAAGGCTCGCGTCATCGGCCGCGACACGTTGTCCGACCTGGCCCTGCTCAAGATCGAGGCGACCAACCTGCCCTACGTCAAGTTCGGCAACAGCAAGGCTTCGCGCGTCGGCGACTGGGTCATCGCCATCGGCAATCCGTTCGGCCTCGGCGGCACCGTCACCGCGGGCATCGTCTCGGCGCTCCACCGCAACATCGGGTCGGGCCAGTACGACCGCTACATCCAGACCGACGCGTCGATCAACCAAGGCAACTCCGGCGGCCCGCTGTTCGACCTCGACGGCAATGTCATCGGCATCAACACCGCGATCTTCTCGCCGACCGGCGGCAACGTTGGCCTCGGCTTCGCGATTCCCGCCGAGAGCGCGGCACCGGTCATCGAGCAACTCAAGGGCGGCAAGACCGTCACCCGCGGCTATCTCGGCGTCAGCATCCAGCCGCTGACCGCCGACATCGCTGCCGGCCTCGGCCTGCCCAAGGATCGCGGCGAGATCGTCGCCCTCGTCGAGCCGACCGGCCCGGCAGCGCGCGCTGGCCTCAAGCAGGGCGACGTCGTCACCAAGGTCGCCGGCCAGGACGTGACCTTCGACAACACATTGAGCTTCATCGTCGCCAACCAGGCGGTCGGGAGCACGGTACCGATCGAGGTAGTCCGCGGCGGCAAGCGCCTGACGCTCAACGCCAAGATCGCGATGCGGCCGTCGGAAGCGACGATCCAGGGCGCGGTCCCGAGCGACGGCGACGATGACCAGGACGCCCCCGCGACCCCGCAGTCGGATGCGACGCGGTCGAGCCTCGGCATCTCGTTGACCCCGCTGACCCCGGCGCTCCGCGCGCAGCTCAAGCTGCCCCCGACGGTCGTCGGCGTGGCGATCGCCGGCATCAATCAGAACAGCGATGCAGCCGCCGAGGGCCTGCAGCGTGGCGACGTCATCCTGCAGATCAACCAGATGCCGACGCCCACTCCGGCAGCGGCCGCTGCGGCGGTCGACGCAGCCCGCAAGGCCGGCAAGGACACCGTCCTGATGCTGGTCCAGCGCGGCGCGGTGCCGGCGCGGTTCATCGGCATCAAGCTGCAGCCGCCGGGCACGAAGTAAGGCTTTCTTCCCTCTCCCGCTTGCGGGAGAGGGCGAGAGACGCGCGTCAGCGTGGCCCGGGGAGAGGGTGTCTTTCCGGGCTGGCTGGCTCGCCGATCGAGCATGGACGAACTCACTCCGCGAGTGAGTCCTCTACGGTGAGACACCCTCTCCCCGGGCCGGCGCCGACGCGCCGTCTCTCGCCCTCTCCCGCAAGCGGGAGAGCGAAGATCCGCCCCCTACTTCCCCGCGATCGTCCCCTTCGGCAAACACGCCCGCGTCTCGCTCTCGATCGACGAGTTCGCCTTGTACTTGGCGACGAACGCATCCCAACCCGCGTCGTGCTTCGGCATCTCGGTCCCGCCGTATACGTGGATCGTCAGCACCTTCGTCACAGACGCCTTCGCCTCGCCGTCCGACTGCTCGTAGACCGGCGCCGTGATGAAACGATCGGCCTTCAGCCCATGGTCGATATACCACTTGGCGTTGGCCTTCGCCGCTTCCGCAAAGCCCGCCATGCTGCCGCCCGGCTTGAGCTTCGACACGCGCATCGCAACCAGTTCGCCCGGGCAGGCGGCGTTGGCAGCGCTCCCGGTCAGCACAGCCAGCATCGCGCCCAGAATAACCGTCTTCATGCTCATATCTCTGATGTCGTTGCGCTAGCGTAGCGAACGTAGCGCCCGCTTCAACCCCGCTGGCAAACGCGCTACGCAGTCGTGAAAGCGGGGAGTGACGCATGGCCGACAGCATCTTCATCGGAAAAGGCGAGGAGCATCCGCAGGCGCTGGTCCTGCGCCGCGCCAACCGCCACGGCCTGATCGCGGGCGCCACCGGCACCGGCAAGACCGTCACCCTGCAGACGCTGGCCGAGGGGTTCAGCCGCGAGGGCGTGCCGGTGTTCCTGGCGGACGTGAAGGGCGACATCGCCGGCATGGCGATGATGGGCAACGCCGCCGCCGACTGGACGATCAAGCGCGCCGCCGAGATCGGCATCGAGAACTACAGCTTCGCCGACAACCCGGTGGTGTTCTGGGACCTGTTCGGCGAGCAGGGCCACCCGGTCCGCACCACGGTCATCGAGATGGGGCCGCTGCTGCTATCGCGCCTGATGGGCCTCAACGACACGCAGGAGGGCGTGCTGTCGGTGGCGTTCAAGTACGCCGACGAGAACGGCCTCGCGATCCTCGATCTCAAGGACCTGCAGTCGCTGCTGTCGTGGTGCGCCGACAACGCGGGCGAGCTTGCGGCCAAGTACGGCAACGTCACCAAGGCCAGCGTCGGCACCATCCAGCGCCAGTTGCTCCAGCTCGAATCGCAGGGCGCGGCGCACTTCTTCGGGGAGCCGGCGCTCGACATCCACGACTTCATGGTCGTCGACGAGCAGGGCCGCGGCCAGGTCAACATCCTCGCCGCCGACAAGCTGATGCAGTCGCCGCGCCTGTACGCCACCTTCCTGCTGTGGCTGCTCAGCGAGCTGTTCACGACGCTGCCCGAGGTCGGTGACCCGGCGAAACCCAAGCTGGTGTTCTTCTTCGACGAGGCACATTTGCTGTTCGACGAGGCGCCAAAGCCGCTGCTCGACAAGATCGAGCAGGTCGTCCGCCTGATCCGCTCAAAGGGCTGCGGGGTCTATTTCATCAGCCAGAACCCGATCGACATTCCTGAAACCGTCGCCGGCCAGCTGGGGAACCGCGTCCAACATGCCCTGCGCGCCTTCACCGCCAACGACCAGAAGGCGATCCGCGCCGCCGCTGACACGTTCCGCGCCAATCCGAAGGTCAACGTCGTCGAGGCGATCACCCAGTTGAAGGTCGGCGAGGCGCTGGTCTCGCTGCTCCAGGACGACGGCTCGCCTTCGATCGTCGAGCGCACCCTCATCGCGCCGCCCCGCTCGCGGGTCGGGCCGATCACGGCGGTCGAGCGCAAGGTGATGATCGACACCTCGGGCGTCGCGGGCAAGTACGAGACCGTCATCGACCGCGAGAGCGCCTACGAAATCCTCAACGCCAAGTCGGCAGCGGCTCAGGCCCAGGCCGACGCCGATGCGGCCAAGACCAGCCAGGAGAAGGCCGCCGCGATTGCTGCCAAGGCGCAGGCGAAAGCCGATGCTGACATGGCGAAGGCGGCGGCGGTGCAGGCGCGAGTCGACGCCCGCCCCCAGCCGCAGTCGATGGCCGAGAAGATCGCGCTGAGCGTCGCGCGCTCGGCGGCGTCGTCGGTCGGGCGGCAGGTCGCGGGCAGCCTCGGGCGCTCGCTCGGCGGGAAGGCGGGCGGCCAGATCGCGGGGAATATCGGCAGCACGCTGCTGCGGAGCGTGCTGGGGTCGCTATTCAAGTAAGATCGTCCCTCGCCCGCTTGCGGGAGAGGGAAAGGGTCACTCCCCCGCCAGCCGCTTCAGCTCGTAGATCAGGTCGAGCGCCGCCCGCGGGCTGAGCGTGTCGGGCGCCACCCCCGCCAGCGCATCCCGCAGCCCGTCCCGCGGCGGCGGTGCCGGCGCAGCCGCGAACAACGGCAAGTCCGTCAGCGCCGCCGCCAGCCCACCCGTCTTGTCCCGCTGCGCCTCGAGCCGCCCGAGCACCTCCTTCGCCCGCGCGATCACCGGCGCCGGCAGCCCCGCCAGCCGCGCCACCGCAAGGCCGTAGCTGCGGTCCGCCGCGCCGGGCACGACCTCGTGCAGGAAGACCAGTTCGCCCTGCCACTCGCGGACGCGGACGGTGGCCAGCGCGAGGCCCTTGAGGCGCTCCGACAGGCGGGTCAGCTCGTGGTAATGCGTCGCGAACAGGCAGCGGCAGCCGAGCTTGTCGTGCACCGCCTCGAGCACCGCCCAGGCGATCGCGAGGCCGTCGTAGGTCGAGGTGCCGCGCCCGACCTCGTCGAGGATGACCAGCGACGAGCGGGTCGACTGCGACAGGATCGCGGCGGTCTCGACCATCTCGACCATGAAGGTCGAGCGCCCCGCGGCGAGGTCGTCGGACGCCCCGACCCGGCTGAATAGGCGGTCGACGATGCCGATGTGCGCGGACCGGGCGGGGACCCACGCTCCCGCCTGCGCGAGCACGGCCAGCAGCGCGTTCTGGCGCAGGAAG
Organism: Sphingosinicellaceae bacterium; assembly: GCA_019285715.1. Classification (NCBI taxonomy): domain Bacteria; kingdom Pseudomonadati; phylum Pseudomonadota; class Alphaproteobacteria; order Sphingomonadales; family Sphingosinicellaceae; species Sphingosinicellaceae bacterium. The sequence continues at coordinate 3,742,095 of CP079108.1, forward strand.
GTCGACTTGCCCGCCATGTTGGGGCCGGTGACGAGCCACAGGCGGCGGTCCTCCGACAGGTCGCAGTCGTTGGCGACGAACGGCTGGCGGGCAGCGCGGGTCGCGGCGTCGACCACCGGGTGCCGCCCCGCCTCGATCAGGAAAGCGCAGCTGTCGTCGACAATTGGCCGGACCCAGCCGTCCCGGCCCGCGATTTCGGCGAGCCCGGAGCAGACGTCGAGCCGGGCCAGTGCCTGCGCGGTGCCGCTGATGACGCTGGCGCGGGCCAGCAGCCCCTCGCGCAGTTCCTCGAAGTGCGCCGCCTCGGCCGCGAGCGCGTGGTCGCCGGCCTGCGAGATGCGGATGCCGAGGTCGTGGAGTTCGGGCGAGCCGAAGCGCACGACGCCGGCCAGAGTCTGCCGGTGCGTGAAGCCCGACTCGGCGCGCATCAGCGGATCGGCGGCACGGGCCGCGACCTCGATGTGGTAGCCGAGCACGTTGTTGTGGCGGATGCGCAGCGTCGCGACCCCGGTCGAGGCGCGCAGGCGGCTCTCCAGCGCCGCGACCAGCCGGCGCCCGTCGGCTCCCGTGCCGCGAAGTTCATCGAGCGCGGCGTCGTAGCGCGGCGCGATATAGCCGCCCTTGGCCGTCTCGATCGGCGGCTCGGCGACAAGCGCTGTGCGGAGCCGGTCGATATCATTGCCGTGCGCGCCGATGCCCGCCAGCGTCGCCTCGATCAGCGGCGGCAGGCCGAGCTGGCCATGCGCGACCAGCGCGGTCTTGAGCGCCGTCGCCAGCGCGAGCCCGTCGCGGATGTTCGCCAGGTCGCGCGGGCCGCCGCGTCCCAATGCCAGCCGCGACAGCGCGCGCTCGATGTCGGGGCAGGCCTTGAGCGCCTCGCGGGCACGGGTCCGGGCGATGCCTTCCTCGACGAACCAGCCGACCGCATCGAGCCGCGCGTTGACCGCGGCCGGGTCTGTCAACGGGCCGGCGAGGTCGTCGGCGAGCAGCCGCCCGCCGCTGCCGGTCACGGTCAGGTCGATGCAATCGAGCAGCGAGCCCGTGCGACTACCGCCGACACTGCGGGTGAGCTCGAGGCTGGCGCGGGTCGCCGCGTCGATTGCCATCCAGCCCTCGGTCGGGGCGGGTTGCGGCGGCAGCAGCAGCGGCACGCGCCCCGCTCCGGTCGTGTCGAGATAGGCGAGCAAGGCCCCCGCCGCCGCCAGCTCGGGCCGCGTGAAACGCCCGAAGCCGTCGAGCGTCGCCACCCCGAACTGCGCCTTCAGCCGCGCCTCGCCGCCCGCACTGTCGAAATCGTGCGCCGGGCGCGGCGTCGCCGGAACCTCGTGCCAGCCCTCGGGCGCGATCACCTCGGTCGCCCCAATCCGCGCCAGTTCCGCGGCCAACCCGTCGGCGGTGCAGGTCAACGTCCGGAACACGCCCGTCGAGACGTCACACCACGCCAGCCCGACGCCAGCTCCTGCCTTGGGCGCCCCCGGAGCCACCGCCGCGAGCCAGTTCGAAGCGCGCGCATCGAGCAGCGCCGCCTCGGTCAGCGTGCCCGGCGTGACGATCCGCACGATGGCGCGCGCCACCACCGACTTGCCGCCGCGCGCCTTGGCGGCCTTGGGGTCCTCGATCTGCTCGGCGATGGCGACGCGGTGCCCGCCCTTGATCAGGCGCTGGAGATAGACCTCGTGGCTGTGCACCGGCACGCCGCACATCGGGATCGGCTTGCCGTCGTGCTCGCCGCGTGCGGTCAGCGCGATGTCGAGTGTCGCTGCCGCCGCGGCCGCATCGGCGAAGAACAATTCGTAGAAGTCCCCCATCCGGTAGAACAACAGGCAGTCGGGCACCCCGGCCTTGAGCCCGAGGTACTGGATCATCATCGGGGAGGGCTGGTGGGCGGGCGCGGTCATCGACGCCGATGGTCTACCGGCAAGACGCCGAGGTTGGAACCTTCTTCCCCCGGCCCCGTGCGTTCCCTATGGGTACTGCCATGAGCGATGACAGCAGCACGGCGCAGACCCTCGACCGCGAGGCCCTGCTTTTCCACTCGATGGGCAAGCCCGGCAAGCTGGAGATCGTCGCCACCAAGCCGATGGCGACGCAGCGTGACCTGAGCCTCGCCTATTCGCCGGGGGTCGCCGCGCCCGTGCTGGCGATCGCCGCCGATCCGGAGACCGCCTACGATTACACCGCCAAGGGCAACCTCGTCGCGGTGATCTCCAATGGTACCGCTATCCTGGGGCTCGGCAACCTCGGCGCACTGGCGTCGAAGCCGGTGATGGAGGGCAAGTCGGTGCTGTTCAAGCGCTTCGCCGACATCGACTCGATCGATATCGAGCTGGCGACCGAGGACACCACCCGGCTGATCGACGCGATCGAACTGATGGAGCCGACCTTCGGCGGCATCAACCTCGAGGACATCAAAGCCCCCGAGTGCTTCATCATCGAGACCGAGCTGAAGGCCCGGATGAACATCCCGGTGTTCCACGACGACCAGCACGGCACCGCGATCATCGCCGCCGCCGGCCTGATCAACGCACTGTTCCTGACCGGTCGCAAGCCCGCCGACATCAAGCTCGTGGTCAACGGCGCGGGCGCTTCGGCAATCGCCTGCACCGAGTTGATGAAGGCGCTCGGCGTCCGCACTGCGATCATGTGCGACACCAAGGGGGTCATCTACCAGGGCCGCACCGAGGGCATGAACCAGTGGAAGTCGGCGCACGCCGCGGTCACCGACGACCGCACTTTGGTCGAGGCGGTGCGCGGCGCCGACGTGCTGCTCGGCCTCAGCCAGAAGGGTGCCGTGACCCGCGAGATGGTCGCCAGCATGGCCCCCAACCCGATCATCTTCGCGATGGCCAACCCCGACCCGGAGATCACGCCGGAGGAGGTCGCCGCCGTGCGCTCCGACGCGATCGTCGCCACCGGGCGATCGGATTATCCGAACCAGGTCAACAACGTGTTGTGCTTCCCGTACCTGTTCCGCGGTGCGCTCGACGTCCGCGCCACGACGATCAACGAGGAGATGAAACTCGCCGCAGCGCACGCCCTCGCCGGCCTGGCGCGCGAGCAGGTGCCCGACGAGGTCGCCGCTGCCTACGGCGGCAAGTCGCGGACCTTCGGGCCGGACTATATCATCCCGTCGCCGTTCGACCCGCGCCTGATCGAGGTCATTCCCGCCGCCGTCGCCAAGGCCGCGATGGCCTCGGGTGTCGCCAAGAAGCCGTTCTTCGACGAGGCCGCCTACCGCGACCAGCTGCGCAGCCGCCTCAACCCGACCAACTCGCTGCTCGGCGGCGCGTTCGAGCTCGCGCGGGCCCGACCCAAGCGCGTCGTCTTCGCCGAGGGTGAGCAGGAGGTCGTGCTCCGCGCCGCGGTCAGCTTCAAGACCGCCGGCTACGGCACCCCGGTGCTGGTCGGGCGCGAGACCCCGATCCGCGACGGGCTGCGCGCCATCGGGGTCACGGACGTCGACGCCTACGAGATCCACAACTCGGCGGTCAGCCCGCTGGTCGAGCGCATGGTCGAGTTCCTGTACAAGCGCCTCCAGCGCCGCGGCAGCGTGCTCCGCGACGTCCAGCGGCTGGTCAACCACGAGCGCAACATCTTCGGGGCGCTGCTCGTCGAGCTCGGCGAGGCGGACGCGATGATTACCGGCATCACCCGTAACTTCGCGCAGACCTTCCGCCAGATCCGCCAGGTCCTCGACCCCGCGCCGGGCCACTCGCCGTTCGGGGTCCATATGTTCGTCGGACGCTCCGACACGATCTTCATCGCCGACACCACGGTCAACGAGCGGCCCTCGGCCGAGAAGCTGGCGGACATCGCCGAGGCCACGGTCGCGGTGGCGCGCAAGCTGGGACAGGACCCGCGCGTCGCTTTCCTCAGCTACTCGAACTTCGGCAACCCGCCGGGCGAGTACCTGACCACCCTGCGCGACGCGGTGCGCCTGCTCGACGAGCGCCGCGTCACCTTCGAGTACGAGGGCGAGATGTCGCCCGACGTCGCGCTCAACCGCCGGATGAAACTGCTCTACCCGTTCTCGCGGCTGTCGGGTCCGGCGAACGTGCTGATCATGCCCGGTCTGCAGTCGGCGAACATCTCGGCCAAGCTGCTGCGCGAGCTTGGTGGCGGCAAGATGATCGGGCCGATCCTGGTCAACATGTCGAAGCCGGTGCAGATCGCGCCGCAGACCGCGTCCGCCGGCGACCTCGTGACGATGGCGGTCCTCGCGACCTCCGGCGTGGTGCGTTGACGCAACTGTATTTCATCCACGGCATGTGGAGCACCCCGGCGGTCTGGGACGGACTGCGCGAGCATTTCCTGCGGCTCGGCATCGCCAGCCACGCGCCCGCGCTCCCCCATCACGACCGCCGCCGCGACGAGCCGCCGCCGCCCGAACTCGCCGCGCTCGGGCTGCAGGATTACATCGACTACCTCGTCGCCGACGTGTCGCGGCTACCCGAGCCACCGGTTATCGTCGGCCATTCGCTCGGCGGTTTCCTGGCGCAGGCAGTGGCGTCGCGAGTCCAGCCGGCCGGGCTGGTCTGCCTGTCGCCCGCCGCGAGCACGAAGACGACCGCGCTCAGCACCGACGCGGTCCGCTCGGTGTGGCCGATCGTATCGCGCTGGGGCTGGTGGAAGCACGCGACGATGATCGACCCGGCAACCGCGCGCTGGGGCATCTTCAATAATGTGCCCGGTCCGGTCGCGGAGGCCGAGATCGATGCCCTGGTCTGGGACTCGGGCCGCGTCCTCGCCGACCTCGGCTTCCCGTGGGCGACCCGGAACGGCGCCGCGGCGGTCGACTACAGCCAGCTGACGATGCCCGCGCTCGTCGTCATCGGTTGCGAGGACCGGATCACCCCACCGGCGGTCGCCCGCGCCACCGCCCGCCACTTGTCCGGTACGGTCGACTATCATGAGTTGCCCGGCATCGGGCACTGGCTGTTCCACACTCCGGTCGTGGAGAGGGTCGCCGCACTGATCGAGGCGTGGCTGCCGGAGTGATCCGCCCCCCGAATGAAGTTCCCGTCACCAACCATCGCGCCGCGGCCGAGCGGCCAACCCCTTGGGGAAGACCAGTGATCAACCCGACTGCATCCCGCCGCGCAATCCTCGCCGGCCTCGCCACCCTCGCCGGCAGCGCCGCCATACCTGTCGGCGCCGCACCGGCGAAGGCAGCGCCCGTGCCCTCGAACCCGCTCGTCCACCAGCGCGCCGACGCGCAGGTCTTCCGCCACGACGACGGCTACTATTACATGACCGGGTCGGTCCCCGAGTACGACCGGCTGGTGCTGCGCCGGTCGCGCACGCTTGCCGGCCTCGCCACCGCGCCCGAGGCGATCTTGTGGAGGCATCTCGCCAGCGGCCCGCTGTCGGGCTTTCTCTGGGCTCCCGAGCTGCACAAGATCGACGGCCGCTGGATCATGTATTTCGCCGCCGGCCCGAGCGGCGGCGGCGAGGACGTGTTCCGCATCCGGACCTGGGCGGTGGTCTGCGACGGGGCCGACCCAATGACCGGCAAATGGACCGTGCTCGGCCAGTTGCAGACGCCGTGGGACAGCTTCAACCTCGATTCGACCAGCTTCGTGCACCGAGGCAAGCGCTATTTGTGCTGGGCGCAGCGCGAGCCCGGCATCGACACCAACAGCAACCTGTACCTCGCACCGCTGGCGACGCCGCTGACGCTCGCGGCCCCGCCGGTGCGGCTGTCGGTACCGACGCTGCCGTGGGAAATCCTCGGTTACAAGGTCAACGAGGCGCCGTCGTTCCTGGCGCACGGCGGCCGGGTGTTCCTCAGCTATTCCGCCAGCGCCACCGACTCGCGCTACTGCCTCGGCCTGCTCACCGCCGACGCGGGGGCCGACCTGATGGACGCGAAATCGTGGATGAAATCGCCAGAGCCGGTGTTCACGACGTCGGCGGTCACCGGCGTCTACGGCCCCGGCCACAACAGTTTCACCGTCGACGAGCGGGGCCGCGCCATCCTCGTCTACCACGGCCGCGACTACGACAAAATCACCGGCGACCCGCTGTTCGACCCGAACCGCCATACCCGGGTGCAACGCCTGTATTTCGACGCTGACGGCCGCCCCGACTTCGGCATCCCGGTCGGTAACGGCCCGCTGCCGGTGCGCCTGTCGCCCGCCGGTCGCCCGGCGGAGTTCCTCGTCCACGACGGCAACGCGGTCGCGGTCGGCACCGGGCCGATCCCGTCGACCCAGTTCCGGATGCTCCCGTGCCGCGCCTCGGGCACCGTCACCCTGCAGCCGATCGACGCGCCCGACCTGCGCGTCAGCTGGAGCGACGGCGCGACCGTAGCGCTCTCCCGCGACGACGGCTCGGCCGGGTTCGCCGCGACGTCGAACCTGACGCTCCGCCCTTACCCACGCACGCCCGGCGGCTACACCCTGGTCCCGGTCGGCAAGGCGGGCCGCGTGCTCACGCACGGCAACGGTCGCGCGGTGATCGCACCCGGCAGCGGCGCGGGCGCGACCTTCGTCCTGACCTGAGCCTATTGCGGCGCGTCCCGGAGCAGCAGCCCGAGCGGCCACAGCGGCCCGACCGGGATCAGCTCGAAGGTCATCATCTGGCGCTGGCCGAGCGGCAGTGCCTCGAGCAAGGCGTGCGCCTCGGCGACGGTGGTGACGTTCATCAGGAACACCGCGCCCGACCCGTCCGACTTGGCGAACCATTGCTCGATCTTGCCGGTCAGCATCAGCCGCAGCGTGTCGCGCGCCTCGAACGGCATCACCGGCGGACGCGTCTCGGGCGTCGCCTTGGCAGTCCAGGTGCCGATCGCGAGGACCTTGGTGACCAGCGCCTGTGCGGCCTTCATCTCGACCGCACCGGTCGTCGATCGTGTCTCGTCGGTCATGGGTGAGCCTTTCGGAGGTGCAGCTTGAGCAATGGCGGGGAGGACGAGCAGCAGTGCGGCTGCGAGTGGGCGCCTCATGACAGCAGCGCCTTCGCGACGATTTCGGGCTGGTCGGACTGGAGCCAATGGCCGCCCGGCACCGACTGGAACGAGCCGTGCCTGAAGCGCGACGCGCGCTCCCGGCCGAGCGCGAGATTGAGATACGGGTCATACTCGCCCCAGATCACCTTGACCGGCAGGTCGAGCGCCGCCAGCTCCGGCAGCCGCGCATTGTTGCGCTTGAGGGCGTCGTCGAACTGCGCCGCCATCTGGACGAACGCCGGGCCGGAGCTCGGCGCGACGATGAAATTATCGGCGACGACCTGCCCGACGGTGGCGCGGAAATGCGGCTTCTGGTCCTTGGGCAGCGCGTCGTCGAACGTCTGCTTCTGCCAGTTCAGCAGCCACCCGAATTGCGCCGGGTCCTGCGCCACGGCGAGCGCGAGCGCGCGGAGCCTCGGGTCCGCGAACAGCGTGATCATCTCGGGCCAGACATTCAGCGGCGTGTCGTCGTAGGCCGAGTTGAGGATGCACAGCGCCGCGACCTTCTCCGGATGGTCGAGCGCGAAGTTGATCCCCGGGAGCCCGGACGAGTCGTGCGGGACCAGCACGACCTTGCCGAGCCCGAGCGCATCGACGACGGCCTCGAGGTCGCCGCGCTGCGTGTCGAAATCGTAGGTCGCGCCGGCCGGCTTGTCGGAAGCGCCGAAGCCGAGGAAATCGAAGGTCACGACCCGGCGGCCGGCGGCGACCAGGTACGGCACGAGGTCGTCGTAGATGCGGAGGTTATCGGGGAAGCCGTGCATCAGCACGAACGCCGGCCCCTCCCCCGCATAGTCGCGGGCATAGACGCTGCCCGGTCCGCGCGGGACCCGGTGCTCGGTAAAGGCTGCGGTGGTCATGCGCGTTAACTACCACTGTCGTTCTGCACCCAAAACGTCGTATATCCCTCCTTTCGGGTCACGAGGGTCGGGCATGCTCAAGGTCGGTTTCGTGGTCACGCCGGAGTTTCCGGTGATGAGCCTCGCCGCGCTGTCGGTGTTCGAGTTCGCGAACCTGCGCTCCGATCCACCGCTCTACGACGTCCAGATCCTGTCGCAGCACGGCGGCCCGATCGCGGCCTCGCTCGGCGCGACCGTCGAGACACTGCCGTTCGGGGACAAGCAGTTCGACACGCTGATCATCGGCGGCAACGTGCGCTTCGTCCCCACGTCGCCAGCCTTGCGAACGTTCATCACCGAAACCGCGCGCACCGCCCGGCGCATCGCGTCGATCTGCACCGGGGTGTTCGCGCTGGCGGATGCGGGCTTGCTCGACGGCCGGCGGGTGACGACGCACTGGTTGTTTACCGACGAATTACGCGCTCATCTGCCCGGCGTCCGTCTCGAAGCGGACCGCATCTTCATCACCGACGGCCCGGTGTGGACTGCAGCCGGCAACTCCGCCGGGATCGACCTGGCGCTCGCCATGCTGGAGAACGACCACGGGGCGGAGCTGGCGCGGACGGTGGCGCGCATCCTGGTCGTCGAATACCGCCGCGCCGGCGGGCAGCCGCAGCAGTCGGCGCTGCTCGACCTCGCGCCGAAATCAGACCGCATCCAGAACGCGCTCGCCTACGCGCGATTGAACCTGCGCGAGGTGCTGAGCGTCGAGAGTCTGGCCGCTGCGGCGGGTCTCGGCCCACGCCAGTTCAGCCGCGCTTTCCGGGCCGAGACCGGCGTTTCCCCTGCCAAGGCAATCGAGGGCCTGCGGCTGGAGGCGGCCCGCCTGATGGTCGAGCAGAGCCGCCACCCGGTCGATGTCATCGCCGTCGAGACCGGCTTCGGCGACCAGGAGCGGATGCGGCGCGCGTTCCTGCGCGGCTATGGGGAGCCGCCGCAGGCGGTGCGCCGGGCCGCTCAGGCAAAGGCGGCCGCCTAGTCCAGCAGGTCCGGCTGTTCCCGCACGATCCGCTCCCACATCGGGCGGAAGCCGAACGCGCCCGGGTCTGCCCCCGCCATCTGGCCCGCGGTATAGCGCGCCACTTCGGGCGTGATCGGCTTGACCCGACCCGCGGCCTCCGCGAGCAACTGCGTTTGCGCGGCGTTCTCCATCGCGACATAGCTGGCGACGGCGCTCTCGACGCTGCGGCCTACCGTCAGCAGCCCGTGGTTCTGCAGGATCGCGGCGCGCTTGTCGCCGAGCGCCAGGGCGATGCGCTCGCCCTCCGAGGCGTCGAGGACGATGCCCGAATAGACTTCGAACAGGACGTGCTGCTCGTGGAAGAAGCAGGCGTCCTGGGTTACGGGATCGAGCAGGCGACCGAGCGTCGACCACGCCTTGCCGTACAGCGAGTGCGAGTGCGCCGCCGCGACGACGTCGGGCCGGGCCTTGTGGATTTCGGAGTGGATCGCGAAGCCGGCCTGGTTGATCGGGCCCTCGCCGGCCAGGATGTTGCCGCCGTGGTCGACGAGGACGAGGTCGGAAACCCGGATGTGGCCGAACCACGGACCGATCGGCGCGACCCAGAAGCGGTCCTCATACTCCGGGTCGCGCGCCGTGATGTGGCCCGCGAGGCCGAGGTCATAGCCCCGGTCGGCGAAGATCCGGTACCCGGCCGCGAGCCGCTGCTTGCGGTGCAGGCGCTCGGCCTCGACCGAGTTGCGGGGGGCCTCGCCGGCCAAGCGGAAGGCGTCGCGATGGATGACGGCGTTCATGAAAATGCTCCTCAATAACCGGCGGCGACATCGACGAGATCGTTCAGCGGCTCGCCGCGCACGAAGCGCCCGAGGTTGGCCGCGACCTTGTCGAACAGGGCGTTGCGAACCTGCATGTAGTTCGACGAGACGTGCGGGGTCAGGCGGACCAGCGGGTGCGTCCACAGCGGATGCCCCTCCGGCAGCGGCTCCGGGTCGGTGACATCGAGCGTCGCGAAGCCGAGCCAGCCGGCATCGAGCGCGGCGACCAGCGCCTTCTGGTCGAGCACCGAGCCGCGCGCGACGTTGATCAGGTGCGCGGTTGGTTTGGCGCGCATCAGCAGCTTCGCATCGACCAGCGCGCGTGTCGCGTCGGTGGCGGGGACCGCGAGGACGAAGTGATCGGCGGAGGCCACGACATCGCCGATATCGGCGAGCAGCTCGACCCCCTCGACCGGGCTGGGCACGTCGCGGCGGCGGACCGCGGTGACCTTGGCCCCGAGCGCCAGCGCACGCCTGGCGACCGCCGTCCCGATGCCACCGAGCCCGACGATGCCGACGGTGCTGCCCGCCACCCGCCCGAGCGGTGCCTGCTTCCACTCGGCCGGGCTGCGCGCGCGGACCGCCTCGAGGTTTTTGGCGTGCGCATAGATCGCCGCGATGGCGTAGTCGGCGATCTCATCGGACGCGACGCCTCGACCGCAGGTCACCAGCGGCGCATCGAGCAGCCAGCGCGGGTAGAAGTCGATGCCGACCGACGCGCTGTAGACCCATTGCAACCGGCCGGGCCACGCGTCCGGGCGCGGCCGGCCCCTGGTCTCGCGCCATGCCGGGGAGGGTCGCACGAGCAGCACGTCGGCATCGTTCGCGGCCTCCCACGGGTGGGCCTCGCTGACCGCGATCACCGTCGGCGCGCTCGGCTGGGCGCGGAGCGCGGCGTTGAAGCCGGCCTCCATCTGGCTGGCGATGACGAGGCTCCGGCCGGCACCGCTCATAGCCCGAAGCCGAGGCGGCCGGCGGCGGCGAGGATGGTGTCGTCCTGCGGCGAGTGGATGCGGCTGCACAAAACGTCGCGGTAGTGGCGCTCGAGCGGGTTCTTGCGGCTGATGCCGGGGTTGCCGGTAAGTTCGAGGCCGATCTCGACGGCGCGGATGGCGTTGGTCGTGACGAGGTACTTGATGGTGTTGGCCTCGGTGGCGCTCGGCGGATCACTGGCATCGGCGCGCGCGGCGGCGCTCTCGATCAGCACGCGGTTGGCGTAGAGGAGCGCGTCGATCTCGCCGAAGTTCTCCTGCACGCGCGGCAGGGTCGCGAGCGCCGCGCCGAGGTTGCTCGGGGTCCGGGTCTTCAGATAGTCGCGGAGCCAGTCGCGCGCCGCCTGCGCGACGCCGTCGTAGATCGTCGCGATCGCGAGGCCGTTCCAGATCGCCTGCGAGCTATCGCCGGGCTTGGGCGCCCAGTCGGCGGGCAGGCGCAGGTCGACGGCGTGGTCGAGCGGTATCGGCGTGTCGGTCAGGATGACGTCGTGGCTTACGGTGGCGCGCATGCCGAGATGGTCCCAGGTCGGCTCGATGACGATGCCCGGGCTGTCGGCGCGGACCAGGAAGACGCCGACGCGCGGCGTCTCCTCCTCGGTCCTGGCCCAAACGGCGTACCAGGTCAGACCGGTCGAGCCGGTCGAATAGATCTTGGTGCCGCTGATCGCCCAGCCGTCAGCCGTGCGCCGCGCGGTGGTCTTGGGCATGCCGCCGCGGACCGGGGTGCCGAGCTCGGGCTCGACGCGCAAGCCGCCGATCAGGCCGCCGCCCGCCACCGCCTGCCCGGCCAGCGTCGCGTACAGGTGCCGCGGCCAGCCTTGCGCGCGGGTCGTGGCCGCGTGGTAGCCGTAGGTCATGAACAGGATCAGCGCGGTCGACGGCTCGCCCTTGGCGACGGCGCCGAGCACCCGCAGCGACTCCGCCAGCCCCGCGCCGCGCCCGCCGAACTCCGGTGCGACGGTCAGCCCGACCAGCCCCTCGGCGGCGAGGATGTCGAAGTTCGCCTGCGGGAACACGGCCGAGCGGTCGAACGCCTCCGCGGTCTCTGCCAAGCGCTGGGTCAGGCGGTCGAGTTGCTCCTGCGGTACCGGTTCGGCGACCGGCCAGTCGTGATCCACGGGGGCCTGAACGACGGCGAGCGATGCGGACATGATCTCAGACCTTCTCGTCGATGATGGCGTTGAAGCGGTCGTCCCACAGCGGCCGGACGTCGACGGCGTGGGGGATGAGTTTCTGCCTCGCGAACAGGTCGGCGACGTTCTGCTGCGAGGCGATCGCGGCGTCGTCGATCCGGCGCAGGGTGTAATAAGCGCTGCGGCGGCGTTGCTGGTCGCGGACGAACTCGACCGGCACGCCGATGCTGGCGGCGACGGTTTTGGTCCACTCCTCGGGGTGCGCGGCGGCCCAGGCGTAGGCCTGCCGGGTGGCGCGAAGGTACTTGCCGATGACCTCGACCTTGGCCGGGTCGGCGAGCGCGTCGACGTGCGCCGAGACGATATAGTTGCCCCACAAAAAGCCGAGCGCGGTCTTCAGGATGCGTGCGCCCTCGGTGGCGATGGCGCGCTGGATCGGGAAGCCGTAGATCGCCCACGCATCGAGCGCCCCGGTCGAGAACGCCGCTGCGCCGTCCGACACGCCCATCGCGACCGGTGTGATGTCGCCCCACTCGAGCCCGACCGACTCGAGCATGCGGATCAGGAAATACTGCGACGTGGTGGCGCGGACGTAGCCGACGCGCTTGCCCTTGAGGTCCTTGAGCGACTCGATCGGGGAGCCCTTGGGGACCAGCACGACCTGGTTGTTGACGTCGCCGTGCGCGACCGCGATCTGCCTGAAGCTCTGGTGGCTGGAAGCGGCGGCAAACACCGGCGGAATTTCGCTCATCCCGCCATAGTCGAGCGAGCCGCCGTTCATCGCCTCGATCACCAGCTGGCCCGAGGCGAACTCGCTGTAATCGACCCGGAAACCCGGGGTCGCGATGCCGGCGGTCTTGAACAGCAGGCGGGTATCGGCGTCGCCCTTGCCGGTGATCGAGGCGCGGAGCACCGGCTCGCTGCCGGTCGTCGCCTTGCCGCAGGCCGCGAGCAACAGGCCGCCGAGCAGTACGGAACGCCGGTCGAAATCGAGTCTCATGCGCGCGTCGAACTCAAGGCCGCTCTCCACTGCCGGTCAGTCCCGGCGATGCGCCAAGGTTCACTGGCAGAGACGTCCATGCAAACGCGCAATCATTCGCCATAGACAAGCCCATCTTAACTGTTGAGGATTGCTCATACGACAGATGAGCAGCGCTATAGTGGAACAACTCCAGTAACTATTAGCCCAGCTTATCGACGCATTAGGATAATCCGTTCGTCGTTACGACAGCCGCGTCCTAGCCTCTGGCATCAACACTTAGCCGGGATGACTGCGATGTCGAACAAACGCACGATCAAGCTTGGCCTTATCCTTCACGGCGTCGGCCGGACCTGGGGCGACTGGCGGCATCCCGACCGCGATGTCGGGGCTAGCACCGACCTCGGCCTGTACAAGCAGCAGGCGCTGACCGCCGAGCGCGGCAAGTTCGACTTCCTTTTCGTCGCCGACAGCCTGTCCATCACCGAGAAGTCGAGCCCGCACTATCTCAACCGCTTCGAGCCGATCACCATATTGTCGGCGCTGGCCGCGGTAACCGACAAGATCGGCTTCGTCGGCACACTGACCGTCTCATACTCGGAGCCGTACAACGTCGCCCGCCAGTTCGCCTCGCTCGACCACATCAGCGGCGGCCGCGCCGGGTGGAACGTCGTCACCTCGTGGCTCGGCGACACCGCCGCCAATTTCAGCAAGGCCGAGCACCCGGCGCACGACGTCCGCTACCGCATCGCCGCCGAATATCTCGACGTCGTGCAGGGCCTGTGGGACAGTTGGGAGGACGACGCCCACGTCGGCGACAAGTCGGGCGGCGTCTTCGTCGACCCCGATAAGCTCCACCGCCTCGACCACAATGGCGAGTTCTTCCAGGTCCGCGGCCCGCTCAACATCAAGCGCTCGCGCCAAGGCCAGCCGGTGATCTTCCAGGCCGGAGCCTCGAACGACGGCCGCAACTTCGCCGCCAAGCGCGCCGAGGCGATCTTCAACGGTGCCCAGACCCTGGCGGAGGCGCAGGAATACTACCGCGACGTCAAGGCCCGCGCCCGTGGCTTCGGCCGCAACCCCGACGAACTCAAGATCCTACCCGGCATCTCCCCCGTGGTCGGGGCGACCGCTGCCGAAGCCGAGGAAAAATACCGCGAGCTGTCGGCGCTGGGCTCGCTGGAGACCGGGCTCGGCTTCCTCGCGCGGTCATTCAACGATCACGACTTCTCGGGCTACGACCTCGACGCGCCGTTCCCGGATGTCGCCGCACTCGGCTGGAACAGCAACCAGAGCGCCTCGCAGCGCATCCTCGCCGAGGTCCGCGACGGCAATTTGACCCTCCGCCAGATCGCCGAGCGCCTCGCCACTCCGCGCGGCAGCTTCGTCGGGTCGGCCAAGACCGTCGCCGACGCGCTGCAGAACTGGTTCGAGAACGAGGGTTCGGACGGCTTCGTGCTGTTCGAGACCCTGCCCGGCCAGCTCCAGGTCTTCGTCGATACGGTGATCCCGATCCTGCAGGCGCGCGGCCTGTACCGCGAGGACTATGAGGGCGACACCTTCCGCGAGCGCCTCGGGCTGCCGTTCGCGGTCAACCGGTATACGGCGGAGCGGGCTACGCGGGTGGCGGCTTGAGAGGCAGCACAGAGCACTGTGAGGCTGGCAACCACCGGCATGACGAAGACGCGAGTGAAGGGTCGTCGTCAGAGCTCGCGGATGACCTGCGTCGCGAGCTCGGCCAGCCGCGACGTCGCGGAGGTCAGCGCCGCCCCCGATCCGACGATGCACGCGACCTGCGGCAGTTCGGGCAGCGGCCCGACCTCGATCACCGCGAGATCGTGGAGGAACAGCGCGGTGCGGCAGGTGATGCCGAGCCCGGCGTCGACCGCGGCGGTCAGCGTCGACAGGTTCGGCGTCTCGACCGCGATCCGGTAGCGTCGGCCGGCCCCGTCGAGCCGGGCGATCGCCGCCTCGCGGAAGCGGCACGGCTTCTCCAGCACCGCCAACGGGATCACCGGCTGGTCGAGCAAAGTCGCGTCGCCGTACCAGATCATCGGCGCGATCCGGATCGCGGCCGGGTCGTCGGCGGCGGAGAAGCCGAGGATGACGTCAAGCTGGTTGCGCTCGAGCATGGTCTGGAGCTCCGCGGTGCCGGCAACCCGCGCGAAGATCTGCGACTCGGGGTGGAGGCCGGCAAAGCGCGACAGCAGCCCGGTCAGCAATGTCTCGGCGAAATCCTGGACCATGCCGACCCGCACCGGCCCGGCGAACTGCCCGGCGCTGACCGACGCCAGCGCCTCGTCGTGGAGGACCAGCATCCGCCGCGCATAGCCGAGCAGCACCTCGCCCTGCGCGGTCAGCGCGAGCCGCCGCCCCTCGCGTCCGAACAGCGGCTGCTGGACCAGTTCCTCGAGCCGCTTGATCTGCAGGCTCAGCCCTGACTGCGTGACGAACACCTGCTCGGCGGCGTTCTGCATCGACCCCGAATCGACGATCGCGACGAAGCTCCGGAGCAGCGTGGTCGGCAGGTTGACTGTCATTCCAGGCCCTCGCGTAATCCGCACGAACAGATATCCTATCAGTACGATAGGATATCGAGCCACAGGCAAATCTTGGCCGTTGCAAAGCGATCGTTGTCCGCCCGCCAGGCCTGCCCTTGTGTTAGATTTTCTCGTTCAATATCAGACGTTTGAACCGCTTTATGAGCGCTGGTCATAGGTCGCGTTGCAGAAAATCGATTGCAGTAAACCAGTCCTCGTCCACCCTCCTCCCTCGATCGACCCGGAGATCCCATGTCCAATAAACCCAAGCCACGAGGCGCTGCATCGCGAGGACTGTCGAGCTTGTACCGCTCGCGCTGGGTGTCCCCAGTGGTGTTGATGTTGTTGTGGGAACTCGGCTCGCGAACCGGCATGATTCCGGAGCGCACCCTCGCCGCCCCCTCCGCCGTGCTGCTCACCCTCGCCCAGATGATCGCCTCCGGCGAACTCGGTTCCAACCTCCTGGTCTCCGCCGGTCGGGTCGCCATCGGCCTCGCCATCGGCGTCACCACCGGCATCGTGCTGGCCTTGATCGCCGGCCTGTCGCGGCCCGGAGAAACCGCCATCGATGCCCCCGTCCAGATGCTGCGGACCCTGCCGGTGCTGGCGCTGTCGCCGCTGTTCATCGTGTGGTTCGGCATCGGCGAGACCCCCAAGATCGCGCTGATCGCCTTCGGCTCGCTGTTCCCGGTCTACCTGAACCTCTACAACGGCATCCGCGGTGTCGATGTCCGGCTGGTCGATGCCGCCCGCAGTTTCGGGCTGAGCCGCGCCGCTCTCATCATCCACGTCATCATGCCCGGCGCGCTGCCGTCGCTGCTCGTCGGCCTGCGCTATGCGCTGTCGATATCGGTACTGATCCTCGTCGTCGCCGAGCAGATCAACGCCTCCGCCGGGCTCGGCTACCTTATCAACAACGCTCGCGATTTCATGCGGACCGACATCATCGTGGTCTGCCTGATCGTCTATGCCGCACTCGGTCTGGGGGCAGACCTGCTCGTCCGCGCCATCGAAGCCCGCGCACTCGCGTGGCGCCCCACCCTCGTGAAAGGCTGACCCATGGCCACCTTGCTCGACTTTCCGAACGGCGTCCCCCTAGAATATAAGTTAGTGCCGCCACCGCCGAAACCCGTCGTCCGCCTCCGCGGCTTCACCCGCAGTTTCGGCTGCGAGACGGTCATCGACGGCCTCGACCTAGACATTGCGCCGGGCGAATTCGTCGCCCTGCTCGGACGGTCGGGGAGCGGTAAGACGACCTTGCTGCGAACGCTCGCGGGGCTCGACGAGGTCGACGGACAGGATGTCACCGTGCCGAAGTCGCGCGCCGTGGTCTTTCAGGATGCCCGCCTGCTGCCGTGGAAGCGCGTCTGGAAGAACGTCGCGCTAGGCTTGTACGGCCCCGGCATCCGCGAGCGTTCGGAGGCGGCCCTGCGCGAGGTTGGCCTCGGCCACCGCCTCGATGCGTGGCCACTGACCCTGTCGGGCGGCGAGGCGCAGCGCACCGCGCTCGCCCGGGCGCTGGTCCGCGAGCCGCAACTGCTGCTGCTCGACGAGCCCTTCGCCGCGGTCGATGCGCTGACCCGGATCAAGATGCATGCCCTCGTGCTGTCGCTGTGGCGCGCCCACAAGCCCGCGGTGATGCTCGTCACCCACGACGTCGACGAGGCGATCCAACTTGCCGATCGAGTACTGGTCCTCGACCGCGGCCGCATCATCGCCGAGGAACTGATTACCGCCGAACGCCCGCGCAGCCTCGCCGATGCACGCGACCTCCGCGCTCGCCTGCTCCACCACCTCGGCGTCGAGGGCGCGGCGCCGTCGTGGTCGGATACCAAGACTCCAGAGCGTCGCGAGGATGGGCGCTGGGGCGCGGCGCGATGAACGCGCATAGCCCGATCGTCGCGGCCGCCAAGGCGGGCCGCCTGGATGACTTTGTCGCCGCGTTCGGAGCGCTGCTCGATGCGACCGCCGATGAACCGCAGATCCTGGCCCGGGGTCGCGAACTGCTCGGCAGCCTGATCCCGCACGACGACTGGCTCGCGCCGGCATTCGCCGAGCCGGACCCGGAGCGCTACCGCCAGTACCTCCTCCACCGTGACCCGCAGGCGCGCTTCAGCGTCGTCAGCTTCGTCTGGGGGCCGGGCCAGTCGACCCCGGTCCACGACCACCGCACCTGGGGCCTCGTCGGCGTCCTGCGCGGCGCCGAGCGTAACCAGAGCTTTGCCGTGGAGGCTGCTGGCCTGCGTGAGATCGGTGAACCGACGCTGCTGAACCGCGGCGAAGTCGCTGCCGTGTCGCCTGACATCGGCGACGTCCACCGCGTCGCCAACGCCTACGATGACCGCGTCTCGATCAGCATTCACGTCTACGGCGGCGACATCGGCGCGATCGAGCGTGCCACCTACGACGCCGCGGGTACGCCGAAGCGCTTCGTCTCGGGCTACGCGAACAAGACTGAAGCCACCCCCCAGGAGGTCCGCGAGGTACTGCTCGCCGGGTCCGAGATCGCCCTCATCGACGTCCGCAGCGAGGCCGAGTTCGCGCTCGGCCACCCGCTGTTCGCGGCGCAACTCCCGCTCGACCGCATCGGCCTGGAGGCGGCGATCCGCTTCCCGCGCCGCGACGTGGCCGTCGTGCTCTACGGCGCCGGCGAGGGCGACGCGGTGCTCGCCGCGCTCCGCTTCAAGGCGCTCGGCTACACCGACGTCAGGACGCTCGGCGGTGGCCTGCAGGGCTGGCGCGACGCCGGCTACGAAGTCTTCGAGGACGTCAACTCGTACAGCAAGGCGTTCGGCGAACTCGTCGAGGCCCGCAAGCACACGCCTTATCTCGAGGCCGGCGACGTCCGCGCGCTGATCGACGAGCGCGCCGACCACGTCATCCTCGATGCCCGCCGCTTCGAAGAATACGCGACGATGAGCCTGCCCGGCGGCGTCAGTGTCCCCGGCGCCGAACTCGTCCTCCGCGCGGCCGAACTCGCCCCGGACCCCGACACGCTGATCGTCGTCAATTGCGCCGGGCGGACGCGGAGCATCATCGGCACCCAGTCGCTGATCAACGCCGGGTTGTCGAACCGCGTCGTCGCGCTGAGGAATGGTACCATCGGCTGGACGCTGGCCGGCGACACCCTCGCGCTCGGACAGGGCCGCAAGGCACCCGAGGTTGCGGGCGACGCGGTCGCAATTGCTCGCGCTCGTGCCCGCGCCGTCGCCGACCGGGCGGGTGTCAGGCGCCTCGACCTCGACGGACTGCGTGCCCTCGAGGCCGACGCCGCCCGCACCCTCTACCGCTTCGATGTCCGCACCCCGGAGGAGTTCGCCGGCGGGCACATCGCCGGCTTCCGAAGCGCGCCGGGCGGCCAACTCGTGCAGGAAACCGACAGCTTCGCACCCGTCCGTGGCGCGCGCATCGTCCTCGCCGACGACCTCGGCGTCCGCGCCGACATGACCGCCTCGTGGCTGGCACAGATGGCGTGGGAGGTGTTCGTCCTCGACGGCGGCTTCGACGGTCCGCTCGAGGCACTCGACCCGCACGCCCTGCCGCCGCGCCCGCCCGAGGGCCGCTACCGACGCCCCTACGAAGGCACCGCCAACAAGGTAGAGGCGATGCAGGCCTATCTCGACTGGGAATACGGCCTCGTCGACCAGCTCGACCGCGACGGCACCCACAAATTCTTCGTCATCTGAACCGGAGACGTATCATGTCAGTCAAGTTCATCGGCTACATCGGCTTCAACAATACCTCGGAGCTCCACAGCGCCGAGCGCAGCCGGGCGCTCGACCGCGACTATATCGAGGCCGCCGCCGAGGCGCAGGAGAAGGGCGGCTTCGACCGCGTGCTGATCCCGTTCGGGTCGATCTCGCCCGACAGCCTGATCGTCGCCGCACACGCCGCCGCCTTAACCACCAAGCTCGGCTTCCTGGTCGCACACCGCCCCGGCTTCACCCAGCCGACCGTCGCGGCGCGCCAGCTGGCGACGCTGGACTCGCTCACCGATGGGCGCGTCGCGGTCCACATCATCACTGGCGGCGCGGACTCCGAGATGGCGCGCGACGGCGACACCTCGACCAAGGTCGAGCGCTACGCCCGCACCGACGAATACCTCACCATCCTCCGCCACGAGTGGAGCGACACCGCGCCGTTCGATCACGAGGGCCGCTTCTACCGCGTCCGCCAGGGCTTCAGCTCGGTCAAGCCGAACAATTTGCCGGTGTTCTTCGGCGGCTCGTCCGACGAGGCGATCGAGGTCTCGGGCAAGCACGCCGACGTCTACGCCTTGTGGGGCGAGAGCCTGTCGCAGACCCGCGAGGTCGTGTCGCGCGTCCGCCGCGCCGCCGCCCCACATGGCCGCCGCCCCGGCTTCTCGCTGTCGCTGCGCCCGGTCCTCGCCGACACCGAGGAGGCCGCGTGGAAGCGCGCCGCCGAGATCGTTGAGCAGGTCCGCGACCTCCGCGCCGCTGCCGGTGCCCCGACCGAAGGCCACGCGCCGGTCAACGCCGGCTCGCAGCGCCTGCTCGACACCGCCGCGCAGGGCTACCGCACCGACAAGTGCCTGTGGACCGGATTGGCCGCGGTCGGTGGGGCGCAGGGCAACTCAACCGGGCTGGTCGGCACCCCCGAGCAGGTGACCGACGCGCTCCTCGACTATTACGACCTCGGCATCGACCACTTCCTGATCCGCGGCTTCGAACCGCTCGCCGACGCGATCACCTACGGCAACGAGCTGATCCCCCTGGTCCGCGAAGCCGTCGCCGCGCGTGACGAGCTGAAGTTGAAGAACGTCGCCTAGGGGGCGTCATGTCCCTCCATCCTCCCGCTGTCATTCCGGCGAACGCCGGAACCCAGCTGCCCCGCAGACCCAAAGTTCAGGATGCGCGATGCAACTGGGTTCCGGCCTTCGCCGGAATGACAATTGGAGAATTGATCGACTAGAGAAGTTAAGTAAATCGAATATATCGATGACATTAAATTCACAAACATAAGATGTACTGAGGTAAAGATATGACGAGGTGCGATTAGAACAGCGTTAATCTAGTCTTCGAGAACGATCAATTCGGGGACTAGCAAGTGCATCACGGTCAAAGACTATCGATCCATCTCCTGCTCGCCAACGCCATCACGTTCGTCCCGATGATACTTCACGCTCAAGCGGCACCGGCAACTACCCCTCCCCAGCTCCTCGCCGCTGCCGAAGCCGCAGACAGCGCTGCCGATGACACCGGCGGCGAGATCATCGTCACCGCCGAGCGCCGCGAGACCAGCCTGCAGAAGACACCGATCGCGATCTCGGTGTTCACTGGCCAGACCCTGACCGACCGCAACATCCGCGACGTCCGCGACCTCGCCGGCCAGGTGCCGAACCTGTTCGTGCCGCGTGTCACCATCAGTCACACGACGCAAACGTTCGCGCTGCGCGGCATCGGCGAAAGCGACCCGATCCAGGAGCCGGTGCTCGCGGTCTATGTCGACGACGTCTACATCCCGCGCCAGATCGGCTCGATGGTCGAGTTCAACGACCTCGAGCGGATCGAGGTGCTACGCGGTCCGCAGGGTACGCTGTACGGGCGCAATTCGAGCGGCGGCGCGCTGCGCATCATCACCCGCGACCCCGGCCAGGAAACGCGGATCAGCGCCGAGCTCGGCTATGGCAGCAAGAACGAGATCGACGCCCGCGCGCTGCTCAGCGGGCCATTGTCCGACACACTGTCGGCGAGCATCTCGTACATCCATCACAGCCGCGACGGGGTCACCCAGGACCCGACGCTCGGCCACGACGTCAACCGCATCGACGTCGACGCCTTCCGGGCCAAGCTGCACTGGACCCCAAGCGGGGCCCTCGACGTGCTGGCAACGGTCAACGTCGTCCGCGACCGCTCCGACAGCCGCAGCTACATCCCGGTCAACCAGCCCGGCGTCGTCTTCGACAAGCGCGTGTCCTACTCCGAGGTCGAGCCGCTGCAGGATCTCGACGGGCGGTCGGCGTCGTTGCGGGTCAAGTACGACCTCGGTTCGCATCTCAGCCTCAAGTCGATCAGTGCCGTCAGCGGCTTCAGCCTGAACCCGGTATCCTACGACAACGACGGCCAGTCGGCGCTGATCCAGAAGAACCTGATCCACTACCGCGACTCGTCCGAGACTCAGGAATTCCAGCTCAACGGCGACTATCGCGCACTGACCTTCACCGGCGGGCTGTTCTATCTGCACGAGCGTTTCTTCGTGCAGCGCGACGGCTTCACGCGGGTCGGCACCTCGCCGACCGCGGCGATCAACAGCCAGCGCGCCCACAACACGACGACGAGCGACGCCTATGCGATCTTCGGCGAGGCGACCTATCGTTTCTCCGACATCTTCAGCCTGACCGGCGGCCTCCGCGGCACCATCGAGCGCAAGAAGTTCGTCTTCGACAACAAAGTGCTCGATCTGCAGCGCAATCCCATCGCCCAATCGATCGTCGGCGAGGCGTCCAAGACCTGGCGAGCATTGACCCCCAAGGGCTCACTGCAGGCGCAATGGACCCCGTCGCTGCTCCAGTACGCAAGCTATTCGCGGGGCTTCAAATCGGGCGGCTTCGACAACCGTGCCACCCGCCTCGACCTCGCGACCCTACCGTTCGCGCCGGAGACTGTCAGCACCTACGAGACCGGTCTCAAAGCGACGCTGTTCGAGAAGGCACTGCGGGTCAACGCGGCGGCATTCTACAACGACTACAAGAATCTGCAGGTCTCGTTCTTCGATCCCGCCTACGCCGGCACGCGGCGCGGTAACGCCGGCAAGGCGCACAGCTGGGGCATCGAGGTCGAAACCAGCGCGTCGCTGACCGACCACCTGACCGCACAGCTGTCGGGCGGCTACCTCAAGGCGATCTACGACGACTACAAGGGCGCCGGCGGCAAGGGCATCGACGCCGACGGCAACGACCTGATCAATGCCCCCCACTGGAGCCTGTCGGGCGGCCTCGCCTACGACATCGGGCTCGGCAAGCGTGGCGGGTTGCGGCTAGCGGGCGATGCGCAATACCAGTCGAGCATCTACTCCTCGCCGCTCAACCGCCCGCAGGACAAGTCGCCCGGCCAGGCGTTCTTCAACGGCACGATCACCTACACGACCCCGGACCCGCGCTATCGAGTCATCGTCTCGGGTCGCAACCTGTTCGACTCCGACAAGCCGGTATCGGCGAGCTACACGCCGTCGATCGGCGCCTATTACCAGAACTTCCCCGACGGCCGGACCTTCCTGGTCAGCGTCCGGTTCACCCAGTGAGACGGACCTGGCCGCGCCGATCCGGCGTCATGAGACCAAAGAACGACGCCGGAGGGGCAAAGTTGGCGGATAGTCGCATTGTCGAGAACCGCCCTGCGGACGATTGATAGCCCGAAACTCCGCCAAGCAACCGGGCGGAAAAGACGGAGAACGAATATGCTGCATCAGGCGCTCGACAAGCTGAAGGGCAACATCGCGATCCGGACACGGTATGACAATTACATCGGCGGAAAATGGGTCGCCCCGGTCGAAGGCCGCTATTTCGACAACCCTTCGCCGATCAACGGCAAGACCTTCTGCGAGGTTGCGCGGTCCAGCGCCGCCGATATCGAGCTTGCCCTCGACGCCGCCCACGCCGCCAAGGATGCCTGGGGCCAGACTTCGACGACCGAGCGCGCGATCATTCTCAACAAAATCGCCGACCGGATGGAGGAGAACCTCGACCTGCTGGCGATGGCCGAGACGATCGACAACGGCAAGCCGATCCGCGAGACGACGCTTGCCGACCTGCCCTTGTCGATCGACCACTTCCGCTATTTCGCCGGCTGCATCCGCGCCCAGGAAGGCAGTATCTCGGAGATCGACAAGGACACCGTTGCCTACCACTTCCACGAACCACTGGGCGTTGTCGGGCAAATCATCCCGTGGAATTTCCCGATCCTGATGGCGGTGTGGAAACTCGCGCCGGCGCTGGCAGCGGGCAATTGCGTCGTGCTGAAGCCGGCCGAGCAGACGCCGATGTCGATCATGGTGCTCGCCGACATCATCGGCGACCTGCTGCCGCCCGGCGTCCTGAACATCGTCAACGGGTTCGGGGTGGAGGCCGGCAAGCCGCTGGCGTCGAACAAGCGCATCGCCAAGATTGCCTTCACCGGCGAGACCACGACCGGCCGCCTGATCATGCAGTACGCATCGGAAAACATCATCCCGGTGACGCTCGAGCTCGGCGGCAAGTCGCCCAATATCTTCTTCGCCGACGTAATGGACGAGGACGATGCGTTCTTCGACAAGTGCCTCGAGGGCTTCGCGATGTTCGGCCTCAACCAAGGCGAGGTCTGCACCTGCCCGAGCCGTGCGCTGGTTCAGGAGTCGATCTACGACCGTTTCATCGAACGCGCGATCGAGCGCGTGAAAGCGATCAAAACCGGCAATCCGCTCGAGATGTCGACGATGATGGGCGCGCAGGCTTCGAACGACCAGCTCGAGAAGATCATGTCCTATCTCGACATCGGCAGGGCTGAGGGTGCCGAGGTCCTGACCGGTGGCAAGCGTAACGCGTTGCCCGGCGACCTCGGCGGCGGCTATTACGTCGAGCCGACGATCCTCAAGGGTCACAACAAGATGCGCGTCTTCCAGGAGGAGATTTTCGGACCCGTGCTCGCGGTGACGACCTTCAAGGACGACGCGGAGGCGATGGCGATCGCCAACGACACACTCTACGGCCTCGGCGCCGGCGTCTGGACGCGCGACGGGACCCGCGCCTATCGCTTCGGCCGCGGCCTCCAGGCAGGGCGGGTGTGGACCAACTGCTATCACCTCTACCCCGCCCATGCGGCGTTCGGTGGCTACAAGCAGTCGGGCATCGGGCGCGAGAACCACAAGATGATGCTCGACCACTATCAGCAGACCAAGAACATGCTGGTCAGCTACAATCCCAACAAGATGGGATTCTTTTGAGCCCGCCTGGCGATGAGGCATTGCCGGCCCGCGTCCTCGCGACACCGCTGGCCGAGGACTGGATCGGGCGACTGACGGCAATCCACGGGCCGCTGATGTTCCACCAGTCCGGCGGCTGCTGCGACGGCTCCGCGCCGATGTGCTATCCGCGCGGCGACTTTCGCACCGGCGCCAGCGACCTGCTGCTCGGCGAGATCGCCGGTGACGTGCCGGTCTATATCGGGGCCGACCAGTACGCATACTGGTCGCACACGCAGATCGTCATTGACGTCGTGCCCGGTCGCGGCTCGGGCTTTTCGGTGGAGTCGACCGAGGGCATCCGCTTCCTGACCCGGTCACGGGTCTTTTCCGACGCTGAGCATCAGCGCCTGCTCGACCATGCGCCGGCGACTGGTGCCACCTGACACGGCGACTATCGCCAAGCCTCCGAGGTGGGCAGACTGGCAGGGTATGACCGCGAGGAGGCTGCCGATGCTTGCACCGATGACTGAAGTGCGGTCGCCACCAAGCGTACGCGCGGCCGCGACCCATCACCTCGATCCGGTCGATGCTGTCGCCGAACTGCGCGCCGGCCTCGGCGACGCACCCCTTGCAGGCATACTGCTGTTCGTTTCCAGCCGCCACGACCTTCGCCGCCTCGCGACCGAATTGGCGCTGGCCTTCGACGAGTTGCCGATTGCCGGCTGCACCTCGTCGGGAGAACTCACGCCGGCCGGCTATGACGACGGCACGATCACCGCGATCGGCTTCCCTGCCGATGACTTCATGCTGACAATCACGGCCTTTCCCGACCTCGGCGAGTTCGATTCGGTGCTCGCAGCGAGCCGGATGCGCCGCGCCGTCGCAGATGCCGGATGCGCTGCCGAGCGCTTCGGCCCAGCGACGAACCATGTCGGACTGTTCCTCGTCGATGGTCTGTGCACCCGCGAGGAAATTATCGCGATGACGCTGCAGGACGCGCTCGGGGATATTCCGCTAATCGGCGGCTCCAGCGGCGACAACCTCGATTTCGCCGAGACCTTCGTGTTCGAGGCCGGGCGCTTCGTCCGCGACACCGCGCTCGTCATCATCATCTCGACGCCGCGCCCGATCGCAGTGTTCCGCAGCCAGCATTTCGTCGCGACGCCGACGCGCATGGTGGTCACCGCTGCCGACCCCGTGCGGCGCATCGTCCATGAGATCAACGCCGAGCCCGCTGCACAAGAATATGCGCGCCTGATCGGGGCCGGGGTCGAGGCATTGTCACCAAGCCTGTTCGCCTCCCACCCACTGCTGGTTCGGGCCGGCACAGATTACTACGTCCGCGGTATCCAGCAGGCCGGCGCCGACGACAGCCTGAAGTTTTATTGCGCCATCGACGAGGGCATCGTCCTGACCCTGGGCAAGGGCGTCGACATCGTCGAAAACCTCGAGCGCCAGTTTACCGAATTGCGCGAGGCGGTGGGCAAAATCGACATCGTCATCGGGTTCGACTGCGTGCTCAACGGCCTCGAGATCGAGCAGAAACAGCTGCGGACCAAGGTCTCGGAGTTGTTTGCAGAGAACCGCGTCATTGGCTTCAGCACCTACGGCGAGCAGTATCACGCACTGCACGTCAACCAGACCTTTTCCGGGCTCGCCATCGGCGCGAGGGACGGATGACGACGCCCCACGGGGAAATCGAGGCACTGCGCCGCGAGGTCGCGAAGCTGCGCCGCATCAACGAGGCTTTGATGGACCGCGTCGAGCGTTCGACCGACCTTCAGGGCGGCGCGTATTCGGTGTTCCAGACGGCGATCACGCTCGAAGAGCGGGTTCGCGACCGGACCCGCGAACTCGGTGATGCGATGCGCGCACTGTCGGCGTCGAATGCCGGGCTGAGCCGCGCCAACGAGGAGGCAGGGTTGGCGCAGCAACGCTTCCGCGATGCCATCGAGAGCATCAACGAGGGCTTTGCACTGTTCGACACCGACGACCGGCTGGTGCTGTGCAACTCGACCTACCTCGGGCTGTGGCCGACGATCGCCGACCGGATCGTGCCGGGTCTGACCTTCCACGAGATCGCCGGGCTGATCGCCGAAGAGGGCATCACCCTCGGTGCGATGGTGACACCGGATCGCTGGCTGTCGGAGCGGATTTCGCAGCATGCCATCGCCGACGGGGCTCATGTCCACGCATTTGCCGACGGGCGCTGGATTCAGATCAACGAGTTGCGAACTTTCGAGGGCGGCATCGTCTGCGTCTACACCGACATCACCGACGTAAAGGTCGCCGACGCACGCTTGCGCGAACGCGAACTGGCGGCGAAGTCCGACCTGCTGCAGGCGACGCTCGATGCCATCCCGCACGGCGTCGCGGTCTATGACGCGGACCGCCGCTTGACCGTCTGGAACCGGCCGTTCCGCCTGTTGCTCGACCTGCCTGCTCAGGTCGTCGCGAACGGTGCGACCCACGACCAGCTGGTTGCCTACAACCTTAGGCAAGGCACCGCCGGCATGGCGGAAGAAGCGCTCGCCTGGTCGGGAAGTGGTGCCGCCGAGGAACAGCCGTGGCGGCGCAGCACGCTCGAGGTCCGTCGCGCGGCCATGCCGGACGGCGGGCTGGTGCTGACCTTCGCCGATGTCACCGAGCGTCGCCAGTTCGTCGAGGCGCTGCGCGACGGCGAGGCGCGGCTACGGCTGGTCGCGGACGGCATGCCGGCCTTCATCGCCTATATCGACGACCGCGAGCGCTATCAGTTCGCCAACCGCCATTATGTCGAGCGCTTCGGCAATGGCCGCACCAACATCATCGGCCTGGGCGTCCGCGAACTGCTCGGCGAGGCCGCCTACGCCGTGCGCCGCCCGCACGTCGTGCGCGTGCTGGCGGGCGAGACGACCGGCTTTGAGTTGGGCAGCGACGGCGGCAGGGTGTTGTCGGCCGCCTATATTCCGCACCGTGACGAGGACGGCAGTGTTCGCGGCTGGTTCACGCTGATCCAGGACATCACCGAGCAACGCGACGCCGCTCGGGCGCTGGAGCACCGGGTCGCCGAACGCACCGCCGAACTCTCGGGTGCCAACCTTGCGCTGCAGGGGGCGAAGCAGATTGCCGAGGCTGCGAACCTGTCGAAGACACGCTTCCTGGCGGCCGCCAGTCACGACTTGCTGCAGCCGCTGAATGCCGCACGACTATTCGTCACCGCGCTCGCCGAGCGTCGCCTGGCGAGCGAAAGCCGTGGCCTCGTCGACCGGATCGAGTCGGCGTTGTTGTCGGTGGAAGACCTGCTCGAGTCCCTGCTGGAAATCTCCGTCCTCGATGCGGGCGCCGTCCAGCCGCAGCGTACCGACTTTGCCATCCAGCCGCTGCTTGCCAGCCTGCATGCCGAGTTCGCCCCGCTGGCGCTGGCGCGTGGCATCGAACTCGGCATGGTGCGGAGTAATGCGACGATCAACAGCGACCAGCGCCTGCTGCGCCGTATCCTGCAGAACTTCATCTCGAACGCGCTGCGCTATACCGATGGCAAGCGCATCCTGGTCGGCTGCCGGCGTGAGCCCGGCGGCGTGCGGGTCGAGGTCGTCGACACTGGGCCCGGCATTGCCGCCGACAAGCACGCGTTGATCTTCGACGAGTTCGCCCGCCTCGATGGCGAGGTGCGCGGCATCGGCCTGGGCCTGGCGATCGTCGAGCGGGCCGGCCGCATGCTCGGCCATCGCATCATGCTGCGCTCTGCCCCCGGACAGGGTTCGACCTTCGGCGTGTCCGTCCCGACGAGTTCCGTTGTGTTCGGCCTCAAGCCCGGCGAGGCGCTGCCGGCGGTGCGCCGCCACCCGCTCGACGGTGTGCGCTTGCTCGTCATCGACAACGAGCCGGCGGTCCGCGACGGGATGGCGGCGCTGCTCGGCGGCTGGTCATGCATCGTCGCCACCGCCAGCGACGCCGCGTCGGCGGTAGCCCGCATCGATGAGGGGTTTCAGCCACAGGTGCTGATCGTCGACTATCACCTCGACGGTGGCCTGCTCGGCTGCACCGAGGTCGCGACGATCCGCGAGCGCTTGCGCCGCGAGGTACCCGCGATGATCGTCACCGCCGACCGGTCGCCCGAGACCCATGCGGCGATTCTCGCGGCGGGACTGTCGGTGCAGACCAAGCCGGTCAAGCCGGCACAGCTCCGCGCGCTGATCACCAGGCTGGCGGAGAACGCCTGAGCGTCGACTATGACGACGGCGCCTAAGGACGCCCGGGGATCTCGCCGGCCAGGAAGCCGACGCGGTTGGCCAGGATCACCGCCTGCGTCCGGCTGAAGACCTGCAGCTTGGCGAGGATCGCCGAGACGTGCGCCTTGACCGTGGTCATCGAGATGCCGAGCTCCCAGGCGACCTCCTTGTTCAGGCGACCCGCGACGAGCCGCTGCAGCACGACCTTCTGCGCCGGGGTGAGCGTCGCGATGCGGGCGCGGAAACCGGCCTCCTCCTCGCTCTCGGCCTCGTTGGCACCGAGGTCGTCGGGCGTATAGACGCCGCCCTCGAGCACGGTCTTCAGCGCGGCGACGATGCCGCTGCGCCGCATCGACTTGGGCACAAAGCCAGCCGCCCCTGCCGCCATCGCTGCCGCAATCTGCGCCCGGTCGGTGCTCCCGGAGACGATCACCACGGGCAGCGAGGGGAAGTGCTCGCGCATCCTGTGGAGGCCGGCCAGGTCGGTCATGCCGGGCATG
Organism: Sphingosinicellaceae bacterium; assembly: GCA_019285715.1. Taxonomy (NCBI): domain Bacteria; kingdom Pseudomonadati; phylum Pseudomonadota; class Alphaproteobacteria; order Sphingomonadales; family Sphingosinicellaceae; species Sphingosinicellaceae bacterium. The sequence goes on from CP079108.1 coordinate 3,770,978, forward strand.
TTCAGGTCGAGCAGCACGAGGTCGAAGTCGCCCTCCCGCGAGATGATCGCCATCGCTTCGTCGACGGTCGCCGCCTCGAACAGTTCGCAGCTGTCGAAGGTCACCAGCAACACGGTGCGCAGGCCGTCGCGGACCAGTGGATGGTCGTCGGCGATCAACGCGCGATCCATGCGACACTCCTGCATCCGCACAGCCTAGCACGCTGCGGGACTCGCGCACCATGAGACGCTCTGAGATGGCAACTCGCGCCTCGGTACAGCGTAATCAAGCCGGTACGGCGACCCCATGCTACTTAGGGATAAGGGGCCACCCGGAACGGTCGTCGGCGACCTCGTCATGGCCCACGGTCGACGATATTCCGGTCGTGGCCCTGACATCGGCCTGTCGATTGGCGGAGCCGCAACGGTCGCGAAACGGCCGCCAGAGCGCCCAACAGACTTTAGTACAATACTAGTTGGTGGAACCTCGTCCTAGCTTCCTTACAAGTCCCGTGCGCAGCCATGGTTAAAACCGCGGCGGTCGACAGTCGGGACACGAAAGACGTCCCAGGGAGGATCAAATGCAGATGAAACAGGGGTTGCTCGCGGCCGTCGCCGTGGTCGCGCTGATCGGTGCGACAACACCGGTCTATGCCGACACAACCGCCGATCTGCTGCTTCGGCTCAAGGAAAAGGGGATCCTGAGCGAGGACGAATACCAGCAACTGCTGAATCGCCGCACGGAGGAGGTCAAGGCGGCCCCCACCACTGCCCCGGCGAACAGCGCCAGCGTCCAGACGCAGGGCGCGGGACCCGCCGAAACCGTCGCTGGCGAGGACAAGAGCATCGTCCGCATGGCCGAGGGCGGCGGCATGACCTTCGGCGGCGTGACGCTCAAGGTCTCCGGCTCGATCAACGGCTTCTACACCCACGACAGCGGCAAGACGCCGAGCGAAACGACGACCGTCGACGGCGGCCTCGCGACGGTCGGCAGCCGCAACACCTCGTCGGTCCGCAACGGCCTGCTGCCGGGCTTCATCAAGTTCGACGTCACCACGACCCAGCTCGGCATCGACGTCGGCGCGCACTTCGGCCTGTATCCGGGCATCAACAGTGTCACCGGCGTCGGCGGCGCCAACTCGGCCGGCAATCCGGTCGGTCTCTCGACATCGGGCATCGATGCCCGGCAGACCTATTTGACCTTCGGCACCAAGACTATGGGCACGATCAAGATCGGTCGCGACATCGGGCTGTTCGGGTCCGACGCGATCCTTAACGACATCACCTTGCTCGGCGTCGGCAGCGCTTCAGGCAACGCCGGACCGAGCAACACGTCGCTCGGCCGTATCGGCATCGGGTATATCTACACCGACTGGATCCCGCAGATCACCTATTCGTCGCCGACTTACGCGGGCTTCCAGGTCTCGGCGGGCGTGTTCACGCCGCTGGCCACGGCCGGCCGCAACGAAGTCAACAGCAGCCCCGGCTTCCAGGGCAAGGTCACCTACGACTACAAGGGCGACGCGATCGCGGTCCACGCCTGGCTCGGCGGCATCACCCAGAAGCACGACGAGTATCTCGGCATTCCGAAATACACCGGCAACGCCCTCGATCTCGGTGCCAAGCTGACCTACGGACCGGTCGGGCTGACCGGCTATTACTACACCGGCAAGGGCGTCGGCACGACCGGCCTGTTCATCCTGGCAACCGACGACTTCGGCAACAAGCGCAAAAGCGACGGCTTCTACGTCCAGGGCACGGTGGGCTTTGGCAAGTTCACGATCGCCGGCAGCTACGGCGAGAGCAACCTCGACCTGGCCAAGGGCGAGATCAACCCGCTGCTCGTCAGCAAGAACAGCAGCTACGTCGGGCAGCTGCGGTATGGCCTGACGCCATGGGTGACGCTGCTGACTGAGTACACGCACACCAAGTCCTCGGCACAGGGCATCAACGAGGCGGATTCCGACACGATCGCGACCGGCGCGATCCTGTTCTTCTAGCCAGGCAACGGCTCCACCGCGCCGCCCGTTGCGATCGAATATGAACGAGAGTTGTCAGAGTTTGTACCTGTGCGCGTTCTGTGGATCGAGAGTTGGCGGCCCTCGAGCCGTTCATCGACGCCACAGACGAGCCGCTACATCCGGCATCCGGCAATGAGAAAGATCACAGGGCAGCAGGTTCGGCCCAGTCCTATTGTACCAGACGGGTGTGATGTAGGAAAGCTCGGGTGCGGGCTCGGCTCTCAAGTTCCTGACCGTCATGCTGGTTAAGGCCAGCAACCATGTTGGTGCGAGCATCAACACCTCGCGGTTGCACAGCCTTGGGTACTGGCCTTCGCCAGCATGACGTGCGCGTTTTGCGCGTGGCACTACGACGCGACCGCCAGCTGAACTTAAGCGGTGCTAGCGCGCCGGCGACCCGGCCATGCGCACCGCGGCGATGCCCCAGGGACCCTTGCCGGCGTCGACCTTGGCGATCACCGACATGGTTCGCGGATCAACGATCGAGACATCGTTCGAGGAACCGTTCGCCGTGAATGCCAGCCCGGCATCCGGAGCGAGTGCCAGGCCCCAAGGGCGCGGCCCGACGACAGCAAAGCCGGTGACCGGGTTGCCCGGGGCATCGACGTCGACCCGGACCAGGCGGCCACCGCGACCGGTGGTCAGCAGCATGGTGCTCGGGTTGAGCCGGGCAACGCCCATCGGGCGGTCCTCCTTGCGCAGGGTGATCGTGCGCAGGCGCTTCTGCGCCTTGAGGTCGACGACGCTCAGCGACGCGTCGAACTCGCCGGGCACGACGACGCGGTCGGGGGCTAGGAACAACGCATTGCGGGGACGCTCGCCGACCTCGACGCGCCCGACGACCGCGAGCGGCGTGCCGCGCACGATGGCGAGGCTGTGGTCGCCCTCCGAGGTCGCGAGGATAGTATGGCCGTCGGGCGAGACCGAGACACCCTCCGGCTCGCTGCCGACGGCGAGCGTGCCAAGCATGGCACCGCCGCTGCTGATGATGATGAGCTGGCCGGTGTCCTCGCTGGCGACGTAGAGCCGCTCGCCGTCAGCGCTGATCGCGATCTGCTCGGGGTCGGAGATACCGCGCAGGGTGCGCAGTACCTGCCGCGAGCCGAGGTCGATGACGACGATGCCGTCGGCGGCGCGGTCGGGCGGCGGCAGCTTGCTTTCGTCAACGCCCGGCCCGGCGATCGGCGAGCCGCTGACCGCGACGTAGAGCAGCTTGCCGTCGGGGCTGGCGACGAGCCCGCGAGGGCGCTTGCCGATGGCGATCCGCGCGACTTCGAGCTGCGTCGCCGGGTCGATGACGCTGATGTCGCCAGAGCCCTCGTTGGTCGCATAGACCAGGTAGCCGCTCGGCACGGCCGCCGACACGGTCAGTTCGGGCGGTGCCCGCAGGGCGGAAATCAGGGCGTTCAGGCGCGTCTCGAGGGCACCGGGCTGGCGGCAAACGAGCGGCAGCATGCGCTGCCGGTCTTCCATGATCCGCGTATCCCACTGGACCTGTTCGTCGGCGGCGGCGCGACGTTCGGCGGCGGCCTTCGCCGCTGAATTGTCGAGGGCGGCCTTCGCCGCTGGATTGTCGAGGGCGGCCTTCGCCGCTGGGCTGTCGAGGTCGACATAGCCTTGCTCGATGCGGCGGGCGAGCTGGTCCTGGCGGCCGTTGAAGCGGCGAATGCCGTTGATGATGATGCGGCGCTCGGCATCGATGGTCTCGATCAGGCCAGCGGCGAGGCGGGCCCGGGCGACGTCGGGATTAGGCTGGCGAGCGGCGAACTGCTGGAGCTGGAGCCCGGCCTCGGGAACCGGCACGCTGCGCGGCGCGACATCGGCGACAAGCCGCGCCAGCGTGGCATCCGACCGCCAGTTGCGTGCCGACGGAGTGCCGGCCGGAGCCCAGATATCGGCGGCGGTGAGCGTCGAAGCCGGCTCGGTTTCGCAGGGCCATTCGGGCGTGGCGGAGGCCGGATGAGGTGCGGCCACCGCCTTCGCTGCGGGGGCAGCGAAAGCGTTGCCAGCCGCCCCTACCGTGAGGGCGATAAGGGCAGCGGCCGTGAACTTCACTTGCCGGACGCAGCAGCGCCGGTCTGGGATAGATAGGCGATGAGGTTCGCACGGTCTGCCGCGACAGGAAGGCCGGCGAAGATCATCTTGGTGCCGGGCACGACCGCCTTGGGGCTGGTCAGGTACTTGTCCAGCGTATCCTCGGTCCAGGTCAGGCCGATGCTCTTCATGGCGGGCGAGTAATTGAAGTTGGGGATGCTGCCCGACTTGCGTCCGACGACGCCGGCCAAGGACGGCCCGATGCGGTTTTCGCCGGCGGTGAAGGAGTGGCAGACCATGCACTTGTTGGCGACGACCTTACCGGCGACGGGATCGCCCGCGGCACTGGCGGCGGCGGGCAGCGCCAGCAGGATGGCGGCAACGATGAAGGCGTTTCGCTTGGTCGTCATGTCATTCTCCAGATCAGGGTTCGCGGTAGCAGGTTTGACCATGCTGACGCTTCAAAAGCAGCGGAAGTCGGCTTCGACCTGGGCTTCGCGAAGCCGGTCGACGACGTCCTTGAGGGCCGGGGTGTCGCGGAACATGCCGGCGGCCTCGCCACCGACGAGACGCATTCGCAGCACCGTGTCGGCGCGTTCGTAGATCTCAAAGGGCATCGCCGAAGCAATAGTGTCGATGCTGCATGAACAGCGTCTTAGCGCATCCTGCGTCTGCCCGTTCGCCGCCATGCAGCCGATTACGTAATCGGCGGTGGTTTCGGTCGGATAGCTGTTCGCCGCGGCCTTCGCGGGGAGCATCCCGGCGGGCACCGCGACCAGCGCGGCGCAGAGAAATTGACGGAGGAGTGCTTGACGAATCATGGCGCAGCCTCCGTAGGCGGCAGCAACGGCACGTGGGAGGCAGTCAGGATCGCCTCGATCGGCGCACGGTTGGCGGTAATGAATTGCTCGATGCGAGCCTTCCACCGGGCCTCGCCGAAGCGCGTCGCCATGCCGATGTCGAAGGCGAGCGGCGACGGCTTGGGGCCGCTCGCGAGCGGCGTGACGCGGAACACGCCGGGCTGCAGGCTGGCGAACCACGCACCAATCGGGCCCCATACCACGGCGGCGTCCACCTGGCGCGCGGCGACGTCGTCGATCATGCGCTTGCCGACGATCGCGGCACCGGTGTCGAAGGTCAGCGAATAGCCTCGCATGGTGTCGAGCATGCCGGCGCGGGCGAGCACGTCGGCGGCGGGCGAACTCGACTGCGCCCCGATCGACAGGCGCTTCAGGGCCGGGTCGTCGAGCGTCGTCGCGGTGATGTTGTCGGCGGCGCGGGTGACCAGCACATAGGTAGAGCGGTAATAAGGAATCGTCGTCGAGGCGATGTCGATGCCGACGACGGTGCCCATCACGACGTCGCAGCGCCGCGCCATCAGCGTGCGTCGGTAGAAGCCGATGCCGGTCGGGAACCACGTGTAGGCGACGGGCACGCCCAGGTCCTTGGCGAACAGTTCGGCGATGCGGTTCTCATAACCCTTGCCGTCCTCGGTCGACGACGGCGGTGCGGACGGATCGGCACAGACGCGGAGAGTAGCACGGTCGATCGCCTCGGCACGCTCGGCGGCGATGGTCGGCGTCGCGGCGGAAAACCCAAGCGCCGCGAGCAGGACCGCGCGCCAGGTCGCCGGCATCAGGACCCCATGCAGGCAGTTTCGGCTGCGGCGACATCGGCGGGTTTCTTGGGCTGGGGATCCGGGCGGCCGCGGCCAAGCGAGCCGTCGGCGCGAGCCTTCAGGTAGGTGTAGATATCCTCGATGTAGCACATCACGTTGGGGTCGGTGCCGAACGCGGGCATCGCCAGCTCGCCGTTCTGCTTGCCGTTGACGACGGTGGTCAGGAACGTGTCATGATCCATCGTCTTGAGCGAGTTGGTCAGGTTCGGGGCGAAGGTGCCACCGAGCGCATCGGTACCGTGGCAGACCTGGCAGTTGCCGCTGTAGCGCTTGTAGCCGCTGAATACCGGCCAATCGACAGCCTTACCTGGAGCGGCTGCGGCGGCCGGTGCGGTGACCGCTGCGGCGGGAGCCTGGGCATTGGCGATATCGAGGTTGGACGAAAGGACGAGCGCCGTAATCATGACGCTCAGCTTGAACACGGTTTTCATTAAATCTGCCTGCAAGCCTTTATCGAAGATACGGGGAGCGCCACAGCGGCGCTCCCCAGATTAGTCATTCTCCGGCGATCAGTTCGATGCGACCGCCGCTCCACCGGGAACCTCGAACACGGTTAGAGCACCGCCGAGGTTGGTGTACTGCGACAGGCTGCGATAGGCACCGACGGCACCCAGGCCTTCCTGGTCGCCGGTCAGGCCAGCGGCCATGCCGATCGCCGCCCAGCCACCGACGCCCGACAGCACCGCGACGTACTGCTTGCCGTTGTAGGTGTAGGTGTTGATGTTGCCGATGATGCCCGACGGCGTCTTGAACTTGTACAGTTCCTTGCCGGTGTTGGCATCAACAGCCTTCAGATAGCCTTCCATGGTGCCGTAGAAGACAACGTCGCCGGCGGTGGCGAGCGCACCGCTCCACACCGAGAACGGCTCCTTCACTTCCCACTTCACCTTGCCGGTGGTCGCATCCCAGGCGGCGAAGCGACCGAGGTTGGTCTCACCCTTGGGCGGGAACATCGTCAGGTTGGCACCGACGTAGGGCGACCCGGCGACATAGGCGACCTTGGTCGGCTCGTAGTTCATGCAGACGTGGTTGCCCGGGATGTAGAACAGGCCGGTCTTCGGGCTGTAGGCCGAGGGCTGCTGGTCCTTCGAGCCGAGTGCGGCCGGGCAGACGTCCTTGGTGACGACGTCCTCGCCGTTGCCTTCGGTCGAGTATGCGGCGACGCGCACCGGCAGGCCGGTCTTCTTGTCGATCGAGGACGCCCAGTTGACCGCCGGGTCGTACTTCTCGGCGACCAGCATCTCGCCGGTCAGGCGGTCGAAGGTGTAGCCGAAGCCGTTGCGGTCGAAGTGGACGAGGAGCTTGCGGTCCTTGCCGTTCATCTTCTTGTCGACGAGGATCATCTCGTTGACGCCGTCATAGTCCCACTCGTCGTGGGGGGTCATCTGGTAGATCCACTTGGCCTTGCCAGTGGTGGCATCGCGGGCCCAGACCGACATCGACCAGCGGTTGTTGCCGGGACGCTGTGCCGGGTTCCACGCACCCGGATTGCCGGACCCGTAGTAGATCAGGTTGGTCTGGGGGTCATAGCTGGTCCAACCCCAGGTGGTGCCGCCGCCGAGCTTCCACTGGTCACCCTTCCAGCCGGCGAGGCCGGAGTCCTTGCCGACGGCCTTGCCCATCGACATGGTCTTTGCCGGGTCGATCAGCGTGTCGCTGTCGGGACCCGACGAATAGGCCCGCCAGACGCGCTTGCCGTCGGCGATGTTGTAGGCCGTCATCGCGCCGCGAACGCCGAACTCGCCGCCGCTGTTGCCGATCAGGACCATGTTGCCGATGACCATCGGCGCGGCGGTGCCGGTCTCACCCTTGGTCGGGTCGCCGTTCTTGATGGACCACAGCAATTTGCCGGACTTCGCATCGAGCGCGACCAGCGTGGTGTCGGCCTGGTGCAGGAAAATCTTGCCGTCGCCGTAGGCAACGCCGCGGTTAACGGTATCGCAGCACATCACCGCGATGGTCTTGTTGTCCTGCTTCGGCTCGTACTGCCAGGCGATCGTGCCATCCTTCGACAGGTCGAGGGCGAACACCTTATTGGGATACGGGGTGTGGATGTACATCATGTTGCCGATGACCAGCGGGCCGCCTTCATGGCCGCGGAGGACGCCGGTGGAGAAGCTCCAGGCAACGCGCATGTCCTTGACGTTGGTCGCGTTGATCTGGCTGAGTTCACTGTAGCGCGTGCTGCTGTAGTTACCGAGCGGCATGACCCACTGGTTGGCGTCCTTCTGCAAAGCTACCAGTTCGTCGCGTGCAGTCGCGGGTACCGCCGTGGCCGCAAGTGCCAGGCCCATCGCCGCGCCAACCAGATATTTCCTGACCATCATCATCTTCCCCAGTGACCTCCGAAATCGTCGACCAGACCTCTGCGAAGCCGTCGCGACATGCCAGTTTTATCCCGATCTGGCGCCGGGTGTTCGATTTGAAATCTGTCTGCCCTAGCTTGCAGTCCGTCAACCCAACTTTAGTAGCATACGCAAGCGCACCAAGTTGTCAGCCCGAGAAAGTGCCGCTTAATCAGTGTAAGACGCTGATCATCTGCGACAATATGATTATTTCCGCCCGCCGTCTGCTGCAGGTGCGAAGGATTTATTGTGCAGGTGCGAACGAATGGTGATGCCGCATCAACCTGTTCGGTGCGAAATAGCCGAGCGGACCAATAACGATCCCAGGTTCAGCTTTCAGATGCCGCTAGTTCGGCGTGCGCAGCGGCAGGGACGTCATCAATCCGTCATGGATCTCGCCGGCGAGGAAGCGTCCGGCCCGGGCCCACGACTCGTCGCTGTCGTCGCGAAAACTCAGGTCTCGCGCCCAGATCGTGCGATTGCTCTGGGTGTCGACCAGCCGGGTCACGACATTCATGATCAGGGTACTGACCTTGTGGACCGTGGTCACCGCGATCAGCGTCGCGTTCTTCGCCCGGGCCAGTGCGAGCTGGCACTCGGCATCGTTGTTTGGGCAGCCGGCGTGCATCGCCTCGCTGGTCTCGATCTGCGCCGACACGCCGGGCTGGTGGCCGAGCGCCGCCGCCATCTCGGTCGACATCGAGCGCTGGCGCCGATCATGGTCGGCCTTGTGGTCGGCCTGCTCGTTGGAGGTGTCGAGGAAGCTGACCGGATAGACCGCGATCACGGCCGCCGCGCTCGCCGGTCCTGCCGCCACCAGCGCCAGCACGGCTATCATCACGCGACGTGCGGCGACCATATTGGAGTTCCTCCCGAGAACGCTGCGGGATACGCGCCACTCGGAGGCTGGTTCCGGTAGCCCCCGCGTGACCACCGTACACGACCGGCCGGACTGCGTCAGAATTTCGCCCGCACTCCCGCGAGCCAGCGGCGCGGTGCGCCCGGCCCCAGGCTGCGCGGGTCGCTGGCACCAGGGGCCTCGGACAGCTCGACCTCGCCGGTCTCGGAGAAGGTACCGAAGGTGGCATAGCGCTTGTCGAAGACGTTCGACAGCTCGGCGAACAGCGTCACCGGGCCGGCCACGGCGACGCTGCTGCGCAGGTTGACCAGCGCGTAACCGCCGGTCTTCGGCTGCAGGTTCGCCTCGTCGCCGACCAGATACTGGCCGGTCTGCGCCTGGACGTCGCCGCCCAGCGAGAAACCGCGCCCGGTGTAGTCGACCGAGACCAGCCCGCGGTGGCGCGGCACGCTCGGCAGGCGGTCGCCGCGCCCGACCGCGATCTGGCCGTCCTCGTTCGCGGAGGGATTGTCGGGACTGTTGAGCAGCAGCGGCGTGCGGAAAGTGGCGTCGGTAAAGGCATAGCCGGCGTGGATCGACCACGGCCCCTGGACCGCGGTGACGCTGGCCTCGACCCCCTGTCGCCGGGTCTGGCCGATGTTCTGGAAGAAAGCCCGGCCACGGGTTTCGGCGGCGATGAACTGGATGTCGTCGTGGTTGGTGGCGCGGTAGCCCGAGAGCAGCCAGTCGATCTGCCACTGGCCCTCGTGCAGCCGGCCCGATGCGCCCAGCTCCCAGGTCTTGGCGACAACCTGCTTGAGCGGCGGATCACCGACGAAGAAGTTGGTCAGGCTGCACGGAGCATTCTCGTCGGCGCAGGCGAGCTCGGCCGGGGTCGGCGCGCGGTTGGTCTCGGCATAGCCGCCGCGGAACGACAGCGCCGTCGAGATTTCCCAGTCCAGCTCGGCGCCCGGATTGACCCGGGTGAACTTGTGGTTGCCGTCGAGCACGGTGCCGATGCGGTCGTCGAGGATGACCTTGGCCTGGTTCCAGCGCACCCCGAGCTCGGCGCTCAGCCCGCGGAACAGCGGCAGTTTGTCGGCGAGGAACACGCCCGTGTAGCGGGTCCGGGCGTTGAGCGCGACCGGCGTGATCGAGCCGTCGGGCTGGGCGATGATCGGCCCGAGCCCGGTGACGCTGCGGTCCTCGGTCAGCTGGCCGAGTTCGGTCGAGCTATCGAAGCGCGTGTGGCTGCGGTCGTAGCTGGCGCCGATGGTGAGCTGGTTCTCGCCGCCGAACAGCGCGCGCTTGTCGACCAGCTGGACCAGCGCGCCGCCGGCCCTGGTGTTGGTGCGGCTGCGGTTGAGGACTCCGTAGCCCTCCCCGCCGAGCGTGTCGGGAACGAAATTGCCGGCATTGTCGCGCAGCAGGTCAGCATCGCCGGCGGCATTCTCCAGGCACAACAGGCCCGCGGCCTCCTCGCCGTCGCATGCCTCGACGTCGGCAGCGTCGCCGTTGACCGTCTTCTGCCTGAGCTGCTGGTAATAGAGGCTGGCTTCGAGGCGGGTGGTGGACGACAATTCGACCCACGGATGCAGGCTGACGCGGCCGTATTTGTTGCGGGTGTTGTCGGGGTAGGTGAACACCGCCCGGCGGTCAGCGGCGAGCAGCTCGACGGGTGCGGACCCATTCCCGGTCAGGTCGCTGTCGGCGCCGGTCAGCTTGAGGTGAATGCCGGCCTTGTCGCCATCGTAGCCGAAGTCGGCGAAGCCGTTGTACAGCGTCGAGGGCGAGTGCCGCCGCCAGCCGCTGTCATGGTTCTCCTCGAGCGCGATGTAGGCGCTGAGCGGCCCGCTGTTCCAGCCCACCTCGACCGAGCCTTGCGCGCGGCCATAGCGCCCGCCCGCGCCCGAGATCGCGAACCCCGGTGCGGTCCGCCCGGTCTTGGTGCCGACGACGATCGCGCCGCCGAGCGCGTTGAGGCCGTAGACCGGGCTGGCGTCGAGGATGGTGATGGTGTCGATCGCGGCTTGCGGCAGCAGGTCGAAGTTGACGGTGTCGCCGAACGGCTGGTTGAAGCGGGCACCGTCGACGTAGAACGCCAGGCCCTGCGCGGTGCCCTGCAGCGGCGAGGCGACGAAGCCGCGATAGACCAGGTTCGGCTGGAACGGATTGCTCTGCGCCTCCGACAACGACAGCCCCGGCACCGTCCGCGCCAGCCCGCCGAGCAGGTCGGCATGGCCCGCCCGGTTGAGGTCGGTCGAGGTCACGACAGTCGCATCGTCGAGGTCGAGGCCACCGCCCGGAGCGGTCACGACGATGGTCGGGTTGGAGGGATCGGAGTCCTGCGCCACCACCGGGCTCGCGACGAGGACCGGCCCCGCAACGAGGGCGATGACGAGAAACTTCCGGGCCATGCAGCACTCCCCCTGGGACTGGCCCGATTCCGGGCCTTGCCCCGTCGTTAGAAGGTGAGCGGCGAAGAATCCTGAAGAGTCGTTCAGGTAACGTCGTCCTTTAGGACAAGCTGGAAGCCCCGGCCGCGCAGCGTGCGGATCGTTGGCGCGTCGGGGTGAGCCGCCAGCGCGCGGCGCAGCGTGCCGACATAGACGTCGACCGCATTGTCGCTGACATCCGCTTCGCTGCCCCACACCGTCTTGAGCAGCGTCTCGCGCGCGATCGGGGCACCGCCACCGACGACGAGCACGGCGAGCACCTCGAAGGCGCGCGGGCTGAGGCCGAGGCGGGTGGCGCCGACGGAGGCTTCGCGGGCGAAGCGGTCGAGGCGCAGGCTGCCGAAACCGATGCGCCCGGGCCTCGCCCCGGAGCGGCGGATCATCGCCGCCAGCCGCGCCACCAGCTCCGCGAACGCGAACGGCTTGGGCAGGTAGTCGTCGGCGCCGCAGTCGAAGCCGTCGAGCCGGTCCTGCAGCGTCGTCCGCGCCGTCAGCATGATGATCGGCGTGTCGATGCCCGCCGCGCGCATGTCGCGACACAGGTCGAGCCCGTCGCCGTCGGGGAGGCCGAGGTCGAGCACCGCCGCGCAATAGTCGCCGCTGGCGAGGCTGGCGGCGGTGTTGCGGCCATCGCGCTGCCAGTCGACGACATAGCCCTCGGCGGTCAGTCCGCGAAGCGCGAAACGGGCGATGCCGGGATCGTCCTCGACGAGCAGCAGCCTCATGCCGGGACCGCGAGCGGAAGTTCGATGGTCACCACGCAGCCACCCGCCGCGGCGTTCCCGGCACGGATCGTGCCGCCGTGCTGCTCGACGACCCAGCGTGCGAGCGCGAGACCGAGCCCGACACCGCTGCGCGAGCGTGGCGTCGCCGACTGGTAATAGGGATCGAAGACATGCGGCAGGTCGGCCTCGGCGATCCCCGGGCCCTGGTCGGCGATGACCAGCGCGGCCCCGGCGGCGCTGGCGGACAGTTCGACCCGCAGCGTGCCGGCACCCGAGAACTTGATGCCGTTGTCGATGATCGTCAGCGCCGCCTGCTGCAGCCAGCGCGCATCGCCGTCGACGACCAGCGGACCGGACGGGGTGCGAACGTCGAGCACCACATCATTCGACCCGGCGTATCCGGCGACCGTCGCCGCACTTGCCTTGACCAGCGCCGCCAGGTCGACGGGGGCGCGCTCGAGGACGAGCCGGCCGTCGTCGGCGCGGGCGATGCCGAGCAATTCCTCGAGCCGGCGGTCGAGCACGTCGGCCTGCACGACGATCTCGCCAAGCACGCCGCGCATCGCCGCCGCATCGTCGCCAACCCGCAGCGCGACCTCCGCCTCGCCACGCACCACCGTGATCGGCGTCCGTAGCTCGTGGCTCAGCTTGGCGAAGAACAGCCGCCGGCTGCGGTCGACCTCGGCCAACCGCTCGCTCTTGGTCTCGAGTTCGGCGGTGCGCTCGCGCACGAGTTGCGCCAGCTGGCGGTTGCCGTAGCGAAAGGCCAGTCCGGCAACCACTGCGAGCGCCACTGCCGCGCCGGCCAATGCCAGCCCGACAAGGTTCATGCGGAGCCGCAGCCGCGCCATCGACGCTGCGGTGCCGACGGTTTCGGCCTGCTCGCGCGCCGCAATGGCAGCGACAGCGTCGCTCAACTCGCGCAGCGCGGACACGGCAAGTGCCGGATCACTCGCCGACGCCGCCTGCAGCGCCAGCGCCTCGAAATGCCTGGCCGTGTTGCGCTCGGCGACCAGCGCAGCGCCGATCCGGCCGCGCTGGCGCTCGACCACCGCGGCTTCGTGTTCGACCGAGGCCCGGTACGCCTTGAGCTGCGCGGCCAGCAGCGCCCGATCGGCGCCCCCCCGGCTGCCGTCACGGACCGCTCCGGCCACCGTCGCGGCGATTGCCGACACCGCGGTCGACTGCTCCTGCGAGGCCAGCGAGCGCTCGAGATAGCGGTCGGCAGCGGCGAGGCTCAGGAACTGCACCACGGCCAGGGCTGCGACACAGAGTATCAACAGGGTCCCGCAGATCGCGGCGGCTGCGGGTTTCATCACCGGGAGCCTAGGTGATGGACCTGCCCGGCGCAAAGCGCGCCGCCGTCGCCAGGACCGGCGAAGTCGATCCCGGTCGACAATACCGGGAGCTATCGTCAATACGGGGGATGCCCCGAGCCTCTGGCCAGATTGCAGCGCTGCCCTACCGGATCGAAGCCGATGGCCGCGCGTCGGTGCTGTTGATCACATCGCGGGGAACGCGGCGCTGGGTGATCCCAAAGGGCAACCACATGGCCGGCATCGACCCGCACCAGGCGGCGGCAGTCGAGGCCTTCGAGGAGGCCGGCATCAGCGGCCTGCTGTGCCCGACCCCGCTCGGCAGCTTCATCTATGACAAGCGCCGCGACAACGGCAGCGTCCGCGAAGTCGAGGTCGTGGTGTTCCCGCTTGCGGTGACCGAAGAACTGGAGAGCTGGCCCGAGGACCAGCAGCGCCTGCGCCAGTGGTTCTCGCTCGACGAGGCCGTCGCGGCGGTCGACGAGCCCGAACTCAAGGCGATCATCCGGGCGTTCCGCAATCCGCCGCGCTTTCCCGGTATCACCGATCGTGCCGTGTCGTGGGCGCGCGAGGCAGGAGGAAAAAGGTATCCGATGCTGGGATGGTTCCAGGCGCTCATGCCGAAACAGGGCCGGTTCTTCGAGCTGTTCGACGAACACGCAGCGACCCTGGTTGCGGGTGCCGACGCGCTGGCGCGGCTGCTCCAGGGCGGCAGCGGCATCGCCGAGCACAGCAAGACCATCTACGACCGTGAGAACGAGGCCGACAACATCACCCGGCAGGTCCTCCAGGACGTCCGCCGGACCTTCGTGACGCCGTTCGACCGCAGCGCGATCACCAGCCTGATCAGCTCCATGGACGACGCCATCGACCAGATGAACAAGACCGCCAAGGCGATCTCGATCTTCGAGGTCACCGAGTTCGAGCCCCAGATGGGCGACATCAGCGGCATCATCGTCGAGGCGGCGCGGGTGACCGCGGAGGCGATCCCGCTGCTGCGCTCGGTCGGCGGCAATGCCAGCCGGCTGCACGTCCTGACGGCGCGCATCATCCGGCTCGAGGGCGAGGCCGACGATATCCACGACGCCGGCCTGAAGGGACTCTTCAAGCGCTACGGCGAGACCCGCCCGATGGGGTTCATCGTCGGACGGGAGCTGTACGGCCACCTCGAGCGCGTCGTCGACTGCTTCGAGGAGGTCGCCAACGAGATCCAGGGTCTCGTGATCGACCACGCCTGATGGTCCTGTCCTTCGGCATGCTGTGCGCGCTGATCGGCGTGGCGCTGGTCTTCGACTTTCTCAACGGCCTCCACGACGCCGCCAACTCGATCGCGACGATCGTCTCGACGCGGGTGCTGCGCCCGCAATACGCCGTCGTTTGGGCGGCGTTCTTCAACTTCATCGCGTTTCTGTTCTTCGGGCTGCACGTCGCCCAGACCGTCGGCACCGGCATCGTCGACGCGGCGATCATCGACCCGCAAGTCATCTTCGGGGCGCTGATGGGCGCGATCGTGTGGAACGTCGCGACCTGGATCCTCGGCATTCCGTCGAGCAGCAGCCACGCCTTGATCGGCGGCCTGCTCGGGGCCGGCACCGCCAAGGCCGGGACCAGCGCCATCGTCTGGGCCGGCGTGCTCAAGACCTCGGCGGCGATCGTGCTGTCCCCGGCAGTCGGACTGCTGCTGGCGCTGCTGATCGTGCTGATCGTCGCGTGGCTGTTCGTGCGCGCGACGCCCTCGGCCGCGGACGGCATCTTCCGCAAGCTCCAGCTGGTCTCGGCGTCGCTCTACTCGCTCGGCCACGGCGGCAACGACGCGCAGAAGACGATGGGGATCATCGCGGTGCTACTGTATTCGCAAGGGCGGCTTGGCGGTGCGTTTCACGTACCGTTGTGGGTCGTGCTCTCGTGCCAGGCCGCGATGGCGCTCGGTACGCTGCTCGGCGGCTGGCGGATCGTCCACACCATGGGCTCCAAGATCACGCGACTGACCCCGATGCAGGGTTTCTGCGCCGAGACCGGGGGTGCGATCACCTTGTTCGCGGCGACCTGGCTCGGCGTGCCGGTGTCGACCACCCACACGATTACCGGCGCGATCGTCGGGGTCGGGGCGTCGCGGCGCCTGTCGGCGGTGCGCTGGTCGATTGCCGGGCGGATCGTCATCGCGTGGTTCGTGACTTTGCCGGTGGCGGCGCTGGCGGGCGCGCTGTTCTACTGGGCGGTCAGGCTGGTCGCGTAAGCTGGCGAGGTTCCGGCGAGCGTGGCCATGGTGACCGGCAAGGCATCGAGATCGCCGCAGACCAGCCACGCGCCGGAAAAGTCCTCGCCGCGACTGTAGAGCGACGGCGTCACGATCGTCCTGATCCCGCACGCCGCCGCCGCAACCAGCCCATTGCGCGAATCCTCGATCGCGACGGCTTCGTCCGCGGCGACCCCGAGCGCCGCCAGTGTCAGCGCATAGACCTCCGGGTCGGGCTTCTTGATCCTGACGTCCTCGCCGGCGACGATCGCGTCGAACCACGTCGCGGCGTCGGGGGCGAGCAGCTGCACGAGCAACGCGTCGAGGTTCGACCGGCTGGTGGTGGTCGCAATGCCCAGCTTGACCCCCGCCGCGCGCGCCTCGCCGATTAGTCGCGCCACGCCCGGACGTAGCGCCACCTCACCGCTCGCGACGAGGTCCGCGTAGAGCGCGTTCTTGCGGGCATGGAGGGTGGCGATCTCGGCAGGTGTCGCGGTTTCGCCGATGGTCGTCAGGAAGTGCGCGATACGCTGCTGGCCGCCGGTAACGCGGAGCAGGTCGCGGTAGGCATCGACGCTCCAGTACCAGTCACGACCGGCCTCGGCGAACGTCTGGTTGAAGGCGGCGCGGTGGGCTTCCTCGGTTTCCGCCAGCGTGCCGTCGACGTCGAAGATCAGCGCGCGCAGCCCCACCTAGGCCGCCCGGCGCATCGCACCCGACGCGGCGTTGCGGATCGCGTCGATGTTGGCGCGGTAGTCGACGACGCCCTTGCCCTTGAACACGGCCGACCCGGCGACGACCACGGTGGCTCCAGCGGCCGCGACCGCCGGCACCGTTTCCGGTGTGATGCCGCCGTCGACCTCGATCTCGATCGGGCGGTTACCAACCAGATCGCGGACAGTGGCGATCTTCTCGAGCACCGACGGGATGAAAGCCTGGCCGCCGAAGCCGGGATTGACCGACATCAGCAGGATCAGGTCGAGCCGATCCAGGACATGGCGCAGGAAATCGACCGGCGTCGCGGGGTTGATCGAGACGCCCGCTTTCTTGCCGAGCGAGCGGATGAGCTGGAGCGTCCGGTCGAGGTGCGGTCCAGCCTCGGCATGGACGGTGATGATGTCGGAGCCCGCGTCCGCGATCGCCTGCACGTAGGCGTCGACTGGGGCGATCATCAGGTGGGTGTCGAAGATGCGGTCGGTGTGCGGGCGCAGTGCCTTGATGACCGCGGGTCCGTAGCTGATATTCGGTACGAAATGGCCGTCCATGATGTCCATGTGGATCCAGTCGGCACCCGCGGTGGTGACGTCGGTGACCTCCTGGCCCAGCCTGGCGAAGTCGGCGGCGAGGATCGAGGGGGCGATGATCATGCGACGTGCTCCGCGGCGATGAAGACCCGGCTGGAACGGATGTCCTCGGGTTCGAGCGTCGACAACTGGTCGGCGGTGACCGGTCCGCTGGATTGTTCGAACAAGCGGATCGCCTGCCGCAGCCGGGCGCGGTCGAGGGCATTGCGGATCGAGCGGGCATTGGCGAACAGCGGCTGGCTCTTGCGCGCCGGGACATAGTCGATCAGCGCGGCGCGGGCCGGGTCACTGAGGCGGTAGTTGAGTCGCGACAGCATGATCTCGCCGATCTCGACGAGTTCGGTGTCGCTGTAATCCGGAAAGTCGATGTGGTGCGCGACGCGCGAGCGAAAGCCGGGGTTGGAGGCGAAGAACGTCTCCATCCGGTCACCGTAGCCCGCGAGGATGACGACCAGGTCGTCGCGCTGGTTCTCCATGACCTGAAGCAGGATCTCGATCGCCTCCTGCCCATAGTCGCGCTCGTTCTCGGGCCGGTACAGGTAGTAGGCCTCGTCAATGAAGAGCACGCCGCCCATCGCCTTTTTCAGGACGTCCTTGGTCTTGGGCGCGGTGTGGCCGATGTATTGGCCGACGAGATCGTCGCGAGTCACCGACACCAGTTGCGGCCGCCGGACATAGCTCAGCTTGTGCAGGATGCCCGCCATCCGCATCGCCACCGTCGTCTTGCCGGTGCCCGGGTTGCCGGTGAAGCTCATGTGAAGCGTCGGCGGCTCGGTCACCAGCCCGAGCCGCGCCCGCACCCGGTCGACCAGCAGCAGCGCTGCGATCTCCCGGATGCGACGCTTGACCGGGGCAAGCCCGATCAGTTCGGCGTCGAGTTGCGCGAGTTCGTCGGCAATGCCGCTTTCGGCGAACTCGCGCTGGAGGTCGACGGTATCAGGCACTGTAGCGCTCGCCTTCCGGACGGTCGGCCGAGTAGGCGCGGGTGGTGTAGCCGATCTGGCGACCGGCGCGCTCCTGCCGCTCGAGCGCGAAGCCGGGTTCGTTCGCCGGGCGGTCGGTGATGAACGACAGCCGCACCGACTCCCAGCCGTGGCTCGCATCGAACGCCGTCAGCCGGATGTAGTTGCTGCCGGCGTGCGCCTTGCGGCATGCCGCAAGCTCGAACATCACACCTGCCGCGTCAGGAACGTCGAACATCGGGATGCCCCACATCTCCCAATAGGTGTTCCGCGGGTGAGGATCGTCGGTATATTCGAGGTTCACCGCCCAGCCGTGATCGAGGCAGTATTGCACCTGCGTCGTGATCTGGTCATCGGTCAGGTCCGGCAGGAACGAGAATGTGCCCTGGGTGATACGCATGGCTGCTTCTCCTTATGCGAAGGTCGGGGTGGGAACGAAGTCGGCGGTGTCGGTCGACTCGTAGTTGAAGCTGATGCCCTTCCAGGTATCGAGCGCGGCCTTCAACGGTGAGCACCAGCGCGCCGCCGCCGCCAGGATCTCGGGACCCTCGGCGAGGTAATCGCGGCCTTCGTTACGCGCCATGATCATCGCTTCCAGCGCCACCCGGTTGGCGGTCGCACCGGCCTGGATGCCCATCGGGTGGCCGATCGTGCCGCCGCCAAACTGCAGAATGACGTCTTCACCCAGATAGTGGATCAGTTGGTGCATCTGTCCGGCGTGGATGCCGCCCGAGGCAACCGGCATGACCTTGTTCAGCGAACCCCAGTCCTGGTCGAAAAAGATGCCGTGCTCGAGATTCTCGGGGACGCGATCCTCGCGCAGCACGTCGTAGAAGCCGGCGATCATCAGCGGGTCACCCTCCAGCTTGCCGACGACGGTGCCGGCGTGGATGTGATCGACGCCCGCCATCCGCATCCATTTGCAGATCACGCGGAAGTTCATGCCGTGGTTCTTCTGGCGCGAATAGGTCGAGTTGCCGGCGCGGTGAAGGTGGAGGATCATGTCGTTCTTGCGGGCCCACTTGGCCATCGACTGGATCGCGGTATAGCCGATCACCAGGTCGATCATGACGATGTTGGAGCCGAGGTCGCGGGCGAATTCGGCGCGCTCGTACATCTCCTCCATCGTGCCGGCGGTGACGTTCAGATAATGGCCCTTGACCTCGCCGGTCGCCGCCTGCGCCTTGTTGACCGCTTCCATCACGTAGAGGTAGCGGTCGCGCCAGTGCATGAACGGCTGCGAGTTGATGTTCTCGTCGTCCTTGACGAAATCGAGCCCGCCTTTGAGCGCCTCATAGACGACGCGGC
The DNA here is from genome assembly GCA_019285715.1 of Sphingosinicellaceae bacterium. NCBI lineage: Bacteria > Pseudomonadati > Pseudomonadota > Alphaproteobacteria > Sphingomonadales > Sphingosinicellaceae > Sphingosinicellaceae bacterium. Next base: position 3,790,179 of record CP079108.1, read on the forward strand.
CATAATTGCGGCCCGACAGGCCGAGCTTGGGCTTGGTCGTCGCGCCGAGCAACGGGCGGCCGAATTTGTCGAGCCGCTCACGCTCGACGACGATGCCGGTCGCCGGGCCCTGGAAGGTCTTCAGATAGGCGACCGGGATACGCATGTCCTCGAGCCGCAGCGCCTTGACCGCCTTGAAGCCGAAGACGTTGCCGATGATCGATGCGGTCAGGTTCGCAATCGAGCCGCCCTCGAACAGGTCGATGTCGTAGGCGATGTAGGCGAAGAACTGATCCGGGGAATTCGGCACAGGCACGACGCGGTAGGCCTTGGCGCGGTATTTCTCGCACGCGGTCAGCCGGTCGGTCCAGACGACGGTCCAGGTCGCGGTCGAGCTCTCCCCGGCGATCGCCGCAGCCGCCTCGATCGAGTCGACGCCGGCTTGCGGCGTGACCCGGAACAGCGCGATCAGGTCGGTGTCCTTGGGGACATAGTCGGGCTCCCAATAGCCCATCTTGGCGTATTCCATGACACCGGCGGCATAGCGCTCCTTGCCGGTGATCGGGGTCTGGATGTTCATGCGGCTTCTCCTTGGATAGAGGCACGGGGTTTCGGATCGAGGGCCCCAGAGGCGTAGCGGCGGGCCATGTCGGCGATCGGCACGATCTTAATCTTGCTGGCGTTGCCCGCCGTCCCGAACGCCTCGAAGCGGGCGCGGCAGATCGAGGCCATCGCGTCCATCGAGGGTTTCAGGAACTTGCGCGGGTCGAATTCGGACGGCTGGGTGGTCGCGATGCGCCGGAACTCGGCCGCCGCGACCAGGCGCAGGTCGGTATCGATGTTGATCTTGCGGACGCCGTGCCGGATGCCGCGGACCAGCTCGTCGACCGGGACGCCGTAGGTCTCGCGCATCTCGCCGCCGTTGGCGTTGAAGATTTCCTGCCACTCTTCCGGCACCGACGACGAGCCGTGCATGACGATGTGCGTGCCGGGCAATCGCTCGTGGATGCGCTCGATGACGTCCATCGCCAGGATGTCGCCGGTCGGCTTGCGGCTGAACTTGTAGGCGCCGTGGCTGGTACCCATCGCGACGGCCAGCGCATCGACCTTGGTCTCGGCGACAAAGCGCTCGGCCTCGTCGGGGTCGGTAAGCAGCATCGAATGGTCGAGCGCGCCCTCGAAGCCGTGGCCATCCTCGGCCTCGCCCTGCCCGGTCTCGAGTGATCCGAGGCAGCCGAGTTCGCCCTCGACCGACGCGCCGACCAAGTGCGCGAGGCGGGCGACTTCGGCGGTGATACCAACGTTGTAGCCGTAGTCGGCGGGGGTCTTGGCGTCCTCCTTCAGCGAGCCGTCCATCATCACGCTGGTGAAGCCGTTCTGGATCGCGGTCAGGCACGTCGCGACATCGTTGCCGTGGTCCTGGTGGATGCAGATCGGGATGGCGGGGAACATCAGTTCCAGCGCCTCCATGATCTTCGCCAGCATGATGTCGCCGGCGTAGGAGCGCGCGCCCCGCGAGGCCTGCAGGATGACCGGCGCGTCGCAGGCCTGCGCCGCCTGCAGGATGGCGAGGCCCTGTTCCATGTTGTTGATGTTGAAGGCGGGCACGCCGTAGCTGTGTTCGGCGGCGTGATCGAGCAACTGGCGAAGCGTGATGCGGGCCATGATCGCCTACTCCTTGTACTGCACGACGAGGGCGCGCGCAGCCTGCGCGACCGCGTCGGGGGTGATGCCGAAGTGGCGGTAGAGTTCGGGAGCCGGGGCGCTCGCGCCGAAGCCGGTCATGCCCACAAAAGTCCCGCGCTCGCCGATCCAGCGATCCCAGCCCAGCCGAGCCGCGGCTTCGACCGCGACGCGCGGCGCGGTGCCGAGAACGGCGCGCCGGCAGGCATCGGGCCGTTCCTCGAACAATTCCCAGCACGGCATCGAGACGACCGCCGCCCGGATTCCTTCGGCGGAAAGCGTGTCGGCGGCGGCGAGTGCGATCTCGACCTCTGAGCCAGTCGCCAGCAGGGTCACGTCGCGACCGCCCTCGGGCTCGATCAGGACATAGGCCCCGCAGGCGGTGCGGAGCTCGGCACCGTCCTCGTGGCGGACCAAGGGTAGCGCCTGCCGCGACAGGATCAGCGCGGTCGGCCGGCTCCGCTCGGCGAGCGCGATTGCCCATGCCTCGGAGGTCTCGACGATGTCGGCAGGGCGGATGACCAGCAAGTTCGGGGTTGCCCGCAGCATCGCCAGGTGCTCGATTGGCTGGTGGGTCGGGCCGTCCTCGCCGAGGCCGATCGAATCGTGGGTGAGCACGTAGATCACCCGCAGGCCCATCAGCGCCGAGAGCCGGATAGCGCCGCGCGCATAGTCCGCGAACGCCATGAAGGTGCCGCCGTAGGGCACGAGCCCGCCATGCAGCGCAATGCCGTTCATCGCCGCCGCCATGCCGTGCTCGCGGATGCCGTAGTGGAGGTAGCGGCCACTGAAGTCGCCGACCGTCACCGAGCCCAGCCCTGGTGTCAGCGTCAGGTTCGAGTGGGTCAGGTCGGCCGAGCCGCCGACCGTCAGCGTCGTCGCGCCGTTGATCGCCACGAGCGCAAGTTCCGACGCCTTGCGGGTCGCGACCTTGGTGGCCTTGGCGATATGGTCGGTGCGCAGCGCCGCCAGCGCTTCGAACACCGCCGCGGGCATATTGCCTGACATCGCGGCCTGGAACTCGGCCCGGGTCGGCGACGCGGCCAGTCGCTGCTCCCACGCCGCGCGACACGAACTGCCGCGAGCGCGCACCGTGCCCCACGCCTCGCCGACCTCGGCCGGGATATGGAACGGCTCGTGCGGCCATTCGAGGCCGAGCCGTGCCGCGGCGATCTCCTCGACCCCGAGCGGCGCGCCGTGGATGCCTTCGTTGCCCTGCTTGTTCGGTGCGCCCTTGCCGATGATCGTCCGGCAGGCGATCAGCGACGGGCGCTCGTCGGCCAGCGCGGCTGCCAGCGCCGCATCGATGGCCACCTCGTCGTGCCCGTCGATCGCCTGGGTGTGCCAGCCCGACGCCGCAAAGCGCGCGAGCTGGTCGGTCGAGGTCGACAGCGAGGTCGGCCCGTCGATCGAGATTTCGTTGTCGTCCCACAACAGGGTCAGCCGCCCGAGCTTGAGGTGGCCCGCGAGATCGATTGCTTCCTGGCTGATGCCCTCCTGAAGGCAACCGTCGCCGGCGATCACATAGGTGCGGTGATTGACCAGGGCGGAGTGGAAGCGCGCCGCCAGCATCCGCTCGGCGATCGCCATCCCGACCGCGTTGGCGAGGCCCTGGCCGAGTGGACCGGTGGTGGTCTCGATGCCGAGTGCGTGCCCGTATTCGGGGTGGCCGGCGGTGCGCGCGCCGAGCTGGCGGAACTGCCGCAGGTCGTCGGTTGCCATGTCGGCGTAACCGATCAGGTGGTGCAGGGCATACTGGAGCATCGAGCCGTGCCCCGCCGACAGGACGAAGCGGTCGCGGTCGGGCCAGTCGGGGCAGGACGGGTCGATGGTCAGGAAGTCGCGGAACAGCACGGTGGCGACGTCGGCCATGCCCATCGGCATGCCCGGGTGGCCCGAGTTTGCCGCCTGCACCGCGTCCATCGCAAGCATGCGCAGGGCGTTGCCCATGCCCGGCCGCGGCCGCTCCCGAGTCTCGGGCATCGTGCGAGCCTCTGGCATCGTGCTCATGCCATCCTCCGCTTGCGCTCGATGAGCTGCATGATCAGTGGGGTGAGGATCAACTGCATCGCGATGTCGAGCTTGTTGCCCGGCATGACGATCGAGTTGGGCCGTGACATGAAGGACTGCGGCACCATCGACAGCAGGTACGGAAAGTCGATCCCGCGCGGATTGGCGAAGCGGATCACCAGCATCGACTCGTCCGGGGTCGGTATCCACCGCGCGATGAACGGATTCGAGGTGTCGACGATCGGCACGCGCTGGAAATTGATGTCGGTCAGCGAGAATTGCGGGGTGATGTAGCGGACGTAATCGGGCATCCGGCGCAGGATCACGTCCATCACCGCCTCGGCCGAGTAGCCCCGCGTCGCCCGGTCGCGGTGAATTTTCTGGATCCACTCGAGGTTGATGACCGGCACCACCCCGACCTTCAAATCCGCATGGCGCGCCAGATTGGCGGTGTCGGTCTGGGCGCAGCCGTGCAGCCCCTCGTAGAACAGCAGGTCGCTGGGCTCGAAGTCGCGCCACTCGGTGAATTTGCCCGGCGCGACGCCGAACGCCGCCGCCTCCTGGTCGTCGTGAACGTAGCTGCGGGTCTGGCCGGTGCCGGTTTCGCCGTATTGCGCGAACACCGCGTCGAGCCGGTCGAGTTCGTTGGCGGCGGCGGCAAAGTGCGTGAAGTTCGGGTTGCCGCGCTGCTGCTCGTCGGCGACCTTGGCGGCCATCTCGGCACGGTCGTAGCGGTGGAAGGCGTCGCCCTCGATGTACGCGGCGTCGACGTTCTCGCGACGGAAGATCAGCTCGAAGATGCGCTTGACCGAAGTCGTCCCGGCTCCCGACGAGCCTGTCACGGAAATGATCGGATGGAGTGCGGACATGCTGCTTCCCCTTCAGACGCGGAACAGGCCGCGCTTGCCGAACAGCGGTGCACGCTCGGCAATCTGGCTAGGGAGGGTGTGGTAACGGCCGATGCGCGTGACCTCGGCCTCGGAGCCGAACACGAGGGGCACGCGCTGGTGCAGTTCGCTCGCTGCGATATCAAGCATCGGCTCGATACAGTCGGTGGCGCAACCGCCGGCCTGCTCGACCAGCATCGCGATCGGGTGAGCCTCGTAGACCAGCCGCAACCGGCCCTTGGCATAGCCGCGGCGGCGATCGGCAGGGTACAGGAAGACCCCGCCGCGGATCAGGATGCGGTAGGTGTCGGCTACCAGCGAGGCGAGCCAACGCATGTTGAATTCGCGCTCGCGCGGGCCGTGGCCGCCCTTGATGCAGTCGTCGAAGTACAGCCGCACCGGCTCGTTCCAGTGGCGGTAGTTCGCGGCGTTGATCGCGAACTCGGGCGTCCGACGCGGGATCGCGACTGGATCGACCGCGAGCCGGAACTGCCGCTCCGCCGCGGAATGCACGAAGATCTGCGTGCCCGCGCCGAGCGTCAGCACGAGGCAGAGCTGCGGGCCGTAGATCAGAAACCCCGCCGCCAGCTGGTCGCGGCCCGGCCGCAGGAAACTGGCGAGCGGATCGGCCTCGGCTGCGCCGACGCACTCGCGGATCGAAAAGATCGTGCCGATCGAACTGTTGGTATCGATGTTCGACGACCCGTCGAGTGGATCGATCGCCACCGCCAACGGTCGCGCGGGGTCGATCAGGACGGGCTGGTGGAGCTCCTCCGAGGCGTAGACCGCGACCGGCGCGTCGACGAGCGCGGCCATGAACCGGTCGTCCGCCAACAGGTCGAGCCCGCGCTGCTCATCACCATCGGCGTTCGAGCCGCCGTTCTTTTCGGAGAATGCGGCACCGAGCGAGCCTTCGGCGATCATCGCGGCGAGCGCGATGCCGGTATCGGCAAGGATCTGAACCGTCGCCGCCACCTCGGCGGCAAGCCGCGCGTCGCTCGCGGCATGGCGCTGCAGAAACACGTCGAGGCCGATACCGATCATGCGCTCCCCGTCTGGCGCGCCTTGATGGCGCCGCTCGTGACCTCAGGAACCACCCCACCCGATACTCAGTAAAGTTTGTAATATTTACAGATGCACTCAGAAAAACTTACTCTGTATGGATGCGTAAACTCACCCTTCGCCAGTTGAGAACCGTCCTGGCGGCGAACAGGCTGGGAAAGATCAATCTGGCGGCGCGCGAACTCGGCCTGACTCCGCCCGCCGTAACGCTGCAGCTCCAGCAAGTGGAAATCGCGGCAGGCACCGCATTGTTCGACCGCACCAGCGACGGTTTGCGCGCCACCGACGCGGGCCGCGCCGTCGTTGCTGTCGCGCAGGCTATCGAGTTCCAGCTCGAGCAGCTGGCCGACGACCTCGCCGCGATCCGCGGCGTCGGGCGCGGCACGTTGAGGCTGGGGGCAGTCTCTACCGCCAAGTATTTCGTGCCCCAATTGATGGCGGCGTTCCTTGTCGAGCATCCGGGGATCGATCTGAGGCTGTCGATCGGCAACCGCGCCGATACCATCGCCGCGCTGGAGCAACAGACGATCGATATCGCGCTGATGGGCCGGCCGCCGCACCAGCCGCCGGTCAACACCTTCCTCATCGGGGAGCATCCGATGGTCGTCATCGCGCCGCCCGGGCACGCGCTGGTCGGTGTGCGCCACATCGCGCGCTCGGTCATCGCGGGGCATCCGCTGCTCGTCCGGGAGTCCGGGTCGGGGACGCGCCGCTCGCTCGAACTCTTCCTCGGCGAGACGCCGGGCCAGACGCCGTTGCGCAGTACCGAATTCGCATCGAACGAGACCATCAAGCAGGCGGTGATGGCCGGCCTTGGGCTCGCATTGATCTCGGCGCACACGATTGCGCTCGAGGCCGAACTCGGCCGGATCGCAATCCTCGATGTCGTCGGGACGCCGGTGCGCCGGCAATGGTTTGCGGTCACCCGCGCAGACCGCACCCTGTCGCCGACGATGGCTGCCTTCAACGGTTTCATCCGGCTGCGCGCCCGCGAATTCCTGCCGGTCCTGAAGCCGCCACCGTCGTGAGTCCCTGTTCGCCGTGTATCGGTACGGTGAGAGGCTGCGAGCCTGTCGCGCCGGCATCACCAGGCTGCTGCGCTCCCGTGATGGAGAGCAAACTCCCGGGCGCCTGCTGGTGATGGACTCGACCCTGCCGATTTGCGCTCGCGTCGATCCGCCCCTAGCAACGTAAACGACGGCGGGAGATCGAATGGACAAGCGCGGAACGCGGCTATCGTCGTGTCTTGCAGCCGCGGCTGCCCTTTGCCTGCTCGGCACCGCCGCGAGCGCCCGCGACTGGGTCGTTCGGCCGGAATGGGTCCGGGCGCACGAGAGCTTCCTCGCCAGCGACGCCCTGCAGGGCCGGGGCAGCGCGACCCGCGACGAGGCCATCGCCGCCGCCTATGTCGCGTCGCAATTCGAGGGCTTCGGATTGGCCAAGGCCCCGGGAATGACAAGCTTCGACCAGAGCGTGCGTCTCATCCGGCCGCGGCTCGACGGCCACGCGCAGCTTAACGCGGGCGGCACGCCGCTGGCATCGCTATCGCTGCTGCGGACCTCGGGCGAGGTGCGTGGCACCCTCGGCGTGCTGGCGTCGGTGGACGCGGCGCAGATGCCGAGCCAGCCCGTGATCGTCGTCACCGATCGAAAGGTCTCGATGGACGCCGTCTACGAGGCTGCCGCCGCGCGGAAGGTCAAGCTGTTGATCGTGCACGAGACCGATGCGCCGCGGAAATCCTATGCTGCCCGCGGCAATGCCCCGCGCCTCGCGACCTATTTCGAGGGTGGCACACTGCCGGAAAGCATGGCCGTCGCGACCTTGTCCGACGCCGACATCGACCGACTCGCAACCAGAGCGGGGGCCGCGGTCACCCTTACCCTGCCGCCGATCATCCGCGAGCTCGCCTTCACGACCAACGCCATCGGCTATCTGCCCGGCACCGACCCGAAGGCGGGCGTGCTGCTGATCACCGCGCATCTCGATCACCTGGGGATCGTCAACGGCGTCGTGATGCCGGGGGCCAACGACGATGCTTCGGGGACGACCGCGGTGCTCGAACTGGCGCACGCCCTCGCCGGGGGCCAGCGCCTGCGCCGCGGCATCCTGTTCGTCTGCTATGGCAGCGAGGAGATCGGCGGCTTCGGCTCGCGCTATTTCGGTGCGCATCCGCCGGTGCCGCTGAGCGATATCGTCGCCAACCTCGAGATCGAGATGATCGGCGCGCAGGACCCCAAGCTGCCGCCCGGCACGATGATGATGACCGGCTACGAGCGTTCGGATTTCGGCCCGGCGCTACGCAAGCACGGCGCGCTGATCACCTCCGATCCCTATCCCGATCAGCATTTCTTCGAGCGCTCGGACAATTACTCGCTCGCGCTGGAGGGCGTCGTCGCGCACACGGTTTCGGGCTGGGCGGTAACGCCGACCTATCACCAGCCGACCGATACGCTCGGCAACCTCGACATCGCTTTCATGACCCGCGCGATCCAGTCGCTGATCGTCCCGCTGCGCCGGCTCGCGAGCGGCGACTTCAAGCCGGCATGGGCTCCCGGCGGACGCCCGGCGCCGGAACCGACGCGCTGACCGAAAGGATCACGATCAGGGATCGCACCCGCTTCACGGGGCCCGCAGTTCCCGGCCCGTAGTGGACGAAATCGAGGTCGGGCCGGCCATCGCGCCGGGTATCCGACGCTCCTCGAGGATATCGGCCAGCCCGGCTACTTCGAAAGCTGAGCAGCCGGGCGGCCCGGATCAGAACCGCACAGTCCCCTGCAGCGCGATCTCGCGGGGGCGCCCATCGGCAACGGCAATCTGGCCCGGGGGCGAGAAGGTCTTGTCCGAACTGCCGACGCCGTAGCGCTTGTTGGTCAGGTTGCGCCCGATCAGGCCGAGCTCCCAGCTGTCGTCCTCGCGGTGCAGGCGCAGGGCGGCGTTGATCAGTACGAACCCCTTTTGATAGCCGACCGGGTTCTCGTTCTCCTGCATCCAGTAGCCGGTGGTGTAGCGCGCGTCGCCGGAGAGGCCGAGCTTGAGCGTGTTGGTCAGGGTGGCGTCGTAGGTAACGCCGCCGCTGACGTTCCACGCCGGGGCGCGGACGAGCGCAGTGCCGGACAGGTCCTGGACGCCGCCGACGCAACCCTCGGCCTCGGTTTCGCCGCCGTAGCAGGGCGCGCCGAGGAAGTTCAGGTACTTCGCCTTGTTGTAGCCGAGCGCGCCGCGGATCGCGAGGGCATCGGTGGCAGCATAGCTGGCGTCCGCCTCGATGCCGGTGGTCCGCGCGGCGGCGGCGTTGCGGATCGAGAACGCCACCGTCTGCGCGTTGAACGAGGTCAACTGCAACCCGGTGAACTTGTAACGGTACAGCGCGGTGTTGATCGTCAGCTTGCGGCCGAGGAACGAGCCCTTGGCGCCGAGCTCGCCGCCCTTGGCCTTCTCGGGCTGGAAGCTGAGGTCCGCGATGGTCTGGCCGAACGACAGGATAGACGGGTTCGAGAAGCCGCCCGACTTGTAGCCGGTCTTGTACGCCGCGTAGAGCGTGGTGCGCGATGTCGGGTGCCATGACAGCGTCGCTTCGGGCGAGAAGTTGTTGTCCTTGAAGCGCCCGTTGATCTGGATACCCGCCGGATTGACGATGCCGAATGGTGCGAAGTTGGCGTTTACGAAGGTGTTTTCGACAAGGGTACGCTTCACCTCCTTGGTCCAGCGGACGCCGCCTGCCAGCTCGAGGTTGGGCAGGATGTTGTAGATCGCCTGGCCGAACAGCGAGTAGGTCTTGCCGTGGTTGTTCGAGATCAGCGACCAGTTGTTGTAATAGCCGGTGGTGGGGTCCAGGCCGACCGCGGCGATCATGCCGTTGCCGAGCGTGTCGCGTTTGGCGCTCTCGTAATAACCGCCGAGCACGAAGTTGACCGGGAATTCGAAGCTCGTGGCGAGCCGGATTTCCTGCGAGAAGGCGCTGCTGTTGTCCTGATTCAGGCCCCAGACCGCGCCGAGCGCCGAGGCGTCGAAGTCGTCGAAGCCCGAGTTCTTGTACTTGTAGTAGCCGGTCACCGAGGTAATCGTCGCGGCATCGCCAAGCTTGTAGTTCATCGTCAGCGAGGTCAGGATCGAGCTGTAGTCGGTGTAGGGCCGGCCGTCCTTCGAGCCCGGATAATTGACCGCACGACCCGCCGGCAGCGACGCCGACGAACGCTTGCCGTCGATCTTGCAGTCGCCATAGGGGTCGGTGACGTAGACGCCGCTGGACAGGTCGAGGGTCGCCGGCTTGCCGTTGGGATCGGCGCACTTGACCTCGTTGTTGGCCGACTCGCCGCCGTCCTTGAGGCTTGACCCGAAGATCTTCAGGGTCGCGTCGAAGTTGTCGGTCGGGCGCCACTCGAGTGTGCCGCGGCCCACGAACTCGCGGTTCTTCGGCGAGCGGCGATCACCGGCACCCGGCCGGATGAAATCGGGGTCGCTCGGCAGCACCAGCGGGCCGGCGACGTTCTTCAGATAGCCGTCCATCTTCTGGCCACGCAGCGCAATGCGAAAGCCGAGGGTGTCGGTGATCGGTCCGGATACCGCGCCTTCGAGGTAGCGCTCGTCGGCGTTGAACTCATAGCCGGCGCGGACGTAGGCCTCGAGTGTCTTGGTCGCGCCGGCGGTGTGCAGCGAGATGACGCCGCCGGGGCTGTTCTTGCCGAAGAACAGCGCCTGCGGGCCCTTGAGCACTTCGACCTGCTGGAGGTCGAAGAAGCCCTGCGTGACGACCCGCCCGCGGCTGACCTGGAGGCCGTCGATGTTGACCGACACCGTCTGGTCGATGCCGGCGTCAGCCGCCGACGAGCCGATGCCGCGGATCGAGAACGAGGCGCCCGCGCCGCCGCTGCCGGTCTTGGCGATGATCACCTGCGGAACCAGTTGCCCGAGCTTGGTCAGGTCGTTGGCCTGGTAACGGTTGATGTCGTTGGCGCTGAGTGCGGTCACCGCGACCGGCACTTCGAGCAGGGTCTCGTCGCGCTTGCGCGCCGTGACGATGATGTCATCGGCACCGACGCCGGTGACCTGACGGGCCGGCGAAGTGGTGGCCGGAGCGGCACCGCCAGCCTGGCCGGGCGTCTGCGGAGCCGGCGTGCTCGACACGGCATCCTGAGCGGCGAGTGGCGAGGCCATGGCGGCGGACGCCAGCAAAGATAGGACAACGAGCTGCCGGGACGACGGCTTACGCATTTCGGACTCCCCAAGGTCGGATTCGATTGATCCGATCCCTGGGGGAGCCCGGGCACCCTCGATACTGTTCAAACTCGTAGGTTGCGTACATTCGGCAAAACCTGCGGCAAAACTGCCGCAGTCGAGCCTGCAGACCGCTAGGCTGCGAGCGCGAGCCTCGGCGTCCGGGTACGTCTGCGCATCGCCGTGCCGGTCATCGCAAAGCCGCCGATCATCAGGGCCCATGCCGCCGGCTCAGGTACGGCTGTCGCTGCGATACCGCCGACATAATCGAGCCGGTCGGTGCCGTCGGTAACGCTGGCGCCGTAGGTCGGGCCACCGCCGTAATCGCCGTTACTCCACAGGTTGACCCCGTAACCCCCCGTGATCGTGAAAACGATGCCGTAGATGTCGAGGAAGCCACCGTGCGCGTCATAGTCGCTCGCGGCCTGCGGTGAGCCGCCCGGGTAATATAGGCCGTCATACGACAAGCCCGGAGCGATGCCGTCCGGGCCGGGCGATCCGTTGAGGATCGGGTAGAAGCCGAAGCTGTGCGGAGCCAGAAGGTTGCCAGGGGTCGGATTGGCCGGGTTGCTGGGCACGATCCCGGTTATCGTCGCGTTCGAGATGCCGAGCGTCGAGTCGGAGAACGTCCCGCTGATCCCGGTGACGATGTAGGAGCCCACTGGATCGAATGTATTGGGCGATGTCCCCAGCGGCCCGGTATTGGGGTTCGCGACATAGGTTAGTCTGATCGAACCGGTTACCCCAGAGCCGCTGAGTTTGTAAGCGGTGTTACTCGCGTACGCCTGGGCGCTTGACAGGGCCGCGAGCACCAGGGCGCCCGCAAGCGTATGCTTCTTCATGGTAAACAATCCTCCCAACGACGACTTCACGTTTATTGAGACGGAGTGTTAGACAGTCGTGGCTCGCTGTCAAACCTTGATTATTATTGCAGAACTATGACGATTGGGAGGGGTCGACATCGCAGGGTAGGCGCCGTGATCCCGTGCCGGTTGCCGCCGCCGGTCGACTTCAAGCCTCATTGCCTCAAGGCTCGTCCCTCAAACCGTCATCGACATGCCGCGATAGATCCGCGCCCGGTAGCGCGAGTCCTCGGCGTCGGGGATCGGCGCACCGGCCAGCAGCACGGCGCGGGCGAAGCGCCGGACCTCCTCGAGATGCTCCTCGAGATTGCGCGGCTCCTCCGACCGGACCCGTCGGGTCAGGTTGATCTGGTTGACCGCGACCTCGTGGACCAGCCGCTCGTTCTCGACCGCGAGCGTAGCGGTGAAGGCATGCAGCGCGGTCTTGACGAAGTTGGCGAGCGCGAACGCCGGCCCGGTGTTGCCCATCGCCACGTCGGGCGTGACCAGCACCAGCTGGCAATGGTCGTACAGCGAGACCTTGCGGCTGACCCGGAAATGATGGGTCAGATTGTCCTCGATCAACTGCGCGAACTCGGGCGGCGTCAGCGGCTCCTCGCCGAACAGCCGGTCGGGCAGCGGCGCGAACGGCGACGAGACCACCGTCGTCGGCGGTCCCCACTGGACCAGCGCACGGTCCATCGCGTCCTCGAGGCTGTCGTCCGCAGCAACGAGGGTCTCGACCGTGCCGCCGCCACCCAGCTCCGCAGTGATCGCCGCGCCGGCTTCGGGCGTGCGGACGATCAGCACGATGCGCTCGACGGCGCAGTCGGCGAAGGCTTGCGCGGCGGCGGTAAGGTGATCGGTCAAATGCTCGCCGACGATCCACACAGTCTTGCCGCGCATGCGGTCGAGGCGCTCCTGCTTGGGGCTGCCGAACAGTTCGCGCTCGACGGTCGAGCGTTCGAGGCTGAGGCCGCCCGACGGCATGAAGGTTTCACCGCTGACCGCACGGTCGGCCAGAAAGAACACTGTCGCCTGCGCGACCTCGCCCTCGGTCGGCATGCGGCCGAGATTGAGCAGCGAGGTAACCCCCGCGCCGACCTTGGTCGCCTCCGCCGCGACCTTGGCCTCGGGTAGCCACGGCTTGTCGCCGACCGGAACCCTCAGCAGCCAGCCGCCGTTCGCGTCCGCCGTGTCGGGGCGGTCGCGCCAGGTCGCGGCGTCACGGAGATAGCCGCCGAGGCGCAGGCGCTTGACCAGCCGCGCGGCGATCTCGCGGGTCAGGATGAAACGGTCCCAGGTGCAGGTATCGTCCCCCTCCTGCGCGCAGGCGAGCGCCAGGTCGCGAAGCTCGCGCGGGTTGTCGGTGTCATGCGCGATCCGCACGCTGTCGTTGCGCGACAGGCGACCGAGCACGGTCTCGACCGGGATGCCGCGTCGGACCGCCCGGACGACCGCCGAGTGGACCGCGTTCAGCCGCTTGTTCTCGAGGATCAGCCGCCCGCGCCGTTCGAACAGCCCCGGCTTGCCGCCGGTGCCGCCGAGCCGGTCGCCGTCGACGGGACCGGGCGCAATCGCATTGATCTGCACCTCGGGCCCGAGCGAACGCGCCATCGCCTCCGCCATCGCGCGCTGGCCGGCTTTCGACACGGCATAGTCGGCGCGGTTCGGGTAGGCGACGGCGAGGTGCTTCTCGCCGCCGAAGTAGCTGGAGACGTTGAGGATATAGCCCGACCCCTGCGCCTTCATGCGCGGCACGACGGCGTGCGCGAGGACGTAGTTCGAGATCAGATTGGCATCGAGCGTCCGCCGCCACGCATCGACGTCCATGTCGACGACCATCTCCTCGGCCCCCGAAATCCCGGCGTTGTTGATGAGGTAGTCGATGCGCCCAAACGCGGCGATGGTCGCGTCGACCGCGCCGGCCAGCGCTGCGTGGTCGCTGACGTCGATGCCCGACAGCGTTCGCACGCGCCGTTCGACACCGGAAAATCCGATGTCCTCGAGTTCGCCGACGATCCGCGCGCGCATGGTCGCCAGCTCGGTCTCGCGCCGCGCCACGAGCATGACCCGGGCGCCGGCCAGCGCCAGCAGCCGTGCCACCTGCCCGCCAATGCCCGCGGATCCGCCGGTGATCAGCGCGACCTTGCCGAGGTGGAGCCCGGTGATGTTCTCGGCGAACCCGACCATCGCGACGCGCGCGCCGGTGGCTTCGCCGATCGACGGCGGCAAGTGCAGGCTGATCGGCTCGATGCGACGCTCCTTGAGCAGGATGCGCGCGCACTGCCCGGCCGTGAAGCGGATGTTCTCCGACTCCGCGTTGCCGCTGCGGACGATCTGGTTGCCCCATTCCGCCTGACGACGCCGTCCGAGCTCGACATCGACCGTGCTCTCGTCGCGCCAGACCCGGATCAGCTGCTCGCAGACCGCAGCGAACAGCCCGTTCCAGGCGTTGGCGCCGCCGTCGCTTGGGCCGCCGACGAAGACGAAGCGGGGGTCGTGGACGAGGCTGTCGTGGAGCTTCCAGTAGCGGGTCAGTGACCGCGCCACCGCGACCGCGCCGGTGAGTTCGTCGTCGATGAAGCTGTCGACCTGCTCGTCGCTGGCGGCGTGGAGCGGACCGGTGAAGTTGTCGCTGCCGAACTCCGGCAGGACGATCGCGCCGGTGACCTCGCCCTCGGCGGCGCTGAACTCGGCGAGGCAAGCTTCCATCTGGGCCGGGTCGGAACGGTCGAAGCGGGCGAGCGTCAGGCGTCCGGTGGCAGGGTTGGCGTCGAGGCGCTGGCGCATGATCGCCACCGCCGCGTCGCTGCCGAAGCCGAGCAGAACCGCCGCGCCGCACGCCGCCTGAACCCGCGCGATCTCGAGCGCATCGTTAAGCGAGTCACCGCCCGCGACGACGATGCCGAGCCCGGCGCCGTCGATCGAGCGCATCGTCGGTCGCGACAGATAGGTCGAGCGCGACTCCTTCGGCACGCTCATGCCGTGCGTGACCTCGAAGTCGTGCCCAGTGATCGCGGCGCTCTCGTCGGAGCCGAGGAAGACGCATGTCGCGGCAATGTCGGGGGGGGTCGGCAGCGGCTTCGCGGCAGGTTCAGCACCGCCGCGGGCCAGCGCCATGATGCCGGTGAAATGGTCGGCGGTCGTGTTGGCGGCCTTGCCCTGGAGCTTGTCCATCGCCGCGAAGACGGTGCGGATGCGGTCGCTCTCGATCGGCCCGGGGAACAGCAGGTTGACCCGGATGCCGCGCACCCCGAGCTCCTGCGCCAGCGTCCGCGACAGCGCGTTCATCGCGGCCTTGGGGACCACGTAGGCGGTCCTCGCGTAATAATGCGTGCGGCTGAAGATCGTCGAGACGTTGATGATCGAGCCGCCTGCCGGGATGAACTCCGCCGCCGCGCGCACCAGGTTCCACGCGACGCCGAGCAAGCTCCGCGCCGCCTGTGCCACGGTCTCGGTGTCGCCGTTCGCCAGCTCCTCGACCGTCAGCGGGACGCGCTCGAGCGGCGCCTTGGGACCGGCCGATCCGGCATTGTTGACGAGGATGTCGATCCGTCCGTGGCGCTCGACAACCTCGGCAATGCCGGCGCGCACGGAGGCGGCGTCGGCACCGTCGAGCACCACGGTCGACACCCGCGCTGGGTCGGCCCCGGTCGCTGCAAGCACGGCGTCGCGCGCCGCGTCGGTCCGCGCCGGGGTGCGCCCGGTCATCACCACGGTCGCGCCCTCGCGCAGGTAATAACGGACGATCTCGCCGCCGAGGTTGCCCGCGGCTCCGGTCACGAGGGCGATCTTGCCGGCCAGGCGACCCGTGGTCTGGGCGGCGGTCATCGGCTCGAGGATCGGAGCGTTCACTTGGCTTCTCCAGATTCCGCTTCCTGCGCCGCCCAGGCCTCGAGCAGCGCGTCCTTGCTGCGCAGCCCGAGCGCCGGGAGCGCGTGGTTGACGACATAGGTCGCGCCGGAATGGCGGTTCTCCCACATCGACTGGTGCGCCTCCGGCAACCCCTCCCACGGCACCACCGTCGGCGGCGTCACGTCGAGCAGCCCGGCGGCGATCATGTCGTTCATCCGCGTCACCTCGTAGGCGTTGCACAAATGCGTGCCGCGGATCTCGGCGGTCGGCATCAGGATGCGCCGCTGCCGCGTCCACACCTGCGGCGCATAGAAGCTGAAACGCCGCCCGGCGCAGTCCTCGGCATAGACGACGCGCCCGGTGAACGGCTTGACCAGCGCGGTCGACGCCCCGAGCGTGTCCTGCCCGGCGCGCTCGATGATCAGGTCCGGAGACCCGCGCGGGTTGTCGGGCGAGCGCAGCAGGCGGCCGACCGCCGCGCCGAAGGGCTTCAGCGTCTTCTCCTGATAGTCGCGGACCTGGGCGCGGAAGCTCTCGATGTCCTCGCGCGCCGGGGTCAGGCGGGGCATCGCGTCGGGCCATTCGAACTGGTCGCCGAGGCGGCGGCTGAGGTCCTCGAGGCTGACGATCCCTGCGATGGCGTCCTCGAAGCCGAGCGACTGCAGGAACTCGCGCTGGCCATCGGTGGTGGTGACGACCACGGTCCGCGCCTTCACCGCGCGCGCCGCCTCGATCATCTCGAGCCCCGTCGTGTCGGCGAGATCGCGGCTGCGCGGGCCGTAGAACAGCAGCACCGCCTCGCCGCCGCGCAGCTTTGCCCGCCGCAGCATCGCCTCCGGTGTCGAGACGCCCGACTTGCCGACGAAGGTGAAGTGGTAGCCCGACGACGCGCCATAGAAAGCGAGCACGCCGCCCTCGCCGAGCAACTGGAACGAGCGCGGGAAGGCGGTCTCGCCGGCGTGGCTGACGACATAGTCGGCCAGTTGCCCGTCGTTCATGGCGCGGTACTCGTCGAGCAACGGCTGGCCCGCCGCCTCCCATGCCGCCCACCCGGACGGGTCCTCGGGCACCGGCGTGAACGCGTTGGCAAAGCGCGCGTCGGTTCGGTCGAGCGCACCGACCGCGCCGCATTCGCGCACGAATGCCGCCCGGGCAGGCGACGAGACCAAGCCGGTGACGTGGAGCCCGGTGCGGATGCTGGTCTTGAGCGCGTCGTGGCCGGTGCCGGTGGCCGAGCCCTCAACGAACAGCCGCTTGCCGGGCTCGATCTCCAGTGTCGTGAACAGCGCGCGGACGACGGTGCCGAGGTTGAGGATGTAGCTGCCCGCGGCCTCCAGCGTCAGGTCGGCGGGGACGTGGTGGAGCTGCGGCGCCTGGGTGACGAGGAACTGCGCGTGGCTGCCGGTCTCGGTCTCGTAGCCCTGGATGGCGAAGTCCGCGAACATCGGGTCGCGCCCAACCTGGGGGGACAGCAGGTCGTTGGTCCCCGAATAGACCGCGACGAGATCACCGACCTTGAGCCGCCCCTCAGCGCGCGCTTCGGAACCGAGCGAGGCGATCAGCCCGACGCCGCCGGAGCCGGTGGTCTGGTAGTCGTTCTCGTGGCCGTCGAAGGGCGACACTGGGATGCCGGTCAGCGCCCAGATGTCGTTGAAGTTGACCTCCGAGGTTAGCATGTAGACGAGCGCGTCGTTGGCCTCCGGCTGGTCGACGGGGACAAGCATCTGCTTTTCATGGGTCGCGGGCGGGCCAAAGCCGGGTTCGCCGGTTTCGGGGCTGCGCGCGATGCCGAAGGCGTATTGGCCGGTCGGCAGCGGCGTGATGCCGGGGAAGAACGGCGCGCCGATGGGCAATGCGCCGCTCGTATCGGCGTTCGCCGTCCCGCTCCGCACCGGGAGCGGCGGGCTGGTCTTATCGATGAACTGGCGGATGCCGGTCTTGCCGCCTTGGGGATCGACCACGGCCTCGGCGAAGTGATCGGCCTCGCGGGCCAGTCCGGCAGCGATGCCCTGCGTCCAGCCGACGCGCATGGCGTCGATTGCGCGCCGACCGGCATCGCCCCGGCCGGCCCATTCGAGCTGTTGCAGAATGCGTTTAATATCATCGCTCGCCAGCGCCGACTCAAAGTCCTCGACGCCGGGCTCGTTCCATTGTGCGGTCGACGCGCGGCGGACGGCAAAGCTGCGCCCGAGGTCGCTGTCCGCGCCGACGCGGACGAAATCCCGGACGAGCGAATGCGCCTCCGTGAGGGCGTCCACCGAACCTGCGGCGGTCGCTTCGATCAATCCGGCACGGCTGGCGGCATCGACGTCGATCGTGCGCCCGCCGAGGATCATCTCGAGCGCGACCGCGATGCCCTCGGCGCCGGTCCGCCCGGCCAGCAATCGCGGCAGCCGCTGCGTTCCTCCATACCCCGGGATCAGACGCAGCCGGATCTCTGGTTGCCCGAAGCGGGCGTGCGGTTCGGCGATCCGGTAGTGGCAGGCCAGCGCGAACTCCATGCCGCCGCCGAGCGCGACGCCCTGGATCGCGGCGATGCACGGCTTGTCCATGGCCTCGATCTTGTTGAACGCCAGCTGCGCATTGTTCGGCAGGACGCGGGCTTCGTCCTCGTCGTGGATTTCGTCGAGGAACTGGCGGATGTCGGCGCCGGCGACGAAGCTCGCGGTGCCTTCGCCGGTGAAGACGACGGCAACAACGTCGTCACGATGCGAGAGGTGGTCGACGACGATGTTGAGCTCGTCGAGCGCGCGCTCGTTGAGGGCGTTGACTGGCGGGTTGGTGACGGTGACGGTCGCGACTTTCTTGCCGGGGGCGACATTGTTGTACTGGATCTTGAAATAGCGGTAGCGCTCGAACAGCTGCTGCGTCTCGCTAAGTCGCTGGCGACGCTGCCATTCCTCGATGACGGTGCGGAGGTCGTCGAGGCTCTCGGGGTTCTTCAGGGTTGAGGTGTCGCCGAGGTCGCCGCCCTCGACGAGCGCGCGGACCATGCGCCGGACGTACTTGCCCGAGCGCGTCTCGGGGAACGCCTTGACCTCCAGATAGTCGGCGGGGACGGCGGTCGCGCCCTTCTCCTGCCGCACCAGCTCGGTCAGGCGGCGGCGGTCGTCCTGGGTGATGCGGCGGCCGGGGGAGGCGACGATGAACGCCAGCGGGGTCAGGCCGCGGGTCGCGTCGGGGGCGCCGACGACGAGCACGTTGCCGACCGGCGAGTTCGGGTCGAGCGCCTTGTCGCGCAGGATCGCGCCCTCGATCTCCTCGGTGCCCATGCGGTGCCCCGAGACGTTGATGACGTCGTCGGAGCGGCCGTGGAGCGAGAACGAATCGTCGTCGTGCTGCACGGCGAAATCGCCCTGCGTGTAGGCGGGGGTGCCGTCCCAGCGCGTCCAGTAAGCGTCCGCCCACCGCTGCCCGTCGCCCTTCCAGCCGGGCTGCCCGACGTTTGCGGCGTCGCCCCAGACGGTGCGCGCGAGGTAGGGATAAGGTGCGGCGATGACGATCTCGCCCTTCTCGCCGCGCTCGGCCTCGCGCCATTTGGCGTGGGTGGTGGCGTCGTCGGTGGGCACGCGCACCTCGCCGACGATCCACGGCAGCGCCCAGGTGTGCGCGTCGGGGCGGAGCGGGAAGTCGCTGGCGCCATAGAACTGTGTCCAGGCGATGCCGCCGTGCTCGGTCGCCCAGTAGGAGTTGATGTACCACGGCGTGATCTCGGCCATGCCGAACGCCTGCACCGGGGGCGAGGTCGGCTCGGCGCAGAAGGTCGCGACGCGCAGCGAGGACATGTCCCAGGCCCTGAGGTCGCGGAGGTTCTGGGGGTCTGACATCACCGACTTCAGGAAAGTGACGCCGGCCTTGAAAATGGTGACGCCGTGGCGCTCGATCGACGCTGCGAAGCGTCCGGCGTGCGGGAATACCGGCGCGCCCTCGGTGATCAGCGTGGTGACGCGCGAGGTCAGCGCGGCGGAGATCAGGTAGCTCTGCCCGGTAATCCAGCCGGGGTCGGCGACGACGTACAGCACGTCGCCCGGACGCGCGTCGAAGGCGACCTTCATGGTGTGGGCGATGCCGGCGACATAGCCGCCGTGGACGTGGACGACGCCCTTGGGCTTCCCGGTCGAGCCGCTCGTGTAGATCACGAACAGCGGGAATTCGGCATCGACGGGCAGCGGCGGGCACGACTTCCAGATCGCCGCGATAAACGCTTCGTCGGGGAGCGCGAGCAGCTCAGCCTCCGATGCCAACCCGGCGGCAGCGAGCAATTCCTTGCCCGCGGCGTCGGTCAGCGCGTGGCTCCACTGGTCGCGGCTGCGCCAGACCAGGTCGGGGGTCGACGTGTGCCGGACCACCACCACGGCGTCGACGCGCGGCGGTGCGTCGACGAGCGCCGATGCAACAGCGATGCGGACCCGGCTCGATTCCGCGGCATCGAGGCCGAGGCTGGCGAGCGCCCGGCCGACACCGCGCATGACGTCCGAGCGCTCGACCGTGACCTCGCCCTTCAGCGCGGCGCGCGCGGCTTCGTGGATCGCGGCCTTCTGCTCTGCGGGCAGGTCGAGGCCTTCGATCAGGCGCAGCGCCACCTCGACCGGCACGTAATTGTCGAGCGCGGGGTCGGTGTAGGCGGTCTTGAAGGGCACCACCTGCGCGTTGCGGTAGCCGCCGTCAGCAGTAACCACGACGCGCGCGCCGGCGTCGTGGATGCGGTCCGACAGCGTCTTGTCGGAGAAGCCGCCGAACACCGGCGTGTAGATCACGCCGGCGCGCTTGGCACCCTCAGTCCAGAAGATCTGCGGTACGATCGACGGCAGGTTGAGCGCGATGCTGTCGCCAGCCTTGAGCCCGAGCGCCTTCAGCGCCAGCGCGCACTTCGCGCTCTCCAGCAGCAATGTCCGGCGCGACACCGGAAAGGTATCGACCGGGCCGCCGCGGCCGCCGTTCGCCGCCATGTCCCAGCGGTCGCCCTCGAAAATCAGCGCCGCTTCAGCGCCGTGGCCCGCCAGCACATGCCGGTCGACCTCGTTGAAGGCGGCGTTGGTCAGGCCGCCGGAGAACCAGCGATAGTGCGGGGCGTCGCTGTCGTCGAAGGCGCGGGCCCATGGCTCGAAGCCCGGCCCGAGTTCGCGGCTGACGGGGGCCGCTGTCGCGGCGTCCCAACCGGACCAGAGATTGCCCTCGCCACGGCTCAGCCATGCGCCGTCGACCAGCCAGTGGATCGCGGCACCCGCAATTTCGCCGTGGAAGCGACCGGGGTCAGCCAGCACCGCCTCGCGCATGGCCTGCCAGGTCGCCCGGTCAGTAACCGGGTTCACCGTAGCGGCGGGGGCCACCGGGGTCCGAGCGTCGCTAGCCAGACTTGACACCTTCACTCCACAAAATGTCGCATTGATACAATACTTGCTACAGGAGGTAGTTCCAAGCAATATTATTACTGTTGTGCGGCAGTGTGCCGCAGATAAGGTGCATTTTGCCGCCCCGAATGGATCGAAAATGCCTCGGAGCAGCGGCCTGGCGAAGCGACATCGGTACAGTTGGTGCGGCATCGCAAATCCCGCCCGATGGTCTAGTCTGTGCGCTCCATCGTCTCCGTGAGGTCCACATCGTGCCCGACGACCAGCCTCCCGAGCCCTCCAAGCTCACCCTGTCCAAGCGGCGCTGGGCCAGCGAGGGCAAGTTCCTGACCGGTGCCGAGGCGCGCCCCGACGAGCAGCGGCTGCCACCCGGACAGCATCTCGTCCGCGACTGGCCGGTGCTCGACCTCGGCCGCCAGCCCGAGGTCTCGCGCGAGCGCTGGTCGCTTCGCATCGGCGGCATGGTCGAGCGGCCGATCACCCTCGACTGGGCCGGCCTGATGGCGTTGCCGCAGACCGGCAGCCGCTCCGACATCCACTGCGTGACCAGCTGGTCACGCTACGACAACGACTGGGACGGGGTCGCCACCGCGGACCTGCTCGACCTCGTCGATCCGCGCGACGAGGCCGTGGCGATCATGCTCCACGGCTCGGACGGCTACACCACCAACGTCACGCTGGCCGATTTTGCGGCACCGGGCGTGCTCCTCGCGCACAGCTGGCAGGGCAAGCCGCTGGAACGGCAGCACGGCGGTCCGGTCCGGCTGGTCGTGCCGCACCTGTATTTCTGGAAAAGCGCCAAGTGGCTGTCGGAGATCGAGTTCAAGGGCGTCGACCGGCCCGGCTATTGGGAGCAGAACGGCTACCATATGCGCGGCGATCCGTGGACCGAGGAGCGCTATTCCTGACGGGGACTTTTGACGCAGCTTGCCGTATCCCTGTTGGCTTCCGGCGACCGCTGGTCTAGCCGCCCCATGAAGCCCGCCGCCGAGGGAATGTCGACGCCATGACCAACCAGCGCTCAACTGCCGCCCACCTGTCCCGGTCCGCGCCGATCGGCTGGCCCGTCGCCTTCGCCGCCGCGACCGTGCTCGGGACGCTGGCGACGGCGTGCATGATGCCGTTCGTCGCGCTCGCGGTCGTCGCCGCGGCCACCTTGCCGCTGCGCCGGGCGGTGGCGACGGTCGCAGTGATGTGGGTGGTGAGCCAGGGGCTGGGCTTCGCGCTGCTCGGCTATCCCGCGACCGGCTATGCCATCGCCTGGGGCGTCGCGCTGGGCTGTGCCAGCCTCGCGGCGATGCTGGTTTCGCGGCGGCTGCTCGGCCGGGCGCCGTTGACGACGTTGCGGCTGGTCGGGGTGTTCCTCGCCGCGTTTGTCGTCGACGAGACGCTGCTGTTCGGGTTCGCCAGCATCGTCGGCGGCACCGAGACCTTCACGCCCAGGATTATCGCGCAGTTGCTCGCCAACGACGGGGCGTGGTTCGCCGGGCTGGTGGCGCTGTATTTCGCACTGACCGGACTGGCACCGCGGGTATTCGGGCGCTCGCCGGCATTGCGGTTCGCCTGATGGCCGCCGACCCGATGGGTCCCGCCTGATGGCGGCGCGTCCGCGCGTCGTCTCGCTGCTGCCGAGCGCCACCGAGATCGCCGTCGCGGTCGGGCTCGGCGACAGTATTTTCGGGCGCTCGCACGAGTGTGATTTCCCGCCGTTCATCAAGGCGCTGCCGGTCTGCACCTCGACCAAGCTAGAGAAGGGGCTGACCTCGCTCGAGATCGACAACCGGGTGCAGGAGATCGTTCGCCAGGGCCTGTCGGTCTACGCCGTCGATGCCGAGCTGCTGCGCTCGCTGAAGCCCGACGTGATCCTGACCCAGTCGCAGTGCGCGGTGTGCGCCGTCACTCCCGCGGACCTCGAGGAAGCGCTCGCCGACTGGGTCGGGACGGCACCGGTGCTGCTGTCGCTGGCGCCCGACGACCTGGGCGACGTCTGGGGCGATATCCGCCGCGTCGGCGAGGCGGTCGACGCCCTGCCCCAGGCCGAGGTCGCGATTGCCGAACTGCAGGAGCGGCTGGAGCGGCTGGCTGCGCGCAGTGCCGGCTCCGCCCGTCCGACCGTCGCCGCGATCGAGTGGATCGACCCGCTGATGGCAGCCGGCAACTGGGTGCCCGAGCTGATCCGCATCGCCGGCGGCGAAGCGCTGTTCGCCGCGCCCGGCCAGCATTCGCCGTGGCTGGAGTGGGATGCGCTGGTTGCCGCCGACCCCGACGTGATCGTCATGATGCCGTGCGGCTACCAGATCCCGCAGACCCTCGCCGACCTGGCGCCGCTGACCGGGCGGGACGGGTGGCAGGATCTGTCGGCAGTCCGAAATGGCCGGGTGTTCGTCGCCGACGGCCACCATTTCTTCAACCGCCCCGGACCACGGCTAGTCGAATCCGCGCAGATCATCGCCGAGACGCTGGGCGACGGTGGCGCCGGCGAGGGCAGCGGCTGGCTGCGCCTGCCAGCTACGCGAGCGGCCTGATCATACGATAAAGCGCCCTCGGCGACCGGCCGGCCGCGCGCTCAGTCGGCCGCCCGCTCAGTGGACGATCACCAGCGGTGTCTCGCACGCCTTGAGCATGCGCCGGGTGACACCGCCGAACAGCGCCTCGCCGACCCGCGAGTGACCATAGGCACCCATCACGCAGTAGCTCGCGTGATAGTCGAGGGCTTTGCGGCGGATGATCGCGTCGGCGTGCTCGCCATTGGCGGGGACACGCACGATCTCGGCATGGATACCGTGGCGCGACAGATACTCCGCCGCTTCCTCGGCCGGCGCGGCATCGGCGGCAATGTCGATCTCGAGGATGTGCACCGATCCCGCCAGCTTGAGCAGCGGCAACGTCCCTGACAGCGCCGCCATCGCCGACAGCGAGCCGTCCCAGGCAACCAGCACCGCGCCGCCGGTGTCGAAGCGGCGCACTGTGTCGGCGACGGCGACGACGGGCTTGTGGGTCGCGATGGCGACCGAAGCCGCGATCGCCGCCATGTCGAGCGGATCGTGCTCCAGCGCGCGGTTGACGACGATGATGTCCGCGAGCCCGGCGGCGCGCGTCACGCAGCCCGCCAGGTCGCCGAGCCGGTCGAGCCAGTTCCAGCTTACCGCCTCGTTGGCGAACCGCGCGGCGAGCGCCGCGTGATTGGCGGTCTCGCGCGCCATCTCGTCGACCAGCAGCGTGTTGTCGCTGCCGCCGTACAAGCCGTCGGGCGCATAGATCATCTGCACGACGTCGACGCAGGTGATATGGCCGTCGAGGGCGCGGGCAAGGTCCAGCGCGACCTGCAACCGCGCCTCCTGCCCATCGTCGTCATGCACCAGCAACAGGATGTTCTTCATGGGCGGTCTCCAGCGTCGACCTGCCTGTCGTAGGCCCGCACCGGCGACCGCGTTATCCGGGACTTTACGGATGGCGCTTATAGCGTCGGGCGATGGTAACGTACTGGATCGTACAGAGGTGACCAGACAGACATCGGCGTCGACCCGGGCTGGACCGGAAATGTCGGCGCCGGCGCGCGTAACGGCGTAGCGCAGTCGGATGCGAGACGCCGCCACCACGCGCCACCGGCCCTCGAGGCTCTGGTTTGCCGTCACCGCCGGAGCCGTGGCGATGCTGTCGGCGGGCTGGCGCCGGGCGATGGCCGACAAGGCGGTCGCGGTGCGTGCTCGTGAGACGCGGGACGAGCTCAACCTGTTGATCGACGGGGCGATCGATCATGCCATCTACATGATCAATCCACAGGGGATCGTGACGATCTGGAACAAGGGCGCCGAGCGCCTCAAGGGCTGGACCGAACAGGAGGCGGTCGGCAGGCACACGTCGATGTTCTATCCCGCCGATCTCGTTGCTGACGGCAAGCCGGACGAGGATCTTCGCCTGGCACGCGAAAACGGCAAGTACGAGGAAGAGAACTGGCGGGTCCGCAAGGACGGCACCGAGTATCTGTCCAGCGTCCTGATCACCGCATTGTACGACAAGGACGGCACTTTGCGGGGCTTCGGCAAAGTCTTGCGCGACGTTACCGAATCGCGCGCCGCGGAGAGTGCGCTGCGTTCGAACGCCAGCCATTTGCGCTCGATCCTGTCGACCGTGCCCGACGCGATGATCGTCATCGACGAGCGCGGCGGAATCGTGTCCTTCAGCGCTGTCGCGGAACGCCTGTTCGGGTTCGTCGAATCCGAGGTCGTCGGCTCGAACGTCAGCCGCCTGATGCCTGATCCGGACAGCCAGCGTCACGATCGCTATCTGACCAACTATCTGACGACGGGCGTGCGCAAGATCATTGGCATCGGCCGCATCGTCATCGGCATGCGTCGCGACGGCTCGACCTTCCCGATGTCGCTGTCGGTCGCGGAAGCAATCAGCGAGGACGGCCAGCGCCTGTTCACCGGCTTTGTCCGCGACCTGACCGAGCGCCACAAGACGCAGCTGCGGCTCGAGGAGCTCCAGTCCGAACTGATTCATGTCGCGCGGGTCAGCGCGATGGGGACGATGGCGTCGACCCTGGCGCATGAACTCAACCAGCCCATCACGGCGGTCGCGAACTATGTCGCGGCGGTGCAGGCCCTGCTCGAAGACCCCGACCCCGCCGACTTGCCGATGATCCGCGAGGCGCTCAAGGATACCGTTGCCGAAGCGATCCGCGCCGGCGATATCGTCCGCCGCCTGCGCAATTTCGTGGCACGCGGCGAGGTCGACAAGACCGTCGAGGACCTTCCGGCGCTGATCAGCGAAGCCGCGGCATTCGGACTGCTGAGTGCACGCGAGATGAGCGTAACCACTCGCTTCGACCTTGACCTCGCAGCCTCGCCGGTGCTTGTCGACAAGGTCCAGATCCAGCAGGTCCTGATCAACCTGATGCGCAACGCGGTCGAGGCGATGTCCGAATCCCCCGAGCGCCGCCTTACGGTGAGCAGCCGCGACGAGGGCAATGGGTTCATCCGGGTGACGGTCGCAGACACCGGACCGGGTGTCGCGCCCGAGATCGTCGGCAAGCTGTTCATCGCCTTCATCAGCACCAAGGCCGAGGGCATGGGCCTCGGGCTGTCGATCTGCCGCACGATCATCGAGGCCAACGGCGGTCGAATCTGGCTGGATCCGCGCGAAGACGGCGGCTCTGCCTTCCATTTCACCTTGGTCAAGGCCGTCCCGGAGAAAGCCGATGCCTGAGCCCCGAACCGTCCATATCGTCGACGACGAGGAGACAGTACGCCGTTCGACCGCCTTCTTGCTGAAGACCTCGGGCTATACCGTTGCGACTTATGCCTCGGGAGCGGCCTTCCTGAAGGATGCCGGCACCGCCAGCCTTGGCTGCGTGCTGCTCGACGTCCGTATGCCCGACATGGACGGCTGCGAGGTCCAGCAGATCATGATCAAGCGCGGCATCACCATGCCGGTGGTCGTGCTCACCGGACACGGTGACGTGAGCATCGCGATCAAGACAATGAAGGCAGGAGCGGTCGATTTCATCGAAAAGCCGTTCGAGAAAGAAATACTGCTCACCGCCATCGAGACCGCATTCGCGCGGCTCGACAACGGTGCCGGGCGGGCCCGCGATACCGCCAGCGCGCGGATTGCCATCGCCGGCCTGACCGACCGTGAGCAGGATGTACTGAAGGGCATGGCGGAGGGGCTGCCGAACAAGTCGATCGCCCACAATCTGGACATCTCGCCCCGCACCGTCGAAGTCCACCGCGCCAATCTCATGACCAAGCTCAGCGTGAACAGCTTGTCGGCAGCGCTGCGCATCGCTTTCGCCGCCGGATTGGGGGAGGGAGGGCAGGACTGACCGCGGATCGCGTATCCGTATACTTCCGTATACCGGGGGCCGTGCCCTCGCGGTAAAATGAGCCTCGTCACGGAACGGGGCTGAGTTGCGCAGAACTGAATCAATCGGCTTGGGCAAACGCCGGAGTATCATGCTGGTCGAGGACGACCCGGCGGTGCGGCGCTCGCTGTGTATGCTGTTCCAATCGCGCGGCTACGTTGTCCGGGCCCATGCGTCGGCGAAGACCCTGGTCGCTGATCCGGAGCTTGGCGACGCGGCCTGCCTGGTCGCCGACTACCGGCTTGGCGACGACGACGGCGTGGCGCTGCTCAGGACCTTGCGGCGGCGCGGCTGGCTTGCTCCGGCGATCCTGGTTACCGGGCATAACTCCCCCGAGATCACCGCGCAGGCGTTGGCCGCCGGCTTCAGCACCGTCATCGAAAAGCCCTTGCGTGAGGGCTTTCTCGTCGGGGTGATCACGCAACTGGTCGCGCAGTCCCCGGCTCCGGCGTTCACCGTGACCTAGCCGTCGAGGGCTTCAGGCGGCACGGTCCAGCGCTGCCCGGCGGTGCGCATCCACGGGGACCAACACGTCGGCCAGCCCGATCACCGCGGCGCTGTGGCTGGCGACCACCAACCCCTGCCCGGTACGCGCGCGATGCAGGCGCAGGCGCGTGATCACCGTCGCCTCGAGCGCCGCATCGAGGCCCGTCGTCGGCTCGTCGAGCAGCAGCCACGGCGCGTCCGACAGATAGGCCCGCGCCAGCGCCAGCCGCCGCCGCTCGCCGCCCGACAACTGCGTGCCGTTCTCGCCGATCCAGGTGTCGAGCCCGAGCGGCGTCCAGCGGAAGCGCTCGTCGAGGGCGGCATCGTAGAGCACCTGCCACAGCTGATCGTCGCTCGCCGCAGGGTTCGCCAGTTCCAGATTGTCGCGCACGCTGCCCGACAGCAGCATCGCATCCTGCGGCACCCAGGCGAAGGCCCGGCGCAGCGTTGGGGCCGGAATCACGGCGATGTCGACGCCGTCGACCCAGGCCAGGCCAGCGACCGGCTCGCGCAGTCCGAGCAGCATCTCGATCAGGCTGGTCTTGCCCGACCCCGACGGGCCGGTAATCGCGATGACACCGCTGGACACGAGGCCGGTCGCGGATCCGAACTGCAGGCTCGGCATCGTGGCGAGCGAGGGCACGGCCGGCCGCGGCACGGCATCGGCGAGCACCTCGCCAAGCCTCGCCTCCGCCTCACGCAGCGTGCCGCGCTGGCTGAGGTCGCGGATAAGGGGGAGCGCGGCGTCGATGGTCATCACCGCCGCCAGGGCGGCGAGCGCGGCGAGCGGTGCGCCGGCGCTCGCCGACAGCAGCAGGGCGGCACCCCCGGCAATCCCGACCGCGACGGCGGTCGCCAGCTCGAACCAGCCGCTCGCCCGCGCCTGCGTGACCTGGGCGTCGGCGAGAGTGCGGCTGGCCGCGTCGATCCGCGCCGTCGCCCAGTCCTCCAGCCCATAGCAACGCAGCTCCGCCGCCGCACCGAGGAGCGCGCCGAGCTCGTCCTTGAGCGCACCGTTGGCCCGCTGCACGACGCGGCCGGGGGCCTCCAGACGCGCCGCCAGCCACGTCGCCACGCCGAGCAGCGCCGCCGTGCAGGCCAGCGTCGCGAGCACCGCAGGCCACAGCCCGAACGCTGCCAGCCCGGCCATCGCCGCGAGCGCCGCCGCCAGCCCCCACGGTGCCGAACGACGGGCGAAGCCGGCCTCGACCGCGCCGACATCGTGGACCATGCGCGCGGTCGCCTCGCCGCGGGTCCAGCCGAGCGCGCGTGCGATCGGCGCGGCGGCGAGCGCGGCGAACAACGCCGGCCGGATGCGGGCGAGTGCGCCGAGCGCCGCGTCGTGGCTCGCCAGCCGCTCGCCGTAGCGCGCGCCGGTGCGGACGATGGCCGCGAGCCGAATACCCGCGCTCGGCAGCATGTAGTTGAAGGCCAGCGCCGCCACCGGCCCGGCAAGCCCCGTCGCGGCCGCCGCGGAAATGAACCAGCCCGACAGCCCGAGCAGGAACACTGCGGCCGCGGCTACCAGTGCGGCGTAAACGGCAGCGCCGCGCAACGGCCCGCGCTGGCGCAGCGCCTCGGCGGCAAGCAGGCGCGCCAGCGGGGTCATCGCGCGCCGCCCAGCCGCACGACGACGTCCGCAATCGCCGCCAGCCGGTCGCTGTGGGTCGCGATCAGCACGGTGCGCCCGGCGCAGGCCCGATGAATCGTCGCGATCAGCGCCGTTTCGGCTTCCGCATCGAGGTGCGCGGTCGGCTCGTCGAGCAACAGCAGCGGCGCCGGCTTGAGCAGCGCCCGCGCCAGCGCAATCCGCCGCCGCTCGCCACCCGAGAGCCCGCTGCCGCGCGCATCGAGCAGTGTGTCGAGGCCGTGCCGCCGCGCCGCCAGCATCGGGCCGAGCCCGGCCCCGCGCACCGCGGCGGCGATGTCCGGCTCGCCGGCATCGGGCCGGGCGAGCGCGATGTTGTCGCGGATCGAGGCCGGCAGGATCAGCGAGACCTGGCCCGCCCAGGCGGCGACGCCCGCGAAATCCCCCGCCTCGGCCAGGTCGACGCCGCCGAAGCCGACCCGTCCGCCGGTGAGCGGGGCGAGGCCGAGGAGCAGGTTGAGCAGGCTCGACTTGCCACTCCCCGATGGCCCGACCAGCGCCACGACCTGCCCGGCGGGGATGACCAGCGAGACGTCATTGACCGCCGCATCGACGCTGCCGGGGTAGCGGATCGTGACGCCGTCGAAGACCAGTTCGGCGGGTT
The DNA here is from genome assembly GCA_019285715.1 of Sphingosinicellaceae bacterium. Classification (NCBI taxonomy): domain Bacteria; kingdom Pseudomonadati; phylum Pseudomonadota; class Alphaproteobacteria; order Sphingomonadales; family Sphingosinicellaceae; species Sphingosinicellaceae bacterium. Next base: position 3,819,672 of record CP079108.1, read on the forward strand.
CGAGCGATACCGCCCTGCCCGGCATTCGGGTGGACGTACCGAACGACTGCAGGCGCTCCGCTGCCGTGTCCGCCGACTGGCGGTCGTGATAGGCCGCCGCCAGCCGCCGCATCGGCGCGTAGAACTCCGGGGCAAGTGCCAGGACGAAGAAGGCGCGGGCGAGATCGAGTTGCTCGGGTGCCGCGAACGGCAGGATGCCGAGCAGCGAGAAGCCGCAATAGACCGCGACCAGTGCGACCGACAGCGCCGCGAAGAACTCGAGTGCGCCCGACGACAGGAAGGCGATGCGCAGCACCTTCATTGTCCGCGCCGCGACCGCGTCGGCCGCGACACCGAGCGACGCGGTCTCGCGGTCCTCGGCACGGAAGGCGAGGATGACGGGCAGCGCGCGGATGCGGTCCGCGAATTGTCCCGACAGCCGGGCGAGGGCCTCGAACTGGCGGCGGGATTCGTCCGCCGCGGCACTACCCGCGAGGATCATGCCGATCACGAAGGGCACCAGCGTCGCGACCAGGATCGCGGCGGCGACCGGGCTGGCGAGCGCAACCACCGCCAGCACCAGCAGCGGCGCCAAGGCGGCAGCGTGGCGCGCGGGCAGGAAGCGCGCGACATAGCCGTCGAGCGCCTCGACCTCGTCGACCACCGTGGTCATCAGCGCCCCGGTGGTAGCGCGCGCCGCACCGTCGTCGCGGAACACGCCGCCGACGATCCGCTGCCGCAGCCGCAGCTTGGCCTGCCGCGCGCCGTCCGCTCCGGTCCGCGCCGACAGCATCGCGCACAGCCCGCGCGTGCCGGCGGCGAGCAGGATCAGCGCGGTCCACGGCAGCATCGCGGCGACGCCCGAAGGCACCGCGACCACGGCCTGCGCCAGCCCGCCCGCAAAGCCGATGGCGGCGACGCTGTCGAGCATCAGCAGCACCGTCGAGCTGCGCGTCCGGCCGCCGTCGCCGACCGCTGCGGTCAGGAACGCGCGCCGCGCCCGCGCCGGGTTTGCGGCGGCGGGGACCGCGATGGCGAGGCTCGTCATCGCCCGATCATGCGCGCGCGCGACCGTGCTGTCTTTGACTCAGGTCAATGCCGGTACGTTTCCGCACGCGTAGGCTGCAACCGTGGCCGACGACCGGCAGCGTGGAGACTGACCCATGGACCTTACGGTCATCGACCTGTCGCGGCTGCAGTTCGCACTGACCGCGCTTTATCATTTCCTGTTCGTCCCGCTGACGCTCGGCCTGTCGTTCATGCTGTTCATCATGGAGAGCGTCTATGTGATGACCGGGCGGGCGATCTGGCGGACGATCACGCGCTTCTGGGGGCGAATCTTTGCGATCAACTTCGTCCTCGGCGTCGCCACCGGGCTGACCATGGAGTTCCAGTTCGGCACCAACTGGGCGTATTTCTCGCATTATGTCGGCGACATCTTCGGTGCCCCGCTGGCGATCGAGGGGCTGATGGCGTTCTTCCTCGAGGCCACGTTCGTGGGGGTGATGTTCTTCGGCTGGAGCCGCCTGTCGAAGCTCGGCCATTTGTTCACGACCTTCATGGTCGCGCTCGGCACCAACCTGTCGGCGCTGTGGATCCTTGTCGCCAACGGCTGGATGCAGAACCCGGTCGGCGCGACCTTCAACCCCGAGACGATGCGGATGGAGGTCAGCGACTTCGGCGCGGTGCTGTTCAACCCGATCGCCCAGGCGAAGTTCGTCCACACCGTCAGCGCCGGCTATGTCTGCGCCTCGGTCGTCGTGCTCGGCGTGTCCGCCTTCTACCTGCTGCGCGGGCGCTGGGTCGCGGTCGCCAGCCGGTCGATGACGGTTGCCGCCGCGTTCGGGCTGGCGGCGTCGCTGTCGGTCGTCGTGCTCGGCGACGAGTCCGGCTACGCGCTGACCGACAACCAGCGCATGAAGCTCGCCGCAATCGAGGCCGCGTGGCACACCGCGCCTGCGCCTGCCGGACTGACCCTGTTCGGCCTGCCCAGCGTCAAGGACCGCACCACCCGCTACAGCGTCGAGCTGCCGTGGGTGCTCGGCATCATCGCGACCCGCAGCCTCGACAAGCAGGTCACCGGCATGTCGGAGCTGGTGCTCAAGGCACAGGAGCGCATCACCTCGGGCGTCGTCGCCTACGATGCGGTCCAGAAGCTCAAGCTCGACCCCGGCAGCCTGCCGGACCGCGCGCGCTTCGAAGCCCACAAGCGCGACCTCGGCTATGCGCTGCTGCTCAAGCGCCACGTCGCCGACCCGCGCTCGGCCAGCCCGCAACTGATCGCCGAGACGGCGTGGGACGTGGTCCCCAACGTGCCGCTGATGTTCTGGAGCTTCCGGGCGATGGCCGGCATCGGCTTCGCCATGATCGCACTGTTCGCGACGGCCTTCACGTTGTGCTCGCTCCGCCTCCACACCAAGTCGCGCTGGTTCCTGAAGCTCGCCGTGCTCGCCATCCCGCTGCCGTGGATCGCCATCGAGCTCGGCTGGATGCTCGCCGAGATCGGGCGCCAACCGTGGGCGATCGAGGGCGTGCTGCCGACCTTCCTCGCCGCCTCCTCGCTCAGCGTGCCGATGCTGTGGACGACGATCATCGGCTTCACCGCGATCTACGGCACGCTCGCGGTGATCGAGGTCCGGCTGATCCTTGCGACGATCCGCCAGGGGCCGTTCGATCACGGCGAGGACCCGCAGCCGGCACCCGGACCGATCCCCGCGCAACCCGTCGTCGCCTGAAGGAGGACCCGGCATGTTCGACTACGAGACGCTGCGGATCATCTGGTGGGGCTTGCTCGGCGTGCTGCTGATCGGCTTCGCGGTCACCGACGGCTACGACATGGGGGTCGCGACGCTGCTGCCCTTCGTTGCCCGCACCGACGTCGAACGGCGCATGGTGATCAACTCGATCGGGCCGACGTGGGAGGGCAACCAGGTCTGGTTCATCGTCGGCGGCGCGTCGTTCTTCGCGGCCTGGCCGTTCGTCTACGGCGCGGCGTTCTCGGGCTTCTACCTGGCGATGTTCGTCGTGCTGGCGGCGCTGATCCTGCGCCCGGTCGGCTTCAAGTACCGCTCCAAGCGCCCCGGTGCGGCGTGGCGCTCGCGCTGGGACTGGGCGCTGTTCGTCGGCGGCTTCGTGCCGGTGCTGGTGTTCGGCGTCGCCGTCGGCAACGTCCTGCAGGGCGTGCCGCTGCGCCTCGATAGCGATCTCCGGGCCTTCTACGACGGCAGCTTCCTTGGGCTGTTCACGCCGTTCACCCTCGTCTGCGGCCTGTTGTCGGTATCAATGCTGGTGCTCCACGGCGCGACGTGGCTGACCTTCCGGGTCGAGCGCGCCGCGGTTCACGCCCGTGCCCGGACCTATGGCTCGGTCGCTGCCGTGGCGACCATCGTGCTGTTCGCCGCCGGCTGGGCCTTCGTGCGCTTCGGCAACATCGGCTTCCAGCTGACCAGCGTGCCCGATCCGTTCGGCGCTTCGAACCCGCTGCGCAGCACGACGGTCGCGGCGAACGGTGCCTGGCTGGCGAACTTCACCCTGTATCCGTGGATGATCATCGGGCCGGTGCTCGGCTTCGGTGGCTCGGTGCTGGCGCTGCTCGGCATCAACCGCGCCTGGGAAAAGACCTCGTTCGCCGGTTCGGCGCTCGCGGCGACCGGGATCATCGCGACGGTCGGGCTGTCGATGTTTCCCTACATCCTGCCGTCGCGGATCGACGCCCACTCCAGCCTGACGGTGTGGAACGCCTCCTCGTCGGAGAAGACGCTGGGCACGCATTGCCTCGCCTGATTTGCTCCCGCGGCGGGGGTCGTTGCCTCATTTAAAATGCTCTCGAGATTGTTCGGGAGCGAGCTATGAGGACGGTGAGCATGGCAACGCGTACGGAGCTGGTCGCTGCGATCAGCGAACGGTACCGATCGGCTGATCGAGCAAGCAAGGGCCGGGTGCTGGACGAGTTCGTTGCGGTGACGGGATTTCACCGCAAGCATGCGATGCGGCTGATGCGGGCGGGCCCCGCGGTCACGACGGCGAACGTCCGCATCGAGCGTCGGATCTACGACGAGGCGGCCCGGACCGCGCTTATCGTGCTCTGGGAGGCGGCGGATCGGCTGTGCGGCAAGCGATTGCGACCGCTCATTCCGATCCTGCTGGAGGCGATGGAGCGCCATGGCCATCTGGACTTGGCGCCGGCGGTGAGGTCGCAGCTGACGAAGATGAGCGCGGCAACGATCGATCGCGTGCTTCGCGCCGCAAAGGCCGGTAATCGCAAACCGCGGCGACGTGGTGTCGCGGGAACGGCGCTCCGGCAAAGCGTACCGATCAGGACGTTTGACGACTGGGACAATCCGGCACCGGGGTATGTCGAAGCCGATCTCGTATCGCACAGCGGTCCGGTCGCGAAGGGAAGCTTTGCGTGGACGTTCACGTTGACTGACATCGCGACCGGCTGGACTGAGTGCGCGCCGCTACTGGTTCGCGAGCAGACGGTGCTCGTCGCGGTGCTTAGCGAGGTGCGCAGGCTGATGCCGTTCCCGCTGCTGGGGTTCGACACTGACAACGATAGCGTCTTCATCAACGAGACGGTGCGCGATTACTGCGCTGCCTCCGACATCGCGTTCACGCGCTGCCGACCCTATCGCAAGAACGACCAGGCATGGGTGGAGCAAAAGAACGGATCAGTCGTGCGCCGCCTGGCTGGCTATCGTCGCTTCGAGGGGCTGGAGGCGACCGTTGCGCTGGCTGAGCTGTACGCGGCGTCGCGCCTGTTCGTGAACTTCTTCCAGCCCTCGTTCAAGCTGGCCGAGAAGCACCGCGACGGTGCGCGGGTTCGCAAGCGCTATCATGCACCAGCGACGCCCTATCAGCGGTTGCTCGACGATCCGCGGGTATCTGATAAGACCCGGACACGCGTGCGTGCGATCTTTGCCGACCTCGATCCCGTCCGCTTGCTGCGCGATATCAGGGCGGCCCAACAGCGGCTGGTCGCCCTTGCCGACATGGTCAGCCCAGTACCGGTGAGCGAGCAGCCCGCGGCCCCACCATTGGACGCGTTCCTCTCCAGCTTGCAAACGATATGGCAGGGCGGTGAAGCGCGACCGACTGCATCCAATAAACCGGTCATCAAGCGCGGTCGTCGCCGTCCCGATCCGCTGATCGAGGTGAGCGAGCAGTTGAAGCGCTGGTTCGAGGACGAGCCGTGGCGCACCGGCAGGGAGCTGCTGGAAAAACTTCAGGTCGAGCGGCCCGACAACTATCCCGATGGCCTGATCCGTACCGTCCAGCGCCGCCTTAAGGTCTGGCGGTCCGAATACGCTCACGCACTGGTGTTCACTCATTCCGGGCTGGCGGCGGAATCTCCTACGGATACGGCGATGCCGGTGTCGGTGCTAGTCGAAGGTTGATGGGACGCTGCTCCGCTTCGCCTACGGCTCCGCTCCACAGCGTCCCATCAACCGGGAATCGACCTCGCCTGGTGATCGGCGTAGGGGAACACTCTGGTGAGGCAACGGCATCACCGCTCGGGAACATCTTCTCGTGAGGCAACACGGGCATCATGCTGTTCGTCGTCGCGCTCTTCCTGCCGATCGTGATCGGCTACACCAGCTGGGCATTCCACATCATGTGGGGCCGGGTGACCACCGACGACGTCGCCACCAACCCCGACTTCTACTAAGCGGAGAGCCTGTCATGTGGTATTTCACCTGGGTGCTCGGCCTCGGGCTGGCGGTCGGCTTCGGCATCCTCAACAGCATCTGGCACGAGTTCCATCTCCCCGACGACAGCGGCGCGGACTAAGTATATTCGCGGATGCCGGGGACGTGACGGCGACGATATGAAGGGACATGGTGCAAGCGAGTCAGACCTGCGGCGATTGCACAGTCCGGCACCGAGCGCTGTGCAGCAGCCTCGACGACGCCGAGTTGTCGGCGCTCGAGGCCATCGGCCGGCGGCGGCGCCTGCAGCGCGGCGAGGCGCTGATCTGGGCCGGCGACGAAAGCATCGTCTGCGCCAATTTGCTGACCGGTGTCCTCAAGATCAGCGGCTCGACCGGCGACGGCCGTGAGCAGATCGTCGGACTGCTCTACCCGGCCGAATTCGTCGGCCGCCCGTACAGCGACGTCGCCGACTTCACGATCACGGCAGCGACCGAGGTCGAGCTCTGCGTGTTTCCGCGGGGTGCCTTCGAGCGCGTCCTCGCCTCGAATGGCGGGATGGAGCGCCTGCTCCTGCGCCGCACCCTGGCCGCGCTCGACCACGCCCGCGCCCGCACCGTCATGCTCGGGCGGATGTCGGCGACCGAGAAGATCGCCAGCTTCCTGATCGAGATCGCCGAGCACGTGGCCGATGGCGGCTGGCAGCGGCGCAGCGGCAGCGGCGTCACCTTCGACCTGCCGCTCAGTCGCGGCGAGATGGCCGACGTGCTCGGCCTGACCATCGAGACCGTAAGCCGCCAGATGACCCGGCTCAAACTGTCGGGGCTGATCGAACTCCCCGGCGGACGCACGGTGACGATTGCCGACGTTGGCGCGCTCGCGGCACACGCCGAAGCCGCCTAGCGGCGCGCACCACACAGGCAGTCGACCAGCATGTCGCGCGCCGTTGTCGTCAGGCGCAGCCGTCCGAGTTTGAGGATCGCCAGTTCCTCGAAGACGAGCGCATCGCGGCAACCCTCGAAGAAGCTGCGGAGCATGTAGCCGATCGTCTCGGGCGACGGTGGGCAGGCATCGTTGCGATCACCGCACAACGCCGCCACGACGTCGCTCGCATGGTCGCTGCACACGGCATGGCGGTCGGCAACCTCACGGAGCAGCGTGCGGTCGAGCCGAGCGGCGCGGCCGCTCTCGAAGTTGCCGCGCAGGAAATCGCGGTCGCCGGCGAAATCGACCCTCAGCCTGCTACCGAGTTCTCGGCCCAATGCTGAGACTATCCCGGCGGGCGGCCGCGCCGGCAGGACATCCGCGCACGCCTCGAGCCGATCGCAGAGGCCCCTCAGCCGGCGGTGGCGGACGACCAGCCGGGCAACATCGAGCTCGGCGATGACGTGCCAGCCGAAGCTTCCCGCTCCGACGCTTTCGGACAGGCTGTCGCCGACCGGCATCGCAGGTCAGAAGCGCATGCCGAGGCCGACCCCGACGACGATCGGGTCGAGGTTGACCCGGACCCGGTTGACCGTCGCGCCGCTGGTCAGCCGCGCCGTCGTGTCGATGTCGATGTACTTTATGTCGAAGTTGGCGAACACTCGCTTGGTTATGTCGACGTCGAAGCCGGCCTGCACCGCGTAGCCGAAGCTGTCGGACAGATGGACATTGGTCGGGCCAACCGCGGCCTTCAGCCCGTCGGTCGCCTTCGAATTGTAGAAGACCGTGTAGTTGACGCCGGCACCGACATAGGGCCGCAGCTTGCCCTGCGGCAGGAAGTGATACTGCAGCGTCAGCGTCGGTGGCAGCACCCAGGTGCCGGCGAGATCGCCGACACTCGCCAGGCTGTCCCGCCCGGAAACATGGTGCTTGGTCGTCGCGAGGATCAGCTCGGCACCGATGTGGTTGGTCGCCATGTAGGTAAAGTCGACTTCGGGCGCGAAGCTCTTGTCGACGCCGACCCGCGAGCCCGGAAAGCTTGGCGCGACCGGCCCCGACTTGTCCTGCGGGTCGACCATCAGCGCGCGCAACCGGATCAGCCAATCGCCCTGCTCGGCCTGCGCCGGGCCGGCGGCAATGGCAGCCGCGAGCAGCGCCGCGGCGGAAATATAGGTGCGCATGCGATCGGCCTCCTGAAAGAAGGAGCGATAATTTACGCCGGTCTCGAGCGCATTGATCCAGCGCAACGGTCGCCCTGCAGGCTCCGCAGTCTTGGACCGGGGAAGAAATGGCCCGATGCTGGCGTCCCCGGCCTCACGTTCGGCTGGCAGCGACCCGGAAGCCGTACGAAGTGGCGGTTTCGCACCGCCGCATCAACACTTCGCGCTTTGTCGCAGCTGTCGTGCCGAGCCCTTCCCATCGCGGAACCCTCCAATTACAGGATTGCCGCGTCGGCTTGACGACCAGGAACCGTGGCGGTGCAGCCTCCCGAAATCTTCCATGTCGGCACGGCTGCAAGTCCGGTGCTGCTCATCGACGAGATCAGCGGGCAGGTCGACGCGGTCCGTGACATGGCGGCGGCGCTGGCGCCCTTCCCGCCGGCACGCGGCAACGCCTATCCCGGCATGCGGCGCCATATCACCGACAGTGACGGTGCTGCAGCCGCCTATGCGCGACGGACTCTCGGAGCCGCTGTCGGTGCGATCAACGCGGCATTCGGCTTCGACGGCTTCGATCTCCTCGATGCGAGTTTCTCGATCGTGACGGCAGCGCCAGCCAATCTCGCGGGCGACATCCCGTCCAGGGCGGCGACGACTTGCGCGGCGAGTGCGGACCCCGTGCCGATGCGCTAGAGACGATTCTTCAGGGTTGCCCGGACGGCCGGTTCCCGATGGCAGGACTGACGCAATGACCAACCCCGCAGCGCACCGGACCCGCCGCGTGCTCACCGCCAGCCTGGTCGGTACGGCCGTCGAATTCTACGATTTCTACATCTACGCTACAGCGGCGAGCCTCGTCTTCGGACCCTTGTTCTTCCCCGCGTCCTCGCCCTCGGCGCAGCTGCTCGCGGCCTACGCCAGCTTCGGCCTGGCCTTCATCGCTCGCCCCGTCGGCGCAGCGTTGTTCGGCCACTTTGGCGACCGGGTCGGCCGCAAGTCGACGCTGGTGACTTCGCTGCTGCTGATGGGCGGGTCGACGACGGCGATCGCTTTCCTGCCCACCTACGCCGCCGTCGGCTGGGTTGCGCCGGCGCTGCTGTGCTTGCTGCGGGTCGGACAGGGCCTTGGTCTCGGCGGCGAATGGGGCGGCGCGGCCCTGCTCGCGGTGGAGAACGCACCGCCCGGGTGGAGCGGGCGCTTCGGCATGGTCCCCCAGCTCGGCGCTCCGGTCGGGTTCCTGCTGGCGAATGGCCTGTTCCTGCTGCTGGGGCTCGCGCTGACGCCTGAGCAGTTCCACGATTGGGGATGGCGGCTGCCGTTCCTGGCCAGCGCCCTGTTGGTTGCCGTCGGATTATGGGTGCGGCTCAAGCTGACCGAGACTCCGGTGTTCGCCGAGGTCGTTGCCATGGGCGCGACGGAGCGAGCTCCCCTGACGGCGGTGCTCGGCAAGCATCTCGCGCCGGCGCTGGCCGGGACCTTCAGCGTGATCGCATGCTTTGCGCTCTACTACATCGCGACGGCCTTCGCGCTCGGCTACGGCACCACGACGCTCGGCTATACGCGATCGGACTTCCTGCTCGTGCAGCTTGGCGCGATCCTGTTCATGGCCGTCGGGATCGTCGCCGCCGGAGTTCTGTCGGACCGGTTCACGCCTGGCGCCGTCCTGCTCGGCGGCTGCATCGCTACGATCGTCGTCGGCCTGCTCCTGCCGCTGATGCTGGAAAATGGCGCGCTCCTGGTCGTCTTCGCATTCCTGTCGCTGGCGCTGCTGGCGATGGGCTTCGTCTATGGCCCCCTCGGCGCGTGGCTGCCGAGCCTGTTTCCGCCGGCGGTTCGCTACACCGGGGTCTCGATCGCGTTCAACGTCGGCGGCGTCATCGGCGGCGCGCTGACGCCGTTTGCAGCACAAGCCATGGCCGACCGCTACGGCCTTCCTGCCGTCGGCTGGTACCTGTCCGCCGCCGCCGGTGTCAGTTTCGTCGCGTTGCTGCTGGCACGGCGGCACGACCGGGAGCATTGAGTTCGCCCAGCCGCGGCGCACTTTTTGCCAACTAAAGGAGGCTCGATGCCAACGCGTCCGTTCGCCTTTGCCAATGCCGCGGGCCAGCAACTTGCCGGGCGGCTTGAGCTGCCGGTCGGGCCGCCCCATGCCTGGGCGCTGCTTGCGCACTGCTTCACCTGCGGGAAGGACAATCTCGCCGCGGTGCGGATCGCGCGACGGCTGGCCGGGGCCGGCATCGGCGTGCTGCGCTTCGACTTCACCGGGCTGGGGCAGAGCGAGGGCGACTTCGCAGCGACCAATTTCAGCCTCAACGTCGCCGACCTGGTCGCGGCGGCGGCGGCGATGACCGCCGCGAACATGCCGCCGACACTGCTGATCGGCCACAGCCTCGGCGGTGCGGCGGTGCTGTCAGCGGCCGGGGCGCTGCCGGATATCCTAGCCGTCGTGACGATCGCCGCACCCTTCGATGTCGCGCATGTGCTCAAGCAGATTTCGCCCGAAGCGCTGGCCGAGGTCGAGCGCGACGATAGTGCCGACGTCCGACTCGGCGGGCGGCCCTTCACCATCGGTCGGCAGTTCGTCGCCGATGTCCGGCAGCAGGACCAGCACGCGAAGATCGCGGCGCTTCGGCGCCCGCTGCTGCTGCTCCACGCGCCCGGCGACCAAGTCGTCGGGATCGACAACGTCACGCAGATCTTCCTCGCTGCGCATCACCCGAAGAGTTTCGTGTCGCTCGACGGCGCCGATCACCTGCTTTCCAAGCCGCGCGACGCCGACTTCGTCGCCGACATCATTGCAGGCTGGTCCAGTCGCTATCTGCCCGAGCCGATTGCGGGGGCACCGAGCGACTACGATGCCGAGGCCGAAGAGACCGGAATGGGCAAGTTCCAGCTGGCGGTGCGCGCCGGCCAGGCCGCCTTCATCGCCGATGAACCTGTCAGCGTCGGCGGCCTCGGTTCGGGACCGTCGCCCTATGACCTGTTGTGCGCCGGGCTCGCCGCCTGCACGACGATGACGTTGCGGCTGTACGCGGCCAACAAGGGCTGGCCGGTCGAACGCATCCGCACCGCCGTGGCGCACCGCAAGGAAACGGACGCGGTGCCGCCCGACGTCTTTACCCGGCGGATCACCATCGAAGGCTCCATCGATGAGGAACAGCGCGCCAAGCTGGGCGGCGCGGCGGACCGCTGCCCGGCGCATCGGACACTGGAACAAGGCTCGCGCTTCGACGATGTCGAGGTGCGAATAGTGAGTGGAGAAACGCGATGAGCACGCCAATGACGCCCACGCCCATGAAGATCGACTTCGTCTCGGATGTGTCGTGCCCGTGGTGCATCATCGGATTGCGCGGTCTCGAGGAAGCGCTCGAGCGCAGCCGCGACGCGGTCGCTGCCGAGATCGTGTTCCGGCCGTTCGAGCTCAATCCGTCGATGCCGGCGGGTGGCCAGAATATCGGCGAGCATGTCGCGCAGAAATACGGCTCGACGCCCGCGCAATCGGCGAGCAACCGTCAGATGATCGCCGAACGTGCCGCCGAACTGGGCTTCACCATGGCGATGACCAGTGACAGCCGGATCTACAACACGTTCGATGCGCATCGCCTGCTGCACTGGGCAGAGAGCGCCGGTCATCAGGCCGAACTCAAGCATGCGCTGTTCACCGCCAACTTCACCGAAGGCAAGGACCCCGGCGATCGCGACGTGCTGGTCGAAGCGGCGGAACGTGCCGGGCTCGACGGCGCCGCGGCTGCAGACGTGCTGTCGTCGGGACGCTATGCCGACGAGGTGCGGCGGGAGGCGGCCTTGTGGCGCGCGCGCGGTATCAACGCGGTGCCGGCGATCGTCATCAACGACAAGCACCTGATCTCCGGCGGCCAGCCGGTCGAGGTCTTCGAAGCAGCCCTCCGCCAGATCGCTGCCGAGGGCTGACGTCTCCGCTAGCGCCAACGGCAGGGCACGGTGTCGGTCTTGCCATCACGGGAGTCGACGATGACCGACCAGATCAATCCCGCGGCCGAACCCTCCGGGACTGGCTGCGCGGAATGCCTGCAGGGCGGGGGCTGGTGGTTTCACCTGCGCCGATGCGCCGCCTGCGGCCATGTCGGCTGCTGCGATTCCTCGCCGGGCCAGCATGCGACCGCACACTTCCGGCAGACGGGACACGCGGTGATACAGTCGTTCGAACCCGGCGAGGACTGGTTCTGGGATTACCGTGAGGATAGCGAAGTTCGGGGACACGCACTGGCACCGCCGACCAGTCACCCGCTCGACCAACCCACGCCGGGGCCAAAGAATGCCGTCCCGAGCGACTGGATAGAGCGGCTATACTAGTCACGACCGAAAGTAACTTCAGCCAACACAGCGAACCTGTTGGCGTGCCGAGACACTGCATTGGTTGGCGATGTATCGCGACCCGAAGCTCGTCGATGCCGCCGTCGCCCGGCGAACCGTCTTCGACCTGTCTTGAAGATTTCACGGACTGAGAGCAGTTGGTCTGCGTCAAATCATCGCGGGAGCGCGTGTGTGTTAAGAAGATGCGACACCGGTGTCATTTGATAACCGAGGCCATCCCTTACTGGTCAGCCGTTCGGATATCGATAAAAGGTGATCTGTTGTTTCAGCGCGCGGTCGAGGTCATCCCGGTTGGGAGGCCGAGCCGCGTCGAAACGCTCTGCATCGCGCACCGGCCCGAAGGTCTGTGATTTACGATGACGTATGTTCGTCAACGCCTGTTCCACTACGCGAATAAAGGTGACTCGATCAGCGATAGCGGTGGCCCGGTCCGCAAAGCGGTCCCGGCAACAGATCATCGCGAGCAGTCTGCTCGGTCGACCTGACGACTATAGCAATTGTACGAAGAAGTACAATTTAACTAAGTTCTACAAATCGTGATCCGGCTCGGATTGGGCGCGACAAATAAAAACCGCAGCTGCATTTTTAGTAGTTAAATATTAACGGCGCCTCGTAATAACTGTCAAAATCGCAACGGGTATGAGGAGTTGAACGAGCTTTGACTGTTTCCACCTCTATGATGCTGTGATGTTGTTGTGGGGTTTAATCTGGCCATGACATGCCGGAGCAGTTTTCCGACATTACGATCGCGGCGTGATAACTTTCGTGGAGTTTATTGAATTATATCATAATAATTACAATCATTTGGGTCGCAATTTAAGTTAGGGGCTTTATGCGTATCTTGATTATCGAAGACGACCAATTAATGGCCAGGTCTATCGAGCTCATGCTCGGTGGCTCCGGCCTAGAGCATGAAACCGCGTCAACAGGCGAGGATGGCATCGAGCTGGCACGGCTCTATGACTATGACGCGATCCTGCTCGACCTTACTTTGCCCGATGTTCATGGCTACGAGGTGCTTCGGCGTCTCCGCATTGCCCGTGTCGGTACGCCAGTCATAATACTGACCGGCAACACTCAGACTGAAACAAAGATTTCCGGCTTCGACCTGGGCGCGGATGACTATGTCACCAAGCCTTTCCAGCGCGCAGAACTGCTGGCCCGGGTGCATGCGCTGATCCGGAGGTCAAAGGGTCATCCCCGGTCAATCGTGACGACCGGCCTCCTTGCCGTCGACCTGGCCGCGCGCACTGTCGAGGTCAACGGACGACGGGTTCATCTGACCGGCAAGGAATATGCGATCCTGGAGATGTTGTCGCTCCGCAAGGGCATGACCTTGACCAAGGAAATGTTCCTCACCCATCTCTATGGCGGCCGTGACGAACCCGAGCTCAAGATCATCGACGTCTTCATCTGCAAGCTGCGGAAGAAGCTCTCGTTGGCCGGCACGGACTCTTCCGGGTATATCGAGACGGTGTGGGGCCGCGGCTACGCACTCCGTGACCCTGAGGCCAAGCTCGAGCCACAAACGCAGGCGGCGTAGCATCACGATCGATGTCGACCGACGTTCCTCGCAACCTGGGTGGGCTCAACCGGCACCGCAGCCTTTCCGGCGGTGGCCCCCGGCAGAGCCCACCCGATTTATGGAACGAAGACATTTCAGGCGCGGTGCAGCCGACCATTCAATCGCCGCAGGTCGACGAGAAAAAACGGTCATTGCTGGATTTTGAACACTTACCTTGGCGCCGTTGATAACCATCACCGTATTCTTAAGTACTCGGTGAAGTCAGTGGCGCAGGGGCGATGGAGCGCTGCCTTGGCTGTTGACAAAGCCTGTCGATCCCCAGACCTCGACGGGAAGCGGGCTCAACCCAGCCGCCGGGACGCGCGGGTGACGTGGTTCGACGCGCCCCGTATCCGCGTCGATGACCCGCCTTATTTCGCGGAAAAACTGTAGCTGCCCTCGGCGGACTGGTTGTCGCTGGAGACGGCGTGCCAGGTCACCTTATAGGTGCCCGCCGGCAGCGCGCGCGGAAGCGCGATCGCAAGCGCCTTGCCGTCGGCGCTCAAGGCAGTCTTGAACCCGGCGATCTTCATGGGCTGGTGGCTGGCCATGCCGGGCATCGCCGTCATCACCATCTCGACACCCGAGACCGTGTCGATGACGCGGTCCGAGAAGTTCAGCGTGAGGCTGCGCACATTGGCCGCGGTAGCGCCGGCCGGCGGCACGGCGGAGACCAGCGTGCTGCCAGCGAGCGCCGGAGCGCTTGCCCATAGGCCCACGGCGACGAGGGCGGCAACGAGGCGGGACTGGACGCGCATGGATATTCCCTTGGCATTGATGTCGGCTATTCGTTCATACGCAGCGAAACCGCGCACCCCTTTCGATCTGAGTGGTTTTTCGAGGGGCTGCGTATCGCCATGCAGGAGGTGACGATGACCGATATCGACAGTGTCCTGGTGGAGATGCGCGCGGCCCTCGCCGATGTGCGACTGGCAGCGACGGAGGACATCGTGCTCGGCAGGGCCAGTGCACGGCGCGCGCGCGTCCACGGCCAGCGGAATCTCCTGGCGACGGGACTGCTGGCGCTTGGCGCGGGCGTCATCGCAAACATCGCTTTGCCACAAGGGGCCGAAGCCGAAGCCGCGCTGACCTTCACCGCCGCGCCGCCGACCGCTCCGTCCAATCTGCTTTTTGGCGCGCGCTGAACGATGGCGCGCTATCCCGTACTCGTGATCGTGGTCGCCTTCGTTGCGGCCTTCGCGGGTATCCTGGCGGGGAGGACGTTGATCGCGCACCAGCCGCCGATCGAGAACCAGTTTCACACCCTCATGCACGAGGAGCTGAATCTCGACGCCCGGCAGAAGGCGCAGCTCGCCGCACTGGAGAGGAGCTTCGCACTCCGCCAGGCGATGTACGAGCGGGAGATGCGCGAGGATAACCGGGAGCTCGCCGGGGCGATCGCGTCGGAAAGGGGCTACGGCCCGCAGGTCGCGCAGGCGATCGATAAATCCCATGTGGCGATGGGCATGCTGCAAAAGCAGACGATGCAGCACCTGTTCGCGATGCGCGCGATCCTGAACCAGGAGCAGGCGGCCCGCTTCGATGCAGCGATGGTGAAAGCGTTGACCGCACCGGCGCGGTGAGCGGGTCGCTGTCTTCCGAACCGGAGCCGGACGACGGTGTCCTCGCTTTGCAGGCGCTGGCCGGGGCCGAGAATGCCTATCGACTGCTGATGCGCCGCCACCGCGATCCGGTCTTTCGCTTTGTCCGCGGACAGGTCGACGACAGTGATGCCGCCCTCGACATTGTCCAGGAAAGCTTCATCGCGGCGTTTGCCAACCTGCACCGCTACGATCGCCTTCGCCACTTCCGCTTCTGGATCATGCGGATAGCGCTCAACAAAAGCCGGGACTGGCGCAGGCGGCGCGCCGTGCGCAGCTTCTTCGTGCGTGCCCGCCCCCTCGATGAAGGGACCGCAATCGCGGACGAGGCGCCGGACGCGCAAGCCGGGATGATCGCCCGCGCCGACCTGCGACGCGCGCAGGCGATCATCAGCCGGCTGCCGGAAAACCTGCGAACGGTCCTGCTGCTGCGGACAGTCGAGCAGATGAGCCAGGCCGAGGTAGCCGAAATCCTGGGTATCAGCGGGAAAGCGGTGGAAACCCGCCTGTACCGCGCCCGCACGAAATTGACGGAGCAGATGAGGGGCGCGGAATAGCGGCGCGTATCAAGGTTGACACCGCCACGCGTTTTCGGCTCCCAGCCCTCCCAAAGGATGTTTCCCCCTTGCAGTCCGCGAGACTTGACCGACGATCCGTCATCACCGGTGCGGCACGGCTGGGGGCGTTGACGGTGCTTGGCGGTGCTATGCCGGGATGGGCGCGGGCCGGGACGTCGGGTGCCGGAGCCGGGAGCGTGCTTTCAGGCGAAAGCATCCGCATAGACATCGGTCACGTCCCGATCACCGTCGGCGGCAGGTCGATGCATGCCGTGACCGCCAACGGCACGATGCCGGGTCCGCTGATCCGCCTGAAGGAGGGGCAGAAGGTTCGTCTTTCGGTGGCGAATGGACTGGCAGAGGACACGTCGATCCACTGGCATGGCCTCATCGTGCCGTTTCAATATGACGGCGTGCCTGGCATCAGCTTTCCCGGGATCAAGCCCGGCGAGGTCTTCGACTATGACTTCACGATCAGGCAGGCCGGGACGTACTGGTATCACAGCCACAGCAACATGCAGGAGGCGATGGGCCTGTTCGGCCCGATCGTCATCGATCCGGCCGGCGCCGAGCCGGCACCCTATGACCGCGAGCATGTGATCCTGCTGTCCGACTGGAGCAGCATCCATCCCCATGTCCAGCTGCAGCGGCTCAAGCAGATGGGCGGCTATTTCAACCGGCAGAAACAGACCCTGGGCGGCCTGCTGGCGGGCAAGGACCAAGACCTTTCGGAACGCCTCGCGTGGGGCAAGATGCGGATGGACCCCACCGACATCTCGGACGTGACCGGCTCCACCTACAGCTATCTCGTCAACGGCCACGACACGCAGGCGAACTGGACCGGGCTGTTCGTGCCCGGCGAGCGGGTCCGGCTGCGCTTTATCAACGCCTCGTCCATGACCAATTTCAACGTGCGGCTGCCGGCGCTGCCGATGACGATCGTGCAGGCCGACGGCCAGGATGTCGAACCGGTCGAGACCGACGAATTCCAGATCGGCATCGCGGAGACCTACGACGTCATCATCCGGCCGGAGAAGGCCGAGGCGATCGCGATCATTGCCGAGGCGATCGATCGCTCGGGCCTGTGCCGCGCGACGCTGGCACCACGGATCGGCATGGTCGCGCCGATGGTGGCCGTCCGTGAGCGCCCGCTGCTCGCGATGAAGGACATGGGCATGGACATGTCCGGAATGGACGCAGCGAGCGGCACGCTCGACCTCAGCGCCCCGGTTACGGCTCCCGCCAAGGCGGGCAGCCATGGTGCGATGAACATGCGCGACACGTCGCTGGTGCCGGCCAGCGTCCGCCTGGGGCCGGGGGTGGCGACGATCTCCGCTGCACCTGCCGACCGGCTCGGCGACCGGCCGACAGGCCTCGAGACGGTCGGCCACCGGGTCCTGACGTATGCGGATCTGAAGGCCCTCGTCCCGCATCCCGACCGGCGTACGCCCGAGCGTGAGCTGGAAGTGCACCTGACCGCGAACATGGAACGCTACATGTGGTCGTTCGACGGAGTTAAGCTGAGCGAGAACCCCGAGCCGCTGGCGTTCCGGCACAACGAGCGGGTGCGGGTGACGCTCGTCAACGACACGATGATGCCGCATCCGATCCATCTCCACGGCCATTTCTTCGAGCTGGTCAACGGCGCGGAAGACCGCCAGCCGCGCAAGCACACGGTCAACGTCCTGCCCGGCGGCAAGGCGAGCTTCGACCTCACCGCCGATGCCGTGGGCGACTGGGCCTTCCACTGCCACATGCTGCTCCACATGCACGCGGGGATGTTCCGCGTCGTGACCGTCCGCGCCGACGGACCGAGCGCGACATGAGGCGACGTCTGGGACGCCTGCTGCCGTTGCTCGCACTGGCTGCCGCGACTGGAGCGAGTGCGCAGGATCATGATGCGCACGTGATGAGTGGCATGCCGATGGCTGGAGCGCCTCTGCCAGCCTCCTCCCTGCCGACGGCTCGCCGGTGGTTACTCCGCCCGGGCCGCCGAAGGATCACGCTGCCGACGCCTATTACGATCCAGCCGCCATGGCCGAGGCCCGGTCGATGCTGCGCCACGAGAGCGGCGCCATGTCGAACAGGATGGTGATGATCGATCGCCTGGAATGGCGGCCCGGCCCCCAGGCCAACCGCTACGACTGGGAGGCCGAGGGCTGGACCGGCGGGGATACCGACCGCCTGGCGTTCAAGACGAAGGGCGAAGGTGCTTTTGGCGGCAAGGCCGAAAAGATCGAGCTTCAGGCAGGCTGGCTGCATGCCATCGACCCCTGGTTCGACGTGCGCGCCGGCATCCGTCAGGATTTCCAGGCCGGGCCGCACCGTACGCAGGCGGTCGTCGCGGTCGAGGGGCTGGCACCCTATTGGCTCGATGTCGAAGCCGAGCTGTTCCTCTCGCAAAAGGGCGAGCTTACGGCACGCACCGAGGCCAGTTACGACCAGCGTCTCACCCAGAGCCTGATCCTGCAGCCACGGGCCGAGCTCAACATCTCCGCGCAGGATGTGCCTGAACTCGGCCTCGGCTCGGGGCTGAATTCGGTCGAACTCGGCCTGCGGCTGCGCTACGAGATCACTCGCAGATTGGGACCCTATGTCGGCGTCAGTTGGGAACGCAAACTGGGTGGCTCGGCACGTTATGCGCGCGCCGATGACGAGAAACCGCAAGGCGCGCGGTTCGTCACCGGCATCCGATTATGGTTTTGACCACGTCCCCATCTGTATTTATGTCTAGACATAGGCGCGTCGGCGGCGAGCGCATTTGAGACACGCGATGGTTTGGAATTAGTCTGTGGCGCTGGAAATTGCAGGCAATGACCGTCGCGGGTGGCCCGAATACGCGACGGTCTGGCGATGGCATTTTTATGCCGGCCTGTTCTGCATTCCCTTCGTCTGCTGGCTCGCCCTCACCGGCTCGATTTACCTGTTCAGGCCCGACATCGAGGCCTTCCTCGACCGTCCGTATGAGAACCTGAAGATCGCCGGCGAGCGAGGCTTGCCGTCACAGGAAGCCGAGGCCGCGGTTGCGGCGGTGAAGGGCTCTCACTTCAGCCGCTACGAACCCCCCGCCACCGCAACCGGCGCCGCGCAGGTCGTGGTCTCCAGGGGCGACGAACTGATACGCGTCTATGTCCAGCCGGCGACCCTCAAGCCGATGAAGATCGTGCAGGACGCGCACCGGCTGATGGAGATCCTCGCCAAACTTCACAGCTCCTTTCTGCTGGGACCGGTCGGATCGGTGGTCATGGAGCTTGCCGCCTCATGGGCGATCGTCATGATACTGACGGGCCTGTTCCTGTGGTTTCCGCGCAATCGCAAAGGCTTCGCCGGTATCCTCTATCCCCGGCTCGGCAAGCGCGGCCGCATCTACTGGCGCGATCTGCATGCGGTTACCGGTATGTGGGTCTCGCTCGTCGCCCTGTTCATGCTGCTCAGTGGCCTGCCCTGGTCTTATGCCTGGGGTAATTATCTGACCTGGGCCCGGAACCTGTCGACGATCACGTCGGGCGCCCCGGACTGGCCCGTCGGCGGCGAGGCCGCCAAAGCCAAGGCCGGCGGCGGGCCAAGTTCGATGCCGGGAATGACCGCAGCCGAAATGGCCGCCATGGCACCCTCCGCCACGCACACTATGGGCATGGGCATGAGCGCCGCCGCGCACGACGCCATGCTGATGTACGCACTGGATCTGGTCGCGCCAACGGCAATGAAACTCGACGTTCCCAGGCCCGTATGGATCTTGCCACCCGCTGCTCACGGCGACGACTGGACCGTTTCCTCGCAAGCCCAGGACCGACCTGAGCGGGTGACGTACACCGTTTCCGGCATGGACGGGCAGGTGACCGGCAGAGCGGGCTTTGCCGACCAGAACGTCGTGGACCGGGTCGTCAATGTCGGTGTTGCGGCCCACGAGGGTCACCTGTTCGGGCGCATAAACCAGGCCATCCTGCTCGTCACGGCGCTCAGCCTGATCGGCATGACCGCGAGCGCCGTCGTGATGTGGGTGAGACGAAAGCCAAAGGACCTGCTCGGCGCGCCCCGGCCTGCCCCAGGCTCCCGGTCCAGCGGCGGGCTTGTCGCGGCGATCTTCATTCTGGCGCTGGTCATCCCGCTGTTCGCGCTGTCGCTGCTTGCTGTCCTCATCGTCGAGTGGGTCGTCTTGCGCCGCGTACCGGGCGTGGGCCGCTGGCTCGGCCTGCGCAGCGCGGCCAGAGTGTGATCGGGGCCGGACTGTGATCGGGGCCGGATGCAACACTTGCCGGCGTGTCGCGCCGGCAAGTGTCTTCGCACCTTAAGATTTTCGAAGCGCTAGAAGACCTTCGAGATCCGGACACCGATGCTCCGGGGCGGCCCGACGTGATAGGAGAAGTAGCTGGTCGCCGTGGTGTTGCCCGGCGATGTCGCGAACTCGGCACCATAGACCGGGATGGCGTCGGTGATATTGTTGACGAAGACGTCCACCGCGATGTTGTTGGCGGTCGTCACGCCGATCGACATGTCGAGCAGCGTATAGTGCGGCCGTCGCAAGACCTCGCCCTCACCGAAACCGCTGTCGGTAGCGCCGACATGCCGAGCCGCAAAAAACAGGTTGCCCGTCAGCTTGGCACTGACCGGGAAGGAATAGTCGGCGCGCGCATTCCAGTTGAACTTCGGCACGTCGAGAACCCGTGACCCCGCATCCAGGAGCAGTTGCGGCACGGCGTTTCGGTAGGTCGCATCGGTGTAGGAAGCTCCGGCCTGCAGGTTGAGCCCGGTGATCGGCGTGAGCAGGATCTCGAGCTCGCCACCGTTGCTGCGAACCCTGCCGGCATTCACGATGAACGAGACCGAATGCTCGCTGTTGGCACCGCACGTCGTCTGGAAAGCCTGCTGGAAATTCTTCCACTGGATCGAATAAATCGCACCGTTCAATCGCAGTTTGCCGTCGAGGAATCGCGTCTTGGCCCCGACCTCGTAGTTGTTCGTCTTGTCGCTCTTGTAGGGAGCCGGGTCGTCGGGCAGGCCCTGCGCCTCCCGTTCGGCCGCCGTGCAGACATTGTCCGTGATCGGAGCGTTCACGCCACCGGTGCGAAACCCTTGCGAGAAGCTGGCATAGAACGAAGCCGCGCGGCTGGGCTCATAGGACAGGGTGAAGCGGGGCGTGACGCCGCTTTCCTTGTTCTTTTCCGAGTAGGCATAAGCGAGGTCGCCGCCGGCCGCCCCGCCCAGGCCATAGCTGCTGCTCGTGTCGCGCTGCTTGTAGCTGAAGACCCGGGCGCCCGCCGCAGCCTTGAAGTGTTCCGCGAAGGCGTAGGTGAACTCGCCGAACGCGGCGATTTCGCTCTCCTTGAAGCGGGTGTTGTTGTCCTGGATGACAGGCGGGTTGCTGGCCCCGAGTGGCAGCGGCGCGACCGCACCGAACAGATCCGCGACCGTGATATTCCGATTAAAGTCCTGCTTCATGTTGCGGTAAAAGACACCGGCAACGTACTGCAACGGACCCGAGTTCGTCGAAACCGCGCGGATTTCCTGCGTGAACTGCCTAGTGTGCGAGATATCCTGCAGCGGCGTCGGATAGAGCCGGCCGCCCGGCCCGGGGCCGACGATGTCCTCGACCGTCGGCGAATAGAAAGCCGTTACGTCGAAGAACAGGTGCGTCTTGCGGTCCATGTAGGACGACATCGAGAGCAGCGAAAATCCACCGAGCGCCTCGAAGTCGTTTTTCACCAGCAGCGATCCGATGGTGAATTTGTCCTTGGCGTAGGTGTCCTCGAAGCGGGCCTTCTCCCGGGCCCGCAGGCCGAAGTTGATGTCGCTGAAGGTTCGGTCGGTATTGCTGTACGCGGTCTGGTAAATGATCGACGGGGTGATGGTCAGCGTCGGTGCGGCGTTCCACAGCACCGAGGCGCGGACGGTCTTGTAGCGAGACCAGTTGTCGTCCTTCCTGATGGCGTCCGGATGGTTCAGGTTCTCCGAGAGATCTCCCGTGGTGGGACGGAGATCGTCGATCCAGCCGCCCTGCCGAACGATGCTGCCGACGACCCGCAAGGCCAGGACATCCTGCACGATTGGCAGGTTGATCATGGCTTTGACGTCCCAGTTTTCGCTGCCATCCTTGATCGTGGCGACGCTCGCCTCGGCCGATGCGGCGATCCCCGTCGGATCGGGCTGGTTGGTGACGATGCGGACGAGACCGCCCATCGCCGAGGATCCGAACAGCACGCCCTGGGGCCCGCGCAGGATCTCGATGCGGGCAATGTCGTAGAGCTGGGGATCGGGCTGGGAGGCGCCGCGCAGGGCCCGGCTCTGCAACGGTGTTTCATCGAGATAGACGCCCGTCAGCGGGGACTGGGCGACGCCGACCGACCCGATGCCGCGGATGATGTACTGCGAGTTGCCGACACCCGTCGTCGCGAAGGCCACGCCCGGCACGGAATCCGCGACCTGCGAGAAATCCTGGGCGTGCAGTTTCCCGAGCAGGTCACCCGAGAGGATGCTGATGCTGGCCGGGACGTCCTGCAGGCTTTGCGACCTTTTCAGCGCAGTAACGACGATATCGTCGCTCGCCAGGGTTACCCCTTCTACGGCCTTGGAGGACGGAACTTCCTGCGCCAGCCCGCTGCTGGATATCGACATGCCTGCCAGCAGGCTCAGCATCATGGCTCGCTTGGCGAGTGTCGTTCTCATTCTGTTACCCCTTCTCAGACCAGTGGCCGCCTGACGTACCTCTCCCAAGAAGCGCTTCTTATCCGAGCCGGCTTGCATCGACTCGCCTGTCATATTGGTGACACCCGTTCCGTGTTTTGTATAGACATAACTTCGGCGGAGCCTGATGAGCATGCGCATCCGCCGGTGGCCTATCTGGCGACGTGCGCCTCGCACTGAACTTCGACGGCGGCACCGCCCAGGCTGGTGACGCCGAACGACATGCGCGCCGGGTACCGGCCCGGCTTGAAATACTTCACGTACACGGCGTTGAAAGCGTCCCAGTCATCCATGTTGGTCAGCGCGATGGTGCACTTGTAGACGTCGTCCATCGTCGCGCCCGCCAGCTTCAGGTTCCGTCCGACCACATCCATCGTGTTCGTTGCCTGGGTGGTGAAGTCCGCCGGCATCGAACCGTCCGCGGCGGTGCCCGTCGAGCCCGCCACGTAGACGTTGTCACCGATCCGGACGGCCGACGAAAACGGCTTGCCGGGCCGCGGATAATACTGCGCCGAGGGTTCGGCCGCGACCACCGGGACGGTGATTGCGAGTGCCAGGGCCGTCAGGCCGATCCGAAAGGCGTTCGACATGCAAATCTCCAGACTGGACGAGAGGATCAGGGCGCAACTGGCGGTCAGGTGGACGCCGGGGTCTGCATCGGCCGCGACGGCCGATAGGGCGCGAGCATCGGTTCGTCGCGACCCATGACGAGCTCGTCCGCCATGTAGTCGCCGAACAGCGCTGCCAGGGTGACGCCACTGTGCGTCACGCACACGGATACTCCGGGGACACCCGGCACCGGGCCGACGACCGGGAACCCGTCGACCGGCATCGGCCGGAACCCGAGCGTCATGAAGCCGAAATCCGCCTTGGCGAGCCCGGGCACATAGGCCGCGAGCTTGGTCAGGATCCGGGTGCCATGCATCTCGGCGATGCCCGGCGGGAAGGCCATCGCGTGATCCCGGATCTCGGCGTGGACGTCCAGCGGCGGCGGGGCCGATGCCTCGAGGCCGACGATGGTCCCGTCCGCGGCCTGCTTCCATTCCAGTGCCCCGGGCCCATCGTAGACTCTGCGGGTCATGATCGGCAGCGGCTTCGAGTGGACCAGCGCGCCGGGCCGGTGCAGCAGCGGCAGGGTGTAGCCAAGCGGCGCCAGCATCGCCGGCGCGTCCACACCCGTCGCGATCAGGATTTGATCGAAGCGCAGCCGTCCCCGCGGCGTGACGACGGTGACGCCGCCCGCGGCCGGCTCGATCGCCGTGACCGGGCACGGATACAGGACGCGCGCACCCGCCGCCCGCGCGACGACAAGGAAGCGGTCGGTGGCGTGGACTGCATCGACATGGCCGCCCAGTTCCGACCAGGTCGCCTCCACCAGCGCGCCCGGGTCGATATCGGGGGAAATCTGCTTGAGCGCCGCGCTGTCGAGTGAGCGGGTCGGATAGCCGGCCTCCGCGAGATGCTTCGACTGGATCGCCATCCGGCCACGGTCGGCGACCTTGTCGGTGAAGCCGACATAACCGCCCCAGACCACACCCATGCCGAGGGGTCCGTCGATCGCCTGCCAGCGCTTTTGCGCCTCGATCCGCATCCTCATGTAATACGGATCGTCCATGAACGGGTTGATCCAGGCGAGCGACTTGGAGGTCGCCCCCGCCGCCGGCGCCGTCTTCTCCAGCAAGGTCACGTCCGCACCGCTCTGCGCGCACCGCATCGCGATCGCCGCTCCCAGGATGCCGCCCCCGATGATGCCGATGCGGGGCCTGGCACCCTTCCCGGCGGCGAAAGCCATGGTCGACAGACCAGCGCTCGCGGCGGCGCCCAGAAACAGCCGCCGGTCGATGCGCAACCCGCCGCTCACGATCCGGACCCGGACTGCGGGGCCGCGTGCCGATCGATCTTCACCACGGCTATCTCCCGGAAATCAAAGCAGACGAACATCGAACAGGGGTGGGCAGGCATCGCTAGGGCCGATCCGGGACGGCAAGGCCCGCGCGCGGCTGACCCGAAAAACCAGCCCGCAGGAAATCCACGATCCGCTGGCGAAGCGCGATGCCGTGATACGGTTCGACGCTCGGGTAGCCGTAATAATTCTGGCCGAGTTCGTGATGGGTTTCGCGCGGAAACAGGACCAGTTCGACCGGCGCCCCCTCCTGACGCAGGGCGCGATACAGTTCGTGCGACTGGCCGAGCGGATTGACCGCGTCGTTTTCGCCGTGAAGCAACAGCAGCGGCGTATGTGCATTCGCAACGCCGGCAAGCGGGCTCTGGCGCCATGCCGCCTCGAGCCGCCGCCACGGCTGGCCAAAGTACCAGCGGTCGTACCAGCTCGACCCTTCGGTGCCAGATTCGCTGATCTGGTCGACGACGGGAGCGGCCGCCACGATCGCCTTGAAGCGGTCGGTGCGTCCCAGCGCAAAGCTCGCCAGCGTGCCGCCGTAGGAATAGCCGATCAGCGCCAGCCGGTCCCTGTCCAGCGATGCCTGGGCAATCGCCGCATCGACGCCGCTCATGAGGTCGCGGTAGTCGGCGCCGCCCAGGTCGTCCTTGATGGCGGCCAGGAAATCGATGCCGTAGCCGAAGCTGCCGCGCGGATTGACGTGCAGCACGGCCCAGCCCTGCGCGAGCAACAGGCGCACGAGCGGGGTGTCGCCGTCCTCGAACCGGCCCGCCGGCCCGCCGTGCGCGTCCACCACCAGGGGCACGCGCTGGCCGGCAGCCGCGCCGTCGGGGAGATAGAGCAAGCCGTCGATCGTATGACCGTCGCTGGCCCATTCGATCCGGCGGGCATGGAGCGGTTGCCAGTCGGCCGGCTGCAGCTCCGGATTCGCGAGCCGGGCGTAGCGGCGCAAGCCTGCATCGGCGAGCTGGACCGCGCCCACCCCTCCCCGTTCGGCGGCGAGTAATGCGAAGCCGGTCTGGCCGGCGTTGGTGCTGATGCCTTTGACGACCGCCGCGGGCACGCCGATCCAGCTGACCCGGCCATCCGCGGGTCTGATGCGCGCGAGTTGCTGGTCGAAGCGCCGCGCGATCGTGACCAGGATGTCCCCTGTCGCGGTGACGACGGGCCCGGTTTTCGAGCCGCCGTCGACGCCGTTGATCAACGATCCGTCGATGCCGTCGGTCAGGTTCCGCGGCTTCGACCCGTCCAGCGCTTGGACGAAAAGATCGCGGCAGACGATGGGCGCGTCGCGGCCGCAGCGGGCGACATAGGCGATACGTCCGTCCGGAAGCCACGAAATCGCCTGGACGTTGTCCGCCGTGCCGACGATCTCTCGCGCTGGCCGGCCGTCCTCGACAAGCCAGACGCGGTTGGTCGCACCCAGGTCATCCGACGGCGGCGACGTGATCGCCAGCAGGCGGCGACCGTCCTTGCTCCAGGTGACGCTGCGAACGTCACCGGGCAGCCCGATTTCGCGCACCGGTGCCGCCCCCTCGACCAGATAAAGGTGGACCGGGTCGCTCTGTCCGAAAAGATGATGGTCGTCCTTGGCTGCCGCTTTTGCGTCCGGCGGATCGCTCGCCCAGACTGCGACGGTGCCCGACGCTGCCGAAGCGAAGCCTTTTGCGACAAGGGCCTTACCGGCTGGCACGGTGCCCCAGCCCCCGGCGACCCCGGTTCCTTGCCGCGTCAATGTCAGGGTTTCGCTGAGGCCGCCCTTGAGGTCGAGCCGCTGGACTGCGGCACCCTCCCCGGCCTTGCGCAGATAGAGGATCGAGCGCCCGTCCGCTGCCCAGACCGGGCCGCTTTCGTCGCTGCTGCTAGCGTTTCCCGTACCGGTGATCTGCTTCGGGCTGCCGGTCTTCGACAAGGTCCAGATATGCGACCGCCCGCCCGCCTTGGTGGCATCGGTAATCACCGTCGCTACGGTTTTCGCATCGGGCGACAGGGCGATCTCCCGGACCTCCCGGATCGAAGCGATCTGCCGGTTCAGGTCCGCCGGTGCGTCCGCCGACGCGTGCAGCGGGTAGCCGAGCAGCAACAGCAGCGGGACGTGGCGGAACCGATGGCGCATGCAACGGGGTCTCCCAACGAGGCTGTTGTCAATCAAACACATCGGCTGTAGCAATGTCTATACATATCTCGGCCAGCGCGTGGCGGGACCGCTGACAAGCCCCGGGGGACGTACCGACCTTGCCCAATTCCCCGCATCCTGGCGAAGGCGCGGTGTCGGCTGCGACCGGCTCGATACCGAGCACGAAGGCCGCCGAAAGCGCGGTGCAGGCGTCGCCCGCCAGCAGTCGCCTCCTGGTAATCGATGCCGCGACCATCGCCGCCGCCCTGTCGCCGTCCCAATGGATCGAGGCAGTCGAGCAGTCCTTGCGCGGCGTGTCCGATGGCTCAGTCATCCAGGGTATCAGGCAGATATTGCCACTCCCGGACGATAGTGAGCGCGGGCGAGTCTTGTCGATGATGTTCGGCGCTGTCCGCCAGCCGGCCTTTTTCGGCGCGAAAGTGATCGCGGTCTTCCCCGACAACTTCAGCCGCAGCATCGAATCGCACAGGGGCGCGGTCCTGTTGTTCGACTCTGCCGACGGCGCGCTGGTGGGCCTGCTCCACGGCGGCGAAATCACCGCGGCGCGCACCGCGGCGGCCAGTGCCGTGGCGACCCGCGCGCTGGCTCGCGCGGACTCGCGGGTGCTCACCGTCCTCGGCTACGGCGAACAGGCGACGCGCCATGTGGATGCGATCGCCACGGTCCGGCCGATCGACGAGGTCCGCTGCTGGGGCCGTGACCCGGTCAAGGCCGCGGCATTCGTGAAGGCCGTCGGCACCCGCCATGCAGTCCACGCGGTCGCTGCGTCGACCGTCGCCGAAGCGGTGGCGGGCGCGGACATCGTCTGCACGACGACCGCCGCCAGGGAGCCGATCCTGACCGGGGACCTGCTCGAGCCCGGCATGCACCTGAACGTCGTCGGGTCGAGCACCGCCGACTACCGGGAGGTCGACACCGCGGCGGTGGTACGCGCGTCGATCTGGGTCGACTACCGGCCGATGACCGAGGCGAGCGCGGGCGAATACCGGCGGGCGCTGGCGGAGGGTGCGATCGATCCGGACCACCTCGTCGGGGAGATCGGGGCGGCGTTGAACGGGACCCTCCGCCGCCGTTCCGACGAGCACGAGATCACGATGTTCAAATCGCTCGGAATGCCCGCGGAGGACCTGTATCCCGCGCAGCTGATCTACGAGATCGCCGCCGCGAAGGGCCTCGGCACATGGGTAGGATTGTGATGGCGACGGCCCGGCACGATGCCCGGAGCAGATACCCTGAATCGGCCGCTATGGGCACCATTCCCATCATTTGAGAGGTAACGACGGTGACCAGGCAAGCGCTCATGACACCCAGTCGGCGTGGCTACCTGAACACGGCGCTGACAGGTTTGCCCGGTCCGGCCGCAGTAAATGCCGCGCGCGAAGTCCTCGATGCCTGGGCAAGCGGCACCCTCAACTGGGCGGACGCCGTCGATCGACTGGACGTCGCCCGGCGGGCCTTTGCCGCTCTCGTCGGCGTGTCGCACGAGCGTATCGGCGTCGGGCACACCGCGGCCGGCACGCTTTCCGCGATCGCGGCGAACCTGCCGGACGGCGCCGTCGTGCTCGCGCCGGTAGGCGAACATAACTCCAACATCTACCCCTACCTCCACCAGGCCCCACGCGGCATCCGCATGGAGTTCGCTCCTCTCGAACACCTCGCTGAGGCGGTGCGCCCTTATCATGCAGCGGTCGCGTTCGGCCTCGTGCAGTCGGCGGATGGGCGCATCGCAGACCTCGCCGCCATCGCTTCGGCAGCGCGCGATGTCGCTGCGCTGACACTGGTCGACGTTACGCAGGCCTGCGGATGGCTGCGCTTCGATCCCGAGCTTTGCGACGTGTTCGTCAGCGCTTGCTACAAATGGCTGATGACGCCCAACGGCCCGGCGTTCGTTGGTTTCAGTCCACGCGCGCTCGACCGGTTGCGGGCCGGACACCGCTCCTGGATCGGGAACCTCGACGTTCATGCCGCGCCTTATGGCCCGGGCGGCGAAGCTGCGCTGGACGCGCGCCGGTTCGACCTCGTGCCCAACTTCATCGCAATTGCCGCCGCGGCGCAGTCGCTGAACCTGCTGGCCACGATCGGTGTCGCGCGGATCGAGGCGCACAATCTCGGCCTGGTCCGGCGCTTTTGCACAGCACTTGGCCTGCCACCCCACAACTCCGCGATCATATCGGTCGATGCCGGGTCGGTAGAGTCGATCTCCGGAAATCTCAGCGCCACGGTCCGATCGGGACGGGCGCGCTTTTCCTTCCACCTGTATAACGACAATGACGATGTCGATGCCGCCGTGGACTTTGTCCGCACAGCCTGCGGATCGAGCGGCGGCGACTGATCATCGCGCGCCGGCACCAACTTCGCTATTGGATCGGTACCTCGAGCTAGCGTTCAGGGGCGAAAGTGCGCCTCGATACTGAACTCGCTGCCCGGGTGGATAATTCGGACGTACGTAATCTTCTCCTCGGATCGCCACGTCCAGCGCTCGACCACCATGCAGGCGCTGTCTTGGCGGACGCCGAGCGCGCTGGCCGTCTTGGGGTCGGCGTTGATTGCCGAGATACGATGCCGCGCATCGCTCCACGGGACGTGGGCAAAAAGCCATGAGTTGGGCGGATCCCGGTCGAACGCCGCGTTCCGTGCTTCGGGAGCGAGCCTCAGGTTTATGATCCGATCTTCCAGCGAATAGGGCTTGCCGTCGACAAAGTGGGTGCACTTGAGCGCGAGCACCTCACCATCGGCGATATCGAGGTGTGACCGGTCGCTCGCGTTCGCCTCGCGGACGGTGCGACTGGTCAGGTCGAACTCGTATTTCTTTCCCTCACCGGTAATCTGGGAGCGCAGGTCGGGAAGGTCGAATGAGGCGCGATGGACTTTGGGCGCTGACACAAAGGAGCCGGCGCGCTTGCGCCGCTCGATCAGGCCGCGTTCGACAAGGGTACCGAGTGCCTTGTTGATCGTCATCCGGGAGCAGTCGTACTCAATCATCAACTCGTGCTCGTACGGAATCCGATGGCCGGGCACCCATGTCCCCGACATCACATTCGTCTCGATATCCTGGCGAATACGGTCGTGCAGCGAGAGAATTTCGCGTGCACCATGGATTTTCTGAGCTTTTTTCATCGTTCGAGTCACGCCCGATCCTGTTCTTCCGATCACGCCATCTTGGCCGATGACCCATCATGAGGACCAAAGATAACGGACAATCTTGCCGACGTTCGCTGCAACGTAGAGCAACTCTCAATCAGTGGTCGCTCACATAACCGGCTTATCCAGCTACGGTTGCGCTTCATCTCACCTGATAGAAAGACTGATCACATAGGTGTCGCCGATGACTGCCAGCGCGATGGGCTCGTCGGCAGCGTCGTCGAGACGAACGGCATCCCAGGGCTTCAGCAAAACCGTTTCCGAGCGCCATCGCACGCGTCCCTCGCCACGGAAAAGGATGATCGTTGACCGCGCTGCGGGTGCGATCGAGACCCGCTCGGGCGATGCGAGCCGTTCGATCGTCCCCGTCCAGCGGCCGCGGCGCACCATCAGATTGAGGTCGATGACCTCGCCGCCCACGGGCGCGCCGAAACAGCCGATGTCTCCCGGGAATGCGTACGGGCGGCTGGCTGCAGTCAGTTCGACCAATTCGGCCTGACTATCGAACGCAAGTCCGAGCCGCCCCTCGATCACGGCGAGGGTTCGGTCGACACCATCGAAATACGAGAAGCGGCCGGGCGTGGCGACCGACGCCATGCTGATCCGCCAGTCGAAAGCCTCGAGCCCGACCCCAGGGGGCGAGGCCGCGACCTCGCTGGTCGTGCCGCCGCCGTTCTTCCAGGGCTGCACCAACCGGTCGGCAGCAGGCAGCAGGTGCATCCGGCTCACCGGGTTATGCCCGGCAAATCCAGTCCGCGCTCGCGCGCACAGTCGACCGCGAGCTCATAGCCGGCATCCGCATGGCGCATGACGCCGGTGGCCGGGTCGTTCCATAGCACGCGCGCGATCCGCTTTGCCGCGTCCGGCGTGCCATCGGCGACGATCACCATGCCGCTGTGTTGGGAATAACCCATGCCGACGCCGCCGCCATGATGGAGTGACACCCAGGTCGCGCCGCTGGCGGTATTCAACAACGCGTTGAGCAGCGGCCAGTCCGACACCGCGTCGCTGCCGTCCTTCATCGCCTCGGTCTCACGATTGGGCGAGGCGACCGACCCGCTGTCGAGATGGTCGCGACCGATCACGATCGGGGCCTGCAGTTCCCCCGACGCGACCATTGCGTTGAACGCCAGGCCAAGTCGATGGCGATCTCCGAGACCGACCCAGCAGATGCGCGCCGGGAGGCCCTGGAACCGGATCTTGTCGCGCGCCATGTCGAGCCAGCGGTGCAGGTTGGTGTCGTCGGGCAGCAGTTCCTTTACCTTCGCATCGGTCTTGTAGATGTCCTCCGGGTCGCCGGACAGCGCGACCCACCGGAAGGGGCCGATGCCCCGGCAGAACAGCGGGCGGATATAGGCGGGGACGAACCCCGGGAAGTCGAAGGCGTTCGTGACGCCGGCGTCCTTGGCGACCTGGCGGATGTTGTTGCCATAGTCGACCGTCGGCACGCCGGCCGCCTGGAAATCGAGCATCGCCTGCACATGCACGGCCATCGATGCCTTTGCCGCCGCCGCGACCCCCGCCGGGTGCTGCTCGCGCGAGGCGATCCAGCGCTCGACGCTCCAGCCGGCGGGCAGATAGCCGTTGACCGGATCGTGCGCGCTTGTCTGGTCGGTCAGCAGGTCCGGTCGGATGCCACGCGCGAACATTCCCGGCAGCAGCTCGGCAGCGTTGCCCAGCAGCCCGACCGACACGGGTTTGCCCCCGACCCTGGCCTCGTCGAGGATCGCAAGAGCCTCGTCGATCGTGGTGGCGCTCCGGTCGAGATAGCCGGTGCGCATGCGCATCTCGATCCGGCTCTGCTGGCACTCGATCGCGAGGCACGAGGCGCCGGCCATGACCGCAGCAAGCGGCTGCGCCCCGCCCATGCCGCCAAGCCCCGCGGTCAACAGCCAGCGGCCGCCAAGGTCGCCGCCATAGTGCTGCCGGCCCATCTCGACGAAGGTCTCGTAGGTGCCCTGCACGATGCCCTGCGTGCCGATGTAGATCCACGAACCCGCAGTCATCTGGCCGTACATCGCCAGGCCCTTGCGATCGAGCTCGTCGAAATGCTCCCACGTCGCCCATTTGGGCACGAGGTTGGAGTTGGCGATCAGCACGCGCGGCGCGTCGACATGGGTCTTGAAGACGCCGACCGGCTTGCCGGACTGGACGAGCAGCGTCTCGTCGTCCTCCAGGCGTCGCAGCGTCTCGACGATCTTGTCGTAGCTTTCCCAGTCGCGCGCTGCGCGCCCGATGCCGCCGTAGACGACCAGCTCCTCGGGCCGCTCGGCGACGTCGGGGTGCAGGTTGTTCATCAGCATCCGCAGCGGCGCCTCGGTCAGCCAGCTTTTCGCCGACAGGACGGTACCGGTCGCGGGTCTGATGATGCGGCTGCCGTCAAGGCGGGTCATGGAGGTCCTTTCAGCGATCGGCAAAGGCGAGGCAGGCCTTCAGGATATCGGAGAGCGTCGCCGCCAAGGGCGCGGCAAAACCCGGATCGAATTCGCCCGGCCAGTTGTCTGGCCCCGGCACGACCGGCTCCCGGTGATACCCGCGGATCGCGAGTTCCATCTGGATCGCGTGGACCCCCTGTTCCGGACAGCCGTAGTGACGCGTCGTCCAGCCACCCTTGAAGCGGCCATCGCGAACGACGCTGTGGCCGCTCGCTGTGCAGATCGACTGGACCGCATCGGCGAGCGCGAGCGCACACGCGGCGCCGCTGTTGGTGCCGATGTTGAACTGCGACAGCTCGCCGTCGAACAGGCGTGGGACGTGACTACGGATCGAATGGGCATCGTACAGCACGACCTTGGGGTGGTGCGCACGCAGCCGGTGCAGCTCCTCCGACAAGGCAGCATGATAGGGATCGAAGTAGGCGGCCCGGCGGCGCTCGATCTCGGCCTGGCTCGGCGTCATGCCGGCGTACAGCGGTTCTCCGTCGAAGCTTTCCACCGGGCATAGGCCGGTCGTCGTCTGGCCGGGGTAGAGAGAAGCGCCGGAAGGATCGCGGTTGCAGTCGATTACGCTCCGCGACAGCCGGGTGCGGACGGTCGTCGCCCCGAGCTCATGCGCGAAGCCATAAACACGATCGATCCACCAGTCGGTGTCCTTGCGCGCCAGCCACGGGGAGACGAAAGCGTTGTCCAGCTCGGACGGCAGCTCGGTACCCGTATGGGGAAAGACAACGACCAGGGGGGCCGTGCCGCGGTGAATTTCCAGGAACGCGTTCACGCCAACCCCGGCAGGTCGAGCCCCACCGCCTCGATAAGCGCGCCGTCGCGAACGATCGCGTTGGCCGCCTCCAGGTCGGGATGGAAATGCCGGTCGTCCTCCAGGGTGGGGACCACACGTCGCAGCCGCGCCCGCGCCGCCTGCAGTGCAACGCTCGAGGCAAGCGGCGCGTGAAAGTCGCAACCCTGCACCGCCGCGAGCAGCTCGATGCCGATCACCGCTGTCGCATTCTCGGCCATTTCCAGTAGCCGACGGGCACCGTGCGCGGCCATCGAGACATGGTCTTCCTGGTTCGCGGAAGTCGGAATCGAATCGACGCTGGCGGGGGTGGCGCGTTGCTTGTTCTCGGACACCAGCGCCGCCGCCGTCACTTGCGGGATCATGAAACCCGAGTTGAGGCCCGGCTTCGGCGTCAGGAAAGCCGGCAGGCCCGACTGCGCGGGATCGACCAGCATCGCGACGCGCCGCTCGGCGATCGAGCCGATCTCGCAGATCGCGAGTGCGATCATGTCGGCCGCGAACGCAACCGGCTCCGCATGGAAGTTGCCGCCCGACAGCGCCTCGTCCGCCTCCGGGAAGATCAGCGGATTGTCAGAAACGCAGTTGGCCTCGATCTCCAGCGTCGCCGCCGCCTGCCGGAGCAGGTCGATCACGGCGCCCATGACTTGCGGCTGGCAGCGCAGGCAATAAGGATCCTGCACGCGGATATCGTCGACCAGGTGGCTGGCCCGGATTGCCGAGCCGGCCATCAACCGGCGCAGCGCATCGGCGGTCTCGATCTGGCCGCGGTGGCGGCGCAGCGCGTGGATGCGGGGATCGAACGGCGTGTCGGAACCCTTCGCGGCCTCGGTCGACAGTGCACCAGTGATCAGCGCCGACTGGAACAGCCGTTCGGCCTCGAACAGTCCGGCAAGCGCATTGGCGCAAGAGAACTGCGTCCCATTGAGCAGGGCCAACCCCTCCTTCGGTCCCAGCTCGAGCGTCGACAAGCCGGCGTCGCGCAGTGCCTCGGTGGCCGGCAAGCGCCGGTCGCCGACGAAGATATCGCCGACACCGATCATCGTCGCGGCCATGTGCGCGAGCGGTGCGAGATCACCACTGGCACCCACCGACCCTTTCGCCGGGACAACGGGTGTCAGCCCCTTTGCGAGCATGGCTTCGAGGAGAGCGACGATCTCAGGCCTGACACCCGATGCACCCTGCGCGAGGCTGGCGAGCTTGAGCGCCATCATCAGCCGGATGACCGGGATGGGTGCCGGTGCGCCCGTCCCGGCAGCATGGCTCAGCACGATGTTACGCTGCAGTCTGGCGAGATCCGCGTCGCCGATGCGGACGCTGGCCAGTTTCCCGAAGCCAGTGTTGATGCCGTACACCGGCTCGCCCCTTGCGAGGATCCGCGCCACCGCTGCGGCGCTGGCAATGATCGCGGGCAACGCGGCGGGGTCGAGCCTCGGCGTCGCGCCACGATAGACCGCGCGCCACTCGGCCAGGCTCGCGGCGCCGGCGGTGATGATGATCTCGGTCACTGTCCACTCCAGACGCGGGCATGAAGCGGATTGAATCCCATGCGGTAGACGAGTTCGGCGGGCCGTTCGATGTCCCACACCGCGAGGTCGCAAGCCTTGCCGGCTTCGAGTGTGCCAATCCGATCCTGCAAGCCGAGCGCGCGAGCGGCGTTGCGGGTGACCGCGGCGAGACACTCGTCGACGGTCAGACGGAACAGGGTCGCGCCCATGTTCAGCGCTAGCAGCAGCGAGGTGAGCGGCGAGGTCCCGGGGTTGCAGTCGGTCGCCAGCGCGATCGGCACGCCCGCCGCACGCAACGCCGCAATCGGGGGCAGCCGGGACTCGCGCATGAAATAATAGGCCCCGGGCAGCAAGGTCGCGGCGGTGCCCGCGGCGGCCATTGCCGCGACCCCCGCATCGTCGAGATGCTCGAGATGGTCGGCGGACAGCGCCCTGGCCTCGGCGGCCAAGGCCGCACCATGAAGGTTGGAGAGTTGCTCCGCATGGAGCTTCACCGGAAGCCCCGCCGCCCTTGCCGCGTCGAACACCCGCCGGGTCTGCGCCGGCGTGAAGCCGATCCCCTCGCAAAAAGCGTCGACCGCGTCGCCGAGCCCGGCCTCGGCGACTGCGGGCAGCATCGTGTTGCAGACATGGTCGATATAGGCGTCGGCATCGCCGGCAAATTCAGGCGGCAACGCATGTGCGCCGAGGAAGGTCGTGACGATCCGCACGGGCCGTTCCTCGCCCAACCGCCGCGCCGCGCGCAGCATCTTGATCTCGTCGTCGCGAGTCAGGCCGTAGCCGGACTTCACCTCGACGGTCGTCACGCCCTCGGCGATCAGGGCGTCGAGCCGGGGCAGCGCGCTCGCCACCAGGTCGGCTTCAGTTGCGCTCCGCGTCGCCGTCATCGTCGAGATGATGCCGCCACCCGCGCGGGCGATCTCCTCATAGGAGGCGCCCTGGAGCCGCAATTCGAATTCGTGCGCGCGGTTACCCGCGTGGACCAGATGTGTGTGGCAGTCGATCAGGCCGGGCGTAATCCAGCGCCCTTCGCAGTTCACTGTCGTATCAGGTTCCAGAACCGGCGCATCGGCGACTGGGCCCGCATACAGGATTCGACCGTCGACGGCTGCGACCGTCCCGTTCTTGATCAGGCCGAGGCCATCGCCGGCCATCGTTGCCAAGCTAGCATTGGTCCACTGGGTATCGCAGCGCATAACAATGTCCATCGGGTTCGCTAACTTGGCAGCACCGCAACCTAATGTATAGACATAACTGACAATTTTCTAGGAAGCATTTCGATGGCGCATGCCGATGCCCGCCTCCACGCCCGCTCGATACTCTTGCCAGCCGGCTGGCGCGAGGATGTTCGCCTGACGGTGTCGGGCGGTATTGTCACCGCGATCGAGACTGGCATTGCCCCTGGGCCCCGCGACGAGTTGCACGGGGCCATCCTGCCGGGGATGGGCAATCTCCACAGCCACGCATTCCAACGGGGAATGGCCGGTCTCACCGAAGCCCGCGGCGTCTCCACAGACAACTTCTGGACCTGGCGAGAGACGATGTTCCGGTTTGTCAATCGTATCGGCCCGGACGAGTTGATGGCGGTCGCGGCGTTGGCCTATGCCGAAATGCTGGAGAGCGGCTTCACGCGCGTCGGCGAATTCCACTACCTCCACCACGACACCAGCGGCGTGCCCTTCGCCGATCCGGCCGAAATGAGCCGGGCAATCGTCGCGGCGGCGGCGGAAACCGGCATCGGCCTGACGCTGCTGCCGGTCTACTATGCCCATGCCGGCTTCGGAGGTACGCCCCTCACTACGGGCCAGCGCCGCTTCGGCAGCGACCTGGACAGCTTCACCCGGCTGCTCGAAGCGGCGCGCGCCGCCGCCGCTGCGCTGCCAGACGCGGTCGTCGGCATCGCGCCTCACAGCCTGCGCGCCGTCACTGCAGACGAGCTCGATGCATTGATGCCGCTTGCCGCCGACGGACCGATCCACCTCCACGTCGCCGAGCAGACGCAGGAGGTCGAGGATTGTGTGCGCTGGTCCGGGGCGCGACCGGTCGAATGGTTGCTGGATCACGCACCGATCGATGCGCGCTGGTGCCTGGTCCACGCGACGCACATGACGGACGCCGAAACGGTCGGGCTCGCGGCAAGCGGGGCGGTAGCCGGACTTTGCCCGATCACCGAGGCGAACCTGGGCGACGGCATATTCCCGGCAAAGGCCTTCCTCAGTGCCGGCGGGCGCATTGGCATCGGCTCCGATTCCAACGTCAGGGTGGATCTTTCGGAAGAGCTTCGGCTGCTTGAGTACGGCCAACGGCTGTCGCTGCGGGGGCGCAACATCCTGTCGAAACCCGATGAGCTATCGACCGGCGAGAATCTGTTTCGCCAGGCTTTGGAGGGGGGCGGCCGCGCGCTGGGAATCGAGAACCCCTCGATCAGCGTCGGACAGCCGGCAGACTTTGTCAGCCTCGATGTCGATGGCCCTGCTTTCCAGGCGCGAGGATCGGACAAACTGCTCGATAGCTGGATCTTCGCTGCCGGCGATCGCGGCGTCGACTGCGTATGGCGGCGGGGCTGCAAGATGGTCCAGGGGGGACGGCATGTCGCCCGCGGCTCGATCGTCCGGCGCTATGCCACAGCACTGGCAAAATTACTGGCGTGACGCGCCAGTTGTGCGCAGCGATGCCGTCTGAGCGGGGTGGTCGCGGTCCTGGGCGACCACCCCGCGGACTCAGCGTGCGGCGCTAGCGGGTATCCGTGGCGGAGCGGGTGGGATTCGAACCCACGAAGGGCTTTTGACCCTTACACACTTTCCAGGCGTGCGCCTTCGACCACTCGGCCACCGCTCCGTTCGGCGGCGGGGGTTAGCACGGGGTTTCCAATACCGCCAGCACGACGAAAACGCCCGGCGGTCAGGGACCACCGGGCGCGTCTTCGTCGCTTCGATTTAGCGGAGCAGCTGCAGGACCTGCTGCTGGTTCTGGTTGGCCTGCGCCAGCATCGCCTGCGCGGTCTGGCTGAGGACCTGGGCCTTGGCTAGGTTGGTCGTTTCTGCCGCGAAGTCGGCGTCCTGGATCCGGCTGCGACTGGCGGTCAGGTTGGTGACGTTCGAGGTGATGTTGTTGACGCTCGCCTCGAGCCGGTTCTGCACCGCACCGAGGTTGGCGCGGTCGATGTTGACGGATTGCAGCGCCTCGTCGATCGCTGCCAGTCCGGCGCTGGCACCCTCGATCGTGGTGACATCGACGTCGCGGATCTTCAGGCCGCCGTCGTCGGAGCCGTACTTGTTCTCCTCGAAGCCAAGCTTGGTGAAGTTCGACGCCGTCGAGTAGCTGAGCGTCCCCGCCCCCAGCTCGATGCCGCGCGAGGCGGTCAGCGAGACGGTGGCATAGGCAGTCTGCACGGTGTCGGCCGAATAGTCGGTCGGATCGGTCAGGCCGGTGACGGTGTAGGCGGTGCCGGTGCCGCGAACGGTGACGCTGCCGAGGCCGAAGTTGGCCGCGCTCGCCGCCTCGTCGCTGTCATAGCTGACCGCGATGTTGCGCCCGTCGGCGGCGGTGAGCGACAAGCCGCCCTTGCCGCTGTCGGTGGCGACGACGCCGGTCAGCCCGCTGTACTTGTTGATCTCACGAGCGACGTTCTCGCGTGTCGCCTGCGCCGTGTCGGTGGCATCGAGGGTGATGTCGATGCCGACGCCGTTGATCATCAGCGTCGCCGTCGCGGTGGTGCCGATCACCGTCGTCGGGGCGGCACCGTCGAGCGTCAGGGCGTTGGCCTTGGCAGTAACTCCTGTGGCCGCAGTAGAGGAGTTGATCGCGGCGGAGATCGCGATGGCGCTGCCGCCCTTCAGGCTCGAGAGTGCGAGGTTGTCCGAATAGGTGTCGTCCGCAGCGGTGGCGGCGCGGATGTTGATGCCGTTGATCTTGAGGTCGCCCGAATTGAGCGTCGAGGCACCTGCGGCATTCGTCGCGACGGCACGGGAGTCGGTGGTGACCGCCGAGACGCCGCGGGCGTAGGTGCCGATCTGCAGGCCGGAGCGGCTGACCTTGCCGGCGCTGGTCGAACTGATCTCGACCGGGTTGCCGTTGTTCGACACCAGGCTGTAGGTGCCCGACTGGGCACCCGCCTTGAGACCGGTAGCGGCGGCGGTGAGCGTCGTCATGCTGACGATGACGTTGCGGCCATCGGCGGCTTCTAGGCGGAGGCCGGCATTGTCGTCACCGGTGTCGACCACGACGACGCCGGTCTGGCCCGAGATGGCGTTGATCGCGTCCTTGACCAGCACGCGGTTGGCGGCGGCGTTGGTCGTGGTGGCGATGGCAACGGTGGTCTTGCCGTTGATGGTGACGGTGCCGGTCAGGGCCGCTGCGGTCATCGCCGAGCCGGTCATGATGGTCTTGCCGACCACTGCGGAGACGCCGCTCTCGACGGCCGAGCGGTTGATCGCGGCAACTTTGGCGACGGCGGAGGCGACCTTTTCACCCGAACTGATGCTGTCGTCGTCGGCCGACGACGGCCCAATGTTGACGCCGTTGATGATCAGGTCGCTGGCGATCAGGGCCTGGTTGGCGGTCAGGTTGGTGACCGTGCCTTCGAACGCGCCGGTTGCCGACAGCGCGGCGGTGGCGCCGGTGCCGAGGTCGTTGGCGCGGGCCGAGCCGATGCCGAAGGTGATCGTCTCGCCGGCGCGGCTGCCGGTCTGAAGCAGCAGGTTCTTGGCCGAGCCGTCGAGCAGCTTGATGCCGTTGAAGTTGGTGCGGGTGGCGACGCTGTCGATTTCGGAGCGCAGCTGCACGACTTCGGCCTGCAAAGCTGCCCGATCGTCGCCGGTGATCGTGCCGTTGGCGCCCTGGACGGCGAGTTCACGCATCCGCTGAAGCATGTTGGTGACTTCGCCCATCGCGCTTTCCGCAGTCTGCGCGAGGCTGATGCCGTCGTTGGCGTTGCGCATCGCGACGCCGAGGCCGCGCACGTCCGACGTCATCCGGGTGGCGATGGCGAGGCCGGCGGCGTCGTCCTTGGCCGAGTTGATGCGGCTGCCGGTCGACAGGCGCTCCATCGCGGCGCTCAGGTTGGTCTGCGCCATGCGCTGGCCGGTCTGGGCGGTCAGTGCCGACAGGTTGGTGTTGATGACGGTCATTGGGTGTCCCTCTCCGCTGGGGTGGCAGGCCAAGGGACGGCGGGGCGCGCGGATTGCTTAATTCGGCCACTCGGCACAGTGGGGGCGGGTGCAAATCCCAATCCTCCACATCGACGCCCACCTGCTCGTCATCGACAAGCCCGCCGGCCTTGCGGTCCACCCCGGGCCGAGCACGCCGCGCAGTCTCGACGATCACCTGTGGAGCCTGCGCGAAGGCTTCGTCCGCAACCCCCAGCCGGCGCACCGGCTGGATCGCGACACTTCGGGCTGCCTGGTGCTCGGGCGACACCCGAAGGCATCGAAGAAGCTGACCCAGATGTTTTCGGCCGGGCAGATCGGCAAAGTCTATTGGGCGGTGGTCGAAGGCGCGCCCGCCGAGGAAGAGGGTCGCATCGACGCGCCGCTCCGCAAGATCTCGAGCGCCGAGGCGGGCTGGCGGATGGTCGTCGACCCGACCGGCAAGACAGCGGCAACGGCATGGCGCGTGCTCGCCCGCGAAGGCTCGCGCAGCCTGATGGAGTTCCGGCCCGAGACCGGGCGCACGCACCAGGTCCGGGTCCACGCCGCGACGCTCGGCCATCCGATCCTCGGGGACCCGGTCTATGGCGCGGGACAGGGTCCCATGCGGCTGCACGCACGCGGGCTGTTGATCCCGTACCGCGACGACGCGCCCCCGGTGGACGTCGAGGCTCCGACGCCGGAGGGGTGGCCGGTCTTCTGATCCTCGAAGGGGAGGATTTAACTCACCCGTACTTCTGCTCGTCCCACCACGGGAAGAAGTCAGGCATGGCGTCGGATACCTTGTCCGGGAACAGCGCCGGGCGCTTCTCGATGAACGACATCACCCCCTCCTTGGCGTCGCCCGAGCGGCCGCGGCTGTAGATCGCGCGGCTGTCGAGCTTGTGCGCGTCCATCGGTGAGGCGGCGCCGAGCATCCGCCACATCATCTGGCGGGTCATCGCGACCGAGACCGCCGCCGTGTTCGCGGCGATCTCGTCCGCCAGCGCGTAGGCGGCGTCGAGCAGTTCGTCATCCGGGACGACGTGGCTGACGAGGCCGCCGGCGAGCGCCTCGGCGGCCGGGAACACCCGCCCCGAGAAACACCATTCCAGCGCCTGCGCGATGCCGACGATACGTGGCAGGAACCACGACGAGGCCGCTTCGGGGACGATGCCCCGGCGCGCGAAGACGAAGCCGAAGCGCGCGCTCTCACTGGCGATGCGGATGTCCATCGCCAGCTGCATGGTGACGCCGATGCCGACCGCAGGGCCGTTGATCGCGCCGATGACCGGCTTCAGGCATTCGAAGATACGCAGCGTGACGCGCCCGCCGCCG
Source organism: Sphingosinicellaceae bacterium (assembly GCA_019285715.1). Classification (NCBI taxonomy): domain Bacteria; kingdom Pseudomonadati; phylum Pseudomonadota; class Alphaproteobacteria; order Sphingomonadales; family Sphingosinicellaceae; species Sphingosinicellaceae bacterium. The sequence goes on from CP079108.1 coordinate 3,860,520, forward strand.
TCGCGGACCGCATCGTGGGTGTAGTCGATGCTGCCGTCCTCGCGGACCGGCGAGCCTTCACGGTGGCCGTCGGTGCGCTTGTCGTAGTCGAAAGTCGCCGCGCCCTGGCTCAGGTCGGCACCCGCACAGAAGGCGCGGCCCTCGCCGGTGACGACGACGGCGCGGACGTCGTCATCGGCATCGACCTCGTCGAAGGCGGCGATCAACTCGTGCATCATCGTCGCGGTGAAGGCGTTGAGCTTCTCCGGGCGATTGAGGGTGATCGTCGCGATGCCCTCTGTAACCTCGTAGCGGATCTGGGTGTAGGCCATTGTGTCCTCCTTGCTCCCCTTCCCCCTTGAGGGGGAGGGACCGGCGGCATAGCCGCCAGGGTGAGGGGTCGGGGCTCAACCCCTCTCCCTGGTCGCGAAGACGCGACCTGTCCCTCCCCCTCAAGGGGGGAGGGGAATTAAAGCGCCTCGATGATCGTGACGTTCGCGAGCCCGCCACCCTCGCACATGGTCTGCAGGCCCCAGCGCTTGCCGCGCGCCCGCAGGGCATGGACGAGCGTCGCCATCAACTTGGTTCCCGAGGCGCCGAGCGGGTGGCCGAGCGCGATCGCGCCGCCGTTGACGTTGAGCTTCGCCGGATCGGCACCGAGTGTCTGGAGCCAGGCCATCGGCACGCTGGCAAAGGCCTCGTTGACCTCGAACAGGTCGATATCGCTCAGCTTGATGCCAGACCGCTCGAGCGCGCGCCGGGTCGCCCCGATCGGCGCTTCGAGCATGATCACCGGATCCTCGGCGATGACGGTCATGTGGTGAATACGGGCCAGCGGCTGGACGCCGAGCGCCTTCAGGCCGCGCTCGTTGACGACCATCACGCCAGAGGCGCCGTCACAGATCTGCGAGGACGTCGCCGCGGTCAGGCGGCCGCCTTCCTGGATCAGCTTGACGCCGCGGATCGCCTCGAGGCTGGCGTCGAAGCGGATGCCCTCGTCGATCAGGTGCAGCTCGCGGGTGCCGTCGGGCAGCTCGACCTCGATGGGCACGATCTCGTCCTTGAAGGCGTCGGCCTTGCTGGCGGCGGCGCCGCGGCGCTGGCTTTCGAAGCCGAAGCCGTCGAGGTCGTCCTTCGACAGGTTATACTTCTTGGCGATCATCTCGGCGCCGGTGAACTGGCTGAACTGGACGCCCGGATAGCGCGCCTTGATGCCGACGCTGGCGTAGGGGCTGCCGAGGCCGGCCTCGTGCGCCGCCTTGGCGCCCGCAGCCATCGGCACGCGGGTCATCGACTCGACCCCGGCGGCGATGACGCAGTCCATCTGGCCGCTCATCACGGTGGCGGCGGCGAAGTGCAGGGCCTGCTGGCTGCTGCCGCACTGGCGGTCGACCGACGTGCCCGGAACCGTCTCGGGCAGCTTCGACGACATCACGGCGTTGCGGGCGATGTTGCCCGACTGCTGGGCGAACTGGCTGACGCAGCCCATGATGACGTCCTCGACCATCTTGGGGTCGGCACCGGCGCGATCGACGAGCGAGTCGAGCACCTGGGCCGCGAGGTCGGCCGGATGCCACCCGGTCAGGCGGCCGCCGCGGCGCCCCCCCGCTGTACGCGCGGCAGCTACGATATAGGCTTCGGACACGGGGATTCTCCCAAGATGGCGGTCAATTGTGCACTGTGCTTTACGTTTACGGCAACCCTCGCCATGGTCGACTATCACTAAAGCGGGCGAGCGATGAAGCGAGAATCCGAATGAACAGGGCGGTGGCCGGCGTGGTTTTGCTGGCGTTTGTAAGTAGTGCGGCGACCATGGCAGCGGGGGCGCCGGTCAAGCGCGCCGCGCATCCGGCGCACGCCGCCCGCAAGGCTGCACCGCACCCGGCGAGGCCGGCGACCCTGCCCGACACCCCCCAGGTGACGCAGCTTCGCGCTGCCTTCCAGTACGCCTTCCCGGTCTACGAGATGATGCGGACCCGTGCCGGCACCGTCGCCAAGGCGCAGGCCTTCGGTCTGAGCGGGGTCAACCGGCTGTTCGCGCGCAAGACCCTGGCGGACGCGACGACCCGCGAGGTGACGACGCCGAACAACGACACGCTGTATGCCAGCGCCTGGCTCGACCTGAAGAACGGGCCGGTGACGCTGACCGTCCCCGACCTGCCGGGGCGGTACAATTCCGCCGCGCTGATGAACATCTTCACCGACAATGTCGCGGTCGTCGGGACGCGAACCGGGGGCACCGGACGCTTCACCATCGCCGGGCCGGGCTTCACCGGGAGGGCTCCCGAGGGCACGACGCTGCTGCGCTCCGACACCAACGACGCCTGGCTGCTGGTCCGTGTCTACGTCGCGGGACCAGAGGACATCGCCGCGGCGGGCGAGGCGATCGACGGCTTCAAGCTGGAAGGCGGCGGCGAGGCCGTGCCGGCCACCATCGCTCCGACGCCGACCCCCGATGCCAAGACCTTCCTCGCGGTCGTCGGCGAGGCACTGGCACGTTCCGGAGTGACACCGCGCGTCGAAGGCCTTGCGCCCTACGCCGAGTTGCCTGCCGAGACGCAGAATCTCTGTGCGACCGCGATCCCGATTTTCCGCAACGAACTCAAGGCCGGCTTCGCCAAGGTCGGCACGGTTGCCGACGGCTGGAGCTACCCAGGCCCAGGCATCGGCAACTTCGGCGATGACGACGCGGGCCGCGCCGCGGTCGCGGTCGGCGGCCTCGGTGCGCTGCCGCGGCAGGAGGCGGTGTACCTCAGCGCCAATACCGACGCCGACGGCAAGCCGCTTACTGGAGCAAGCGCCTACACCGTCCACATTCCGCCGCGTCCCCCGGTCGGGGCGTTCTGGTCGCTGACGATGTACCAGATCGACAAGGACGGGCGGCTGTTCTTCGTGCCCAATCCGCTCGACCGCTTCGCCGTGCGGTCGGCGGCGAAGTCGCTGCACTACGAGCGCGACGGCGGCCTCGACATCTTCGTCCAGGCCGCCAGGCCGAGCGGCGAGCGCGTCGTCAACTGGCTGCCCGCGCCGCCGGGGCCGTTCCGCCTCGTCTGGCGCGCCTACCTGCCCCGCGTCGAATTGCTCGACGGGACGTTCCGCCTGCCCCCTGTCACAGCCAGCGAGGTCGTGCCTTGAGCACTGCTGCCCCAACCACCGAGCCCGAGAACCGCGCCCCGCTCGCGCACCTTCACGGCGAGCGGCCGCCTGCCCCCGCATGGTTCGACGCCGCGCTCGCCGACGCGCCCGAGGTCGGGCGCGTCATGGTCGAGGGGGCCGGGATCGAGACGCTGGCGTGGGGCGAGCGCGGCAAACCCGGGCTATTGTTCCTTCACGGCAACGGCGCGCACGCGCGCTGGTGGAGCTTCATCGCGCCGTTCTTCGCCGCCGACTACCGCGTCGCCGCGCTGTCATGGTCAGGCATGGGCGGCTCCGACCACCGCGAGGTCTACACCGTCGAGAGCTTCATCGCGGAAATCTTCGCGGTCGCTGCTGCCACCGGGGCCAGCGATGCCGGCCCGCCACTGATCGTCTCGCACAGCTTCGGCGGCTTCCCGATGATGGCCGCAGCGGCCACCCGTGGCGCGGAGATGCGCGCCGCGGTGATCGTCGACACGCCCTTCCGCGGTGTCGGCGAGGAGGGCGGGCGTCCACCCAATGCGACGCTGCGCCCGCACAAGATCTACCCGACGCTCGCCGATGCGCTGGCCCGCTTCCGCCTCGCGCCACCGCAGGGCTGCGAGAACCTGTTCATCGCCGACTATATCGCGCGGGGTTCGTTGATCGAGGTGCCGGGCGGCTGGACCTGGGCCTTCGACCCATTCCTGTGGTCGCGCTTCGAGATCGGCGAAGCGCGGTCGCTGCTCAACCATCCCGGCTGCCCGGTCGGGCTGATCTGGGGTGAGCAGTCGATGCTCATGCCGCCCGACCGTGTCGCCTCGATGCGCGAGGCGCTTCCCGCCGGTTCGCCTGCGATCGGCATCCCGGATGCCGAGCATCATGTCATGATCGACCAGCCGCTGGCGCTGGTGACGGCGCTCAGGGGCCTGTTCGCGCGCTGGCCCTAGGCGCTCTTCTTCGGCTCGCTGCGGCGCGTGCCCAGCACCCGGCGGACAGTGCCCGACGAGGCGCGCATGACGATGCTCTCGGTGGTGATGGTCCCGTCGCGCTTGCGCCGCACGCCCTGCAGCAGCGAGCCATCGGTGACGCCGGTCGCGGCGAAGATCACGTCGCCCTGCGCGAGGTCCTCGAGCTTGTAGATGCGCTCGAGGTCGGTGATGCCCCAACGGCGCGCGCGACCGCGCTCGTCCTCGTTCCGGAACACCAGCCGGCCCTGCATCTGGCCGCCGACGCAACGCAGCGCCGCCGCCGCGAGCACACCCTCCGGCGCACCGCCACTGCCGATGTACAGGTCGATGCCGGTGTCAGGATCGGTCGTCGCGATGATGCCGGCGACGTCGCCGTCGGGGATCAGCATGATGCCGCAGCCGAGCGCACGGAGTTCGGCGATCAGCGCGTCGTGGCGCGGCCGGTCGAGGACGCAGGCGATGATGTCGCTCGCCTGGACGCCCTTGGCGCGGGCCAGCGACTCGACGTTCCAGGTCGTCGATTCGCGCAGGTCGATCGTGCCCTCCGGGTAGCCTGGCCCGATCGCGATCTTGTCCATGTAGGTGTCTGGCGCATTGAGCAGCCCGCCCTCCTCGGCGATCGCCAGCACCGCGAGCGCGTTGGGGCCGGCCTTGGCGGTGATCGTCGTGCCCTCGAGCGGGTCGAGGGCGATGTCGATCTTGGGGCCGCTGCCGACCCCGTTGTCCCGGTAGCCGCGGCCGACCTTCTCGCCGATGAACAGCATCGGGGCCTCGTCGCGCTCGCCCTCGCCGATGACGATGGTGCCGTCGAAATCGAGCATGTTGAGCGCATCGCGCATCGCTTCGACGGCCGCGGCATCGGCGGCATGCTCGTCGCCGCGCCCGATCTGCTTGGAGGCGGCGATCGCCGCATACTCGGTGACGCGGACCATCTCGAGGACGAGCACGCGGTCGAGGACCGCGCTGGCGGGAGCGGGGCGGGCAGAGACTGGGCTGGTGGGCATTTGGACTCCGGGGTCAGGTCCCCATGGGACTAGGCCGCGCCCCCGCAAAAGTCGAGTTCGGTGCGGTCGTCGTTAACGCGGTCGTTAGAGGTCGAGGATGTGCATCATCATCGGCGCGCCGACGACATCGTCGAGTGCGGCCATCCGGTCGAGCGCGGCGCGGACCTGCCGCTCGACGCTGTGGTGGGTGACCATGACGACAAAGACGCTGCCGCCGGGCCCATCGCCGCGCTGGATCAGGCTCTCGATCGAGACGCTCGAATCGCGCAGGGCCGCGGTCAGGGCAGCAAGGACCCCGGGTCGGTCGACGACGGTCAGCCGCAGGTAGAAGCGGCCCTGATGATCGGCCTGGTCGGCAGCGGGGAGCGCCGAAAGCTGGGCGACCGGCATCGCGAAGGCCGGGCCGACCTCGCCGCGCGCAACGTCGATGAGGTCGGCGACGACGGCGCTGGCGGTCGGTCCGGCACCGGCTCCGCGGCCCGAGAAGAACAGCCGTCCGACGAAATTGCCCTCGGCAACCACGGCATTGAGGGCGCCGTCGACGTGAGCGAGCGGGTGCGACTTGGGCACGAGGCACGGGTGGACGCGCTGGAACAGCCGGTCGCCGGCGGCACTCGCCAGCCCGACCAGCCGGATGCGGAAGCCGAGAGCCGCCGCATACTCGATATCGGCGCTGTCGACGGCGCGGATGCCGGTCGTCGCGACGCTGCCGAAGTCGGGCCGGCTGGCAAAGGCGAGGCTGGCGAGCAGCGACAATTTGTGCGCCGCGTCGATACCGTCGATGTCGAAGCTTGGGTCGGCCTCGGCATAGCCGAGCCGCTGCGCGTCGCCGAGGACCGCCGCGAAGCCCAGCCCTTCGGCCTCCATCCGCGTCAGGATGTAGTTACAGGTGCCGTTGAGGATGCCGTAGACGCTCGACAGCTCGTTCGCCGCCGCGCCCTCGCGCAGCCCCTTGATGACCGGGATGCCGCCTGCCACCGCGGCCTCGTACTTGAGCGCGGTGCCTCTGGCTTCGGCGAGCGCGGCGAGTTCGAGGCCGTGGTGCGCCAGCATCGCCTTGTTGGCGGTGACAAAGGCCTTGCCCGCGCCGAGTGCCGCGCGCGCCAGCGTCAGCGCCGGGCCATCCGCGCCGCCGATGGTCTCGACCACGACGTCGACATCGTCACGGCTTGCGAGTTCGCCCGCATCGTCGACCCAGGCAAAGCGCGACAGGTCGACACCGCGCTCGCGGTGCCGGTCACGCGCGCTGACCGCGGTGACGACGATCTTGCGGTTGGCACGGCGGGTGATCAAAGCGGCGTTGGTGTGGAGGAGGTCGAGAACGCCACCACCGACGGTGCCGAGCCCGGCGAGGCCGATGCGCAAAGGTTCAGCTGGCAACGGATTTGATCCCCGGCGTGTTGACGCCCATCGACTGGAGGTAGCGCTTCACCCCGCGGGCCGCCTGCCGGATGCGGTGCTCGTTCTCGACCAGCGCGATGCGGACGAAGCCTTCGCCCTCCTCGCCGAAGCCGGTGCCGGGGGCGACCGCGACCTGGGCGTGGGTAATGAGCTGCTTGGCGAACTCGACCGCGCCGAGGTGGCGCAGCGCCGGCGGGATCGGGGTCCAGGCGAACATGCTGGCGCGCGGCACCGGGATCTCCCAACCGGCGCGCCCGAAGCTCTCGATCAGGACGTCGCGGCGGCGCTTGTACAGCGCGCGGTGCTCGGCGATGCAGTTCTGCGGGCCGTTGAGCGCCGCTACCGCCGCCGCCTGGATCGGCGTGAACGCGCCGTAGTCGAGGTACGACTTGACCCGGGTCAGCGCTGCGATGAGCTGCGGATTGCCGACCGCGAAGCCGATCCGCCAGCCCGCCATCGAGTAGGTCTTGGACATCGAGGTAAACTCGATCGCGACGTCCTTGGCACCCGGAACCTGCAGGATTGACGGCGTCGGCTTGTCGTCCTCGAAGTAGATCTCAGCGTAGGCGAGGTCGCTGATAACCCAGATGCTGTGCTCCTTCGCGAACGCGACGACCTGCTCGTAGAACGCCAGGTCGACGGTTTCCGCGGTCGGGTTCGACGGGTAGCCCATGACCAGCACGGTCGGGCGCGGCACGGTGTAGCGCACGGCGCGCTCAAGCTTCTCGAAGAAGTCCGGGCCCGGCGCGGCCGGGATCGAGCGGATCGTGCAGCCGGCGATGATGAAGCCGAACATGTGGATCGGGTAGCTCGGGTTCGGCGCGAGGATGACGTCGCCGGGGGCGGTGATCGCCTGCGCGAGGTTGGCGAGGCCTTCCTTCGAACCGAGCGTCACGACAACCTCGGTCTCGGGGTCGACGACGACGTTGAAGCGGCGCTTGTAATAAGCGGCCTGAGCCTTGCGCAGGCCCGGAATGCCCTTCGAGGCCGAATAGCCATGCGCGTCGGGCTTGGCCGCGACTTCAGCCAGCTTGGCGATGACGTGCGCGGGCGGCGGGCTGTCGGGGTTGCCCATGCCGAGGTCGACGATGTCCTCGCCGCGGGCGCGTGCAGCGGCCTTCATCGCGTTCACCTCGGCGAACACGTAGGGTGGCAGGCGGCGAATGCGGTAGAAGTCGTCGTTCATGGTGTGGTCCGGACGCGGCCCGCACTGGCGCGGGCCGCGTTCCTCCTGCCACACCGCGCCTGAGCGCGCGAGTGGACTATTTGGCGGGTGCTTCGGTTGTCGTGGTCGTGGTGGTGGTCATCGCCTTGTGGGCGACGTGCTTGTGCTTCTTGTGCATCGCCGGCTTGCTCATCGCCGCGCCGCCGATCTTGTTGTTGCCGGCGTCCCGGGTGTCGGCGGGATAATGATCGAGGGCATTTGCCTGCTGCGCCTTGGTCTGCTGGCAGCTGTCGGTAACCTTGGCCGAGCACTTCGGCAGGCTTGCCGGCGCAGCGGCAGGCGCGGCGGCGTCCGGTGCGGCGGCAGCGTCCGGAGCAGGGGCGGAGGCGTCCTGCGCCAGGGCAACAGTCGGCAGCAGCGCCAGTGCAGCAATCAGAATCAGGTGCTTCATCGGTAACTCCCCGGTTGGCACGGGCCGACGTTGCCCGTCGGCAACGATGCTAGCGCCAAATCGATGTCGTCGCCAAGTGTCTAGACGCTTCCGCCCGGCGTCCGGGTAGCCTAGACTCGGTAACGGGGACGGAGACGCCGATGACCGAAGTTGCCGACACGCCCGCGCTGCCGGCACTCGACCAGTTTCAGCGCTGGAGCGACCTGATCGGACGTGGTCAGCAGACCATGCTCGAGTTCATGACCCGCGAGGCTGCGCCCGCCAACCCCGACCCGTTCGGGATGCTGGCGACATGGCAGAAGGTCGCCGCCGCCGCGGCTGCAGACCCGCAGAAGATCGCCGCGATGCAGACCCGGTTCATGACCGACAGCCTGGCCTTGTGGCAGTCGTTCCTGACGCCCGGCGCATCGTCCGAAACCAAGCCCGACGTCAGGGACAAGCGCTTCAAGGATGCGGCCTGGGCCGAATTGCCGGCCTTCGACCTGATGCGGCAAAGCTATCTGCTCGCCTCGAAATACGTCCTCGAGACGACCGCGGGCCTGGACGGTCTCGACGAGCACGACAAGGCTAAGGCGCTGTTCCACGCCCGGCAGTTCGTCGACGCGCTGAGCCCGTCGAACTACCCGCTGACCAATCCCGAAGTGCTCAAGGCGACGATCGAGACCAAGGGCGAGAATCTGCTCAAGGGCCTCGACCATCTGCTCGACGACCTGAAGGCCGGGCGCATGCGGATGACCGACGAAACCGCTTTCGAGGTCGGCCGCAATGTCGCCGTGACGCCGGGCAAGGTGGTGTTCGAAAACCGGCTGTTCCAGCTGATCCAGTACGCGCCGACAACACCGGACGTGTATGCGACGCCGCTGTTGATCTTCCCGCCATGGATCAACAAGTTCTACATCCTCGACCTGACGCCGGAGAAGAGCTTCATCCGCTGGGCGGTCGAGCAGGGCCTGACGGTGTTCATCGTTTCCTGGAAGAACGCCGACGCCAGCCTGGCGGACGTCACCCTCGACAATTACGTCGGCGAAGGCATGGTGATGGCGATCGCCAAGACGCTGGAGGCGACCGGCGCCGAGCGCACCCACGCGATCGGCTATTGCGTAGCGGGCACGACGCTGGCCGCGACGCTCGCCTACCTCACCGCCAAGGGCCAGGCCGACAAGGTTGCGACCGCCACCTTCTTCACCGCGCAGGTCGATTTCGCCGACTGCGGCGACCTGTCGGTGTTCGTCGACGACGAGCAGATCGAGGGTGTCGCCAAGATGACCGAAGGCAAGGGCTATCTGCCCGGCGCGGCGATGGCGACGACCTTCAACATGCTGCGCTCGAACGACCTGATCTGGAACTACGTCGTCAACAACTACATGCTCGGCAAGGATTATCTGCCGTTCGACCTGCTCTACTGGAACAGCGACGCGACCAACGTGCCGGCGCAGTGGCACAAGGCGTATCTCGAGGACATGTACCGCGACAACAAGCTGATCGTGCCCGGCGGGATCAGTGTCGCCGGCGTGCCGATCGACCTGTCGACGGTCATGACGCCGAGCTATATCCAGGGCGGCAAGGAAGACCACATCGCCCCGGCGCGCTCGGCCTACCGGATCACCCAGGCGTTCGGCGGCCCGGTCCGCTTCGTGCTGGCAGGGTCGGGACACATCGCCGGCGTCGTCAACCCGCCGAGCCAGCACAAATACCAGTACTGGACCAACGACGCCCTGCCCGCCGCCTTCGCCGAGTTCGTCGCCGGCGCGACCGAGCACAAGGGCAGCTGGTGGCCCGACTGGATCGTGTGGCTGAGCGCGCAGTCGAGCGACAAGGTCCCGGCGCGGGTGCCGGGCGAGGGGCCGCTCAAGGCGATCGAGGACGCGCCGGGGAGATACGTGAAGGAGCGGGCGTGAACTTCCCTCGCCCGCAAGCGGGGGAGGGAAGAAAACTTAGCGCCGCGGGCCGAAGCCCGGCATGATCGGGGGCGGGGCGCGGTTGCGGTCGCGGCGGGGCTGCTGGGCCTGATAGGCGACGGCGCAATGCTCCATGCAATACGGGAAACCCGTCGCGCTCGGCTTGCCGCAGAAGTGGAAGTCGGTGTCGCCGGGATGGCCGATCGGCCATTTGCAGACCTTCTCCGACAGGTCGAGCAACGTCGTGCGCGCCGGCTTGGCATTGGTCAGCGGGCGCGGCTTCTTGATCACCGCCACGGGAACCGGGCGCGGCGCGGCGGGTGACGGCGCGGCGCTCGAGGACGCGACCGGAGTCGCGACAGAGCTGGCGATGACCTCGGCGATGGCGGCCTCGCCACCCTTCACGGGAGACGGGCGCGACTGCAGCCCGAGACGGTGCGCCTTGCCGATGACGGCGTTGCGGGTAACACCTTCGCCTAGCAGCTCGGCGATCTGGCTCGCCGTCATACCCTGCTCCCAGCTGTTGCGGAGCAGGTCGATGCGAGCGTCGGTCCACGACATGGGCGGCGGTTCCAAACTTGGCGAGACGCGGAACGGCTTGCGACGAGCGGCCCCTGACGCCTAGGAGTGGGACGATGCTCGACCAGACCGCTCAACGACCGCTGAACGATGGCCACGCCGAGCCGGGGGTGATGGTCATCCCCTCGGTCAACTGGCAGGGCCTGAAGACCCTCTACTTGAAGGAGGTGCGGCGGTTTTTCAAGGTCCAGCTGCAAACCATCTGGGCACCGGCAATCACGACGCTGATGTTCCTGGTGATCTTCGCGGTGGCGATGAGCCGTTCGCGGCCGTCGATGCTTGGCGTTCCGTTCGCCGATTTCCTCGGGCCTGGGCTGATCGTCATGGGCATGATCCAGAACAGCTTTGCCAACACGTCGTCGTCGCTGCTGATCGCCAAGATCCAGGGCACCATCGTCGACGTGCTGATGCCCCCGCTGTCGGCCGGCGAGCTGCTGGTGTCGTGGGTCGGCAGCGCGCTGACCCGGGCCTGGCTGGTCGGTCTCGCGGTGTGGGTGGCGATGCTGATCGCGCCCGGCGTTGACGTGCCGATCCGCTATCCGCTGGTGGTCCTGTATTTCGGCACGATGGGGAGCGTCCTGCTGGCGCTGCTCGGCATCCTGACCGGCATCTGGGCCGACAAGTTCGACCACGCCGCCGCGATCACCAACTTCATCGTCCAGCCGCTGACCCTGTTGTCGGGCACCTTCTATGCGATCGACAAGGTCTCGCCGACGATGGCGGCGATCAGCCATGCCAACCCGTTCTTCTACGTCATCGACGGGTTCCGGTACGGCTTCCTGGGGGTCAGCGACGGCCTCGCGCTGCAAGGTGCGCTCGTGCTGCTGGTCCTCGACGTGGGCTTGTGGTGGCTCTGCTACGCACTGCTCAAGTCGGGCTGGCGGCTCCGGCCATGACCCAGCGGCCGTGAGCCTGCGGTGATACTGGTCGCGGTTGCGCTGCTCGCCGGGGCAGCACCGTGGGAAACCCCGCAGCGGCTGGTGCCGCTTGCCGACGGGCGCAAGATCAACCTCTACTGCATCGGTACGGGCAGCCCGGCGGTGGTCCTCGAGGCCGGCTTCGGCGCAACGACGTGGGCGTGGTCGAAGGTTCAGCCGATGATCGCCCGGACCAATCGGGTCTGCTCCTACGACCGCGCAGGAATGGGCTTCAGCGACCCCGGGCCGATGCCCCGCGACGGACGCGCCGTCGTCGCCGACCTCGCGGCGGTGCTCAAGGCTGCGAAGGTCGCGCCGCCCTATGTCCTCGTCGGCCATTCGGCGGGCGCGATGACGATGCGGCTGTTCGCCGATGCCTACCCCCGCTCGGTCGCCGGGATGGTCCTCGTTGACCCGTCGATCGAGGGTCAGTTCGACGAGCAGGACGAGATGGTCGCCGCACGGGTCGCGGTGTACCAGCGCTGCGCTGCAGCCGCACTTGCCCACGCCCTGCCGTCGACCGATCCCAAGCTCGCGCGTTGCACCCCCGCCCTGTCACCCGGCCTGTCGCCGGCAATGGCGAAAGTCTTGCAGGCCGCTGCCCTCGACCCCGGCCACTGGCAGACCCAGGCGAGCGAGTATGCCGCGATCGCCGGGGCCAACACCGACGCACTTCGCGCCGGCCGGCAAGACTACGGCGACCTGCCGATCATCGTCCTGACGGCGGGCCTGAGCGCCGATGCCGACCCGCGCTGGGAGGCGCGCCACGCGGCGCTCGCCGCCCGTTCGACCCGCGGCGCCCAGCGCACCGTCGCGGGCGCATCCCACAACATCATGAAGGACGCCCCGCAGGCGGTGGTGGATGCGGTCGCCGAAGTGTCGCGCTGAAGCTGCGAAGCGCTAGAGCCTGGAGCCGCCCGAGACTTCGACGATCTGCCCGGTGATCCAGCGCGATGCGGCCGACGCATAGAAGGCGACGACGTCGGCGATGTCGTCGGGCTGGCCGATGCGCTTGAGCGCCTGCATCGACAGCACGAAGGCGAGGCCCTCGTCCGATCCGGCGAAAATCGACGACATGTCGGTTTCGATGACCCCCGGCGCGATGCCGTTGACGGTGATACCGCGGGGCCCAAGCTCCGCCGCCAGGTTGCGGATGAAGACGTTCACGGCGCCCTTGGTCATCGCGTAGGACAGGTAGCCCGGGAAAGCGGTCCGCGCGACCACCGACGACAGCACGATGATCCGCCCGCCATCGTCGGCAAGGTGCGGCAGCAGCGCCCGGGTCAGGAACAACGGCGCACGGACGTTGACCGCGAACTGCTTGTCGAACAGCTCGACCGTCTCCTGCTCATACGTGCCCCCGGCGAGGATACCGGCGTTGTGCACCAGGATATCGAGCCTGGCGCCGTCCAGCGCAGCGATCGTCGACGTGGCCAGCGCGGCAACGCCAGCCGGGGTTTCGAGGTCACCGGTCACCACGGTCGCCTTGCCCCCCGAAGCGACGATCGCGGCGACCAGCGGGCTGTCACCGGCGACGCGCTGGTGCGCGAGCACATGCGCACCGCGCGCCGCGAGGGTGGTCGCAGTCACATGCCCGATGCCTCGCGCGCTGCCGGTAACGAGTGCGATCTTGCCGGTGAGGTCGGTGGTCATGGTCCGTCTCCTGAATTGGAGACGCAGACGTAACCATCGCGGGCGACCGGAGAAGGGGCGACGTCGCGAAGATTTCGTTTGGCGGTGGTCGAGAGAAGTTTCGCGACAACAGCCCGTGTCGCGCGACGTGATGTCCGTCCCCCAGCCAAGAGACAGGGCTTGAGCCACCCCCTCCCACCCGCTAAAGGATCGCCCTTCGGGCGGCCGTTGGTGCCGCCCGTTTGCGTTGGCGAGAAGGCCCACGACGATGACGATCACGGCTATGATGCCTGTCTACGGCCGCTGCGAGGTCGCTCCGGTGCGCGGCGAAGGCTGCTACCTGTACGATGCCGAAGGGCGCGAATGGCTCGACTTCGCCAGCGGCATCGCGGTCAACGCGCTCGGCCATAGCCATCCGCACCTGATCGGCGCGATCCAGAAGCAGGCCGCGACGCTGATGCACATCAGCAACCTGTACGGCGCGCCCGACCAGGCCCGCACCGCGCAGCGCCTTGTCGACCGGACCTTCGCCGACACGGTATTCTTCACCAATTCGGGTGCGGAAGCGCTCGAGTGCGCGATCAAGACCTGCCGCCGCCATCATTTCGCCGCCGGCAACCCGCAGAAGTATCGGATCCTGACGTTCTCGAACGCCTTTCACGGGCGGACGATGGCGACGATCTCGGTGACCGACCAGCATAAGCTCCGCGACGGCTTCGAGCCGCTGCCCGACTGGGCGACGGTGCTGCCGTTCGGCGATCTCGAAGCCGCAACTGCAGCGATCGACGACAGCATCGGCGGCATCCTCGTCGAACCTATCCAGGGCGAGGGCGGCATCCGCCCCGGTACCCAGGCGTTCCTGCAGGGCCTGCGCGACCTCGCCGACAAGCACGGGCTCCTGCTCATCTTCGACGAGGTCCAATGCGGCGTCGGGCGCACCGGCGAACTGTTCGCCTATGAGCATTACGGCATCGTCCCCGACATCATGTCGATCGCCAAGGGTATCGGCGGCGGCTTCCCGGTCGGGGCGTGCCTCGCCACCGAGCACGCTGCCAGCGGCATGGTCGTCGGCACCCACGGCTCGACCTTCGGCGGCAATCCGCTGGCGATGGCAGCGGCGAACGCCTGCCTCGATATCATCGACGACCGCGCCTTCCTCGACCACGTCAAGGACATGGGGCTGCGGCTGCGCCAGGGCCTCGAGCAGATGATCCCGAACCACGATCACCTGTTCGAGAGCGTTCGCGGCGTCGGGCTGATGCTCGGCCTCAAGATGAAATCCGACAGCCGCGCCTTCGTCGGCCACGCGCGCAGCCACGGCATCCTGACCGTCGCCGCCGGGGACAACGTCATCCGCCTGCTGCCGCCGCTGATCATCGAGGAGCGCCACGTCCGCGAGGCGATCGACAAGCTCAGCGACGCGGCGCGGGCCTACGTCCCCGCCCAAGCTGCCTGACCGTGAGGCATTTCCTCGACCTCGCGACGCCCGGCAAGGCAGCGCTGCGGACGATCCTCGACGAAGCGCATCGGCGCAAGGCGGCGCGCGCCGGCTTGCCCAAGGGTGCGCTCGACTCAGATGCGCCGCTGACCGGGCACAGTCTCGCAATGATCTTCGAGAAGCCGTCGACGCGGACCCGCTTCAGCTTCGACATCGGCATGCGCCAGCTCGGCGGCTCGGCGATCGTGTCGAGCGCGGGCGACATGCAGCTCGGGCGCGGCGAGAGCATCGCCGACACGGCGCGGGTGCTGAGCCGCTTCGTCGATGCGATCATGCTCCGCGCCGATCTCCATGCCACGGTCGAGGCGCTGGCCGAGTCCGCATCGGTGCCGGTGATCAACGGGCTGACCGATCTCGGTCACCCCTGCCAGGCGATGGCCGATCTGATGACCGTCGAGGAGCGCCTCGGACAGCCGGTCGAGGGCACCTGCTGGGCCTGGCTCGGCGACGGCAACAACATGGCGCACTCGCTTATCGAGGCCGCCAGCGTCATGGATTTCGACCTCAAGCTTGGCGTTCCCCACGGCTATGACCCCGACCAGGCGGTCATGGCGACGGCGTGTGCGCGCGGCGGTTCGCTCGACGTGGTCCGCAGCGCCAAGGCCGCGGTCGAGGGTGCGATCGTTGTCGTCACCGACACCTGGGTGTCGATGGGCCAGGCCGAGACCAAGGACAAGGTCGGCGCGATGACGCCGTTCCGCGTCACCCCCGACGTCATGGCGGCCGCCCTGCCCGATGCCGTGTTCCTGCACTGTCTTCCGGCCCATCGCGGCGAGGAAGTCACCGACGCGGTTATCGACGGCGCGCAGTCGGCGGTCTGGGACGAGGCCGAGAACCGGCTGCACGTGCAGAAGGCGATCCTGCTCTGGTGCCTTGGGAAAATCGGCTGAGCTTCCTATCTGGGTGAGCCTGCCCGCCCAACGCACGTCATCCCGGCGAAAGCCGGGACCCATCTCCCGAATTCCGGTGATGGGTCCCGGCGTTCACCGGGATGACGATTGATTTTACGGAACGCTCGCCATGCTGACCGAAACCCTCGCCCCAATCGCCGACCGCTCGCTCGGCTTCTCCGTCGCCGACCGCAACGTGCGCGGCCGCGTCGTGCGCCTCGACGCCGCGCTCAACGCGGTGCTGGCGGCGCATGATTACACGGAGCCGGTCGCGCGCCTGCTGGCGGAGGCGTTGACCCTGACGGCGCTGCTCGGCGGCACGTTGCAGGACGGCGCGGCCCAGATGACGCTGCAGGCCCAGTCGACCGGCGGCGCGGTCGACCTGCTGGTCTGCGACTATCGCGGCGGGCAGGTCCGTGGCTACGTCCGCTTCGACCGCGACGCGGTCATCCCGGGGGGCATGAGCCTGCCCGGCCTCTTCGGCACCGGGCACCTCGCGATCACCCTCGACCCGACCGCGAGCAGCGAGCGCTACCAGGGCATCGTGCCGCTGGAGGGGGCGAACCTCAGCGAGGCGGTCACCGGCTATTTCGAGGGTTCCGAACAGCTCCCCACCCTCGTCAGGGTCGGCATATCGGGCAGCGCGGAAACCGGCTGGATCGCCGGCGGCATCCTGGTCCAACACCTCGCGCGGAGCGAGATCGGCGGCGAGCGGCTGTCGGTCGCCATCGACGAAGGCCGCGCCCACCCGGACTGGGAGCATGTCGTCGCGCTAACCTCGACGGTCAGCGATGCCGAACTCACCGACCCCGACCTGACCGCAGAGACTCTGCTGTGGCGGCTGTTCCACGAGGAGCAGGTGCGCGTCGTCGAGGGGCCGGTGCCCGGCCGTGGCTGCCGCTGCTCGCCGACCCACATAGCGACCGTGCTCGGCAAGTTTCCGGAGGCGGAGCGGGTTCAGATGCGTGGCGACGACGGCAAGGTCCGTGTCGACTGCGAATTTTGCGCGCGGACGTGGGTGATCGAGGTTTAGGACCGGCCCCGAACGCCGGGTGTCATCCCGGGCTGACAATGAGAGCAGTTGCAACGCCGTCCAAGCTGGACAGTCGCCGAAAATACGAGGGGCGACCCGCTGGGCCGCCCCTCGCTGCAGGCTAGAAGTGGAAGACCAGCGCAGCCGACGGGCGGATGCTCTGGAGGTCATAGGTGTCGACCGCGAGACGCAGCCGGACGCCTGAGTTCTTGGCAAGGCCACCGAGCCCGATGCTCTTCGGGCCGACTTCGACGCCGAGGCCATAGACCTCGTTGCGATCGTTGCCGAAGCCGTGGCGGCCTTCGATCCAGCGGTAACCGGCGCGGACGAAGATCAGCCCGCTCTCACCAGCGCGCAGGCCGATGCGGCCCATCGCGCCGTATTCCCACTTGATGTCCTGGAAGCCGCGGGCACCCTGACCCTCGACGCCGACGACGACCGGCCCGAGCGGCACGTCGACACCGGCAAAGGCGTCGATCGCCGGGGCGTGGGCGCCGTTGCCCTGGGTGAGCGGGCCCTTGGTCACGTCCTTGTCGAAATCCTGGTAACTGCCGCCGATGCCGAAGTACGGCGACAGGCCGAAGGCACGCGTGCCGTCGGGAGCGGTGGCGGGCGCGGTATCCTGTGCGAAGGCGACGCCGGGCGCGGCGAGCGTGGCCGCGCCGAGCGCGGCGGCGATGACGATCTTAAGCATTAAGCACCTATCTGTGACTACTGATGCCCGGACGCGTCCAACGCGAATGCCGGGACGTGCAAAAACCCTGCAGACCGATAAGGCTCCGTGGTCGGCCGAACGTTTCTGATATCAGTGGCTTATGGGCCACAGTTGTTACGGGCTGACAACGCGTAACAATTCTGTCATGGGGCGAACTGGGTCAGGCCGCGACCCGCTCCCGCACGACCGGGTTCGTAAACGTCATCCGCCCGTCCGCCACTTTCCCGTAGCGGATCGTCATCAGGTCCTTGGCGTAGTTCTGGTCGACCCGCCACGGCTTCTCGACGCCCTGCTTCGGGAATCTCCCGACGCCGCGCGCCACGTAGCCGCTGCTGAAATCGAGGAACGGCGCGGGGTCCATCGCGGCGTCGCCGCGGAGCGGGGTGCACTGGCGCATGCCCTTGGCGTCCATCGCGTTGAGCAGGCGGCAAGCGTACTCGCTGGTGAGGTCGGCCTTCAGTGTCCACGAGGCGTTGGTGTAGCCGAACACCGACACCAGGTTCGGCACGTCGGAGAACATCATGCCCTTGTAGCTGAGCGCCTCATTGAGCGCGACCGGCGCTCCGTCGACGCTGAAGTGCACCCCGCCCGCCAGCTGCATGTCGAGACCGGTCGCAGTGACGACGATGTCGGCGGGCAGTTCCTTGCCCGAGGCGAGGCGAATGCCGGTGGGCGTGAACGTCTCGATGGTGTCGGTGACGACGTCGGCGCGCCCGGCCTTGATCGCGTCGAACAGGTCGGCGTCGGGCACCAGGCAAAGGCGCTGGTCCCACGGGTTGTAGCGCGGCGTGAAGTGGGTATCGACATCGTAGTCGGGGCCGAGATGCTGGCGCACCATGCCGACCAGCCGCGCCTTGACCTTCTCCGGCTTCTTGCGCGCCATGTTGAAGAAAAACATCCCGAGGCTGACGTTCTTGAAGCGCACTAGGCTGTAGGCGAGCTTGGCCGGCAGGTGGCCCCGCAGCCAGTCCGCGATCGGGTCTGCCGCGGGGCGCGACACCACGTAGGTCGGCGAGCGCTGGAGCATCGTCGTGCTGGCCGCGGTGCGTGCGATCTCCGGGATCAGCGTCACCGCAGTCGCGCCGCTGCCGATGACGACGACGCGCTTGCCGGCGTAGTCGAGGTCTTCGGGCCAGAATTGGGGGTGGATGACCTGCCCCGCGAAACCGGCGGTGCCGGGCCATTCGGGCGTGTAGCCGGCGGCATAATTGTAGTAGCCGCTGCAGAGCATGACGAAGTTGGCGGTGATCTCGCGGGTCTCGCCGCCCTGCTCGGCGACGATCGTCCAGCGCGCGTCCGCGGTCGACCAGGCGGCGGACTTGACGTGGTGGTCAAAGCGGATGTGCGGCTCGATGCCAGCCTCGCTGGCAGTGTCGCGGACGTAGCTGAGGATCGACGGGCCGTCGGCGATCGCCTTGGCCTCGCGCCACGGCCGGAAGCTGTAGCCGAGCGTGTACATGTCCGAGTCCGACCGGATGCCGGGGTAGCGGAACAGGTCCCAGGTACCGCCGATGCTGCCGCGGCCTTCGAGGATGACGTACGATTTCGACGGGCAACGCTGCTGGAGATGATAGGCCGCGCCGATGCCCGACAGCCCCGCGCCGACGATCAGGACGTCGAAATGCTCGGTCATGGTGGTCGCCTTGACGTTAACGTCAGGCAGGATAGCGCGGATGACGTCCCGCGTGAAGCGCTGCGGAGCGCTCCTACGCAGAGGCGCCGTGAGCCGGCGCGGCGGCTTGGTGCGCGGGATGCTTGTCCCCTTCCCACTTCGCCACCACCGCAGTCGCCACCGCGTTGCCGATCACGTTCGTCGCCGACCGCCCCATGTCGAGGAAGTGGTCGATGGCGAGGATCAGCAGCACGCCCGCCTCCGGAATCTGGAAGAATGGCAGCGTCGCGGTGATTACCACCAGCGACGCGCGCGGCACCCCGGCGATGCCTTTCGACGTCACCATGAGCAACAGCAGCATACCGATCTGCGA
Organism: Sphingosinicellaceae bacterium; assembly: GCA_019285715.1. NCBI lineage: Bacteria > Pseudomonadati > Pseudomonadota > Alphaproteobacteria > Sphingomonadales > Sphingosinicellaceae > Sphingosinicellaceae bacterium. Next base: position 3,879,752 of record CP079108.1, read on the forward strand.
GCTCAGCGGCAGGTGGATACCATAGGCCTGCGCGATGAACAGCGCGGCGAAGCTGCAGTACATCATCGAGCCGTCGAGGTTGAACGAATAGCCGAGCGGCAACACGAACGACGCGATCCGTGGCGGGATGCCGAAGCGCTCGAGCGCCTGCAGCAGCTTGGGGTAGCTCGCTTCCGACGAGGCCGTCGCGAAGGTGATCAGGAACGGTTCGCGGACCGCGCGGATCAGGCGCAGCACGGGCCCGTAGCCGATGACCGCGCCGCCGGCCGCGATCAGCAGCACCCACAGAATGACCAGTGCCAGGTAGAACCCGCCCATGAAGCGCGCGAAGGTGACGATGATGCCGAGGCCCTCGGTGGCGATCGAAGCGGCGACCGCGGCGAACACTGCAAACGGCGCGACGTTCATCACGTAGCCGGTGATCTTCAGCATCAGGTGGACCAAAGCGTCGAGGGCGCGAGTGATCGGGTGCCCGGCCTCGCCGATCGCGATCAGGCCGATGCCGGCGAACATCGAGAACACGACGATCTGCAGCACCTCGTTTTTCGACATCGCCTCGAAGATCGAGCTCGGCACGATATGCCCGACGAAGTCCTTGAGGTTGAAGGCGGTCTTGACCACGCCGGTGACCGCATCGACCGGCGGCAGCGGCAGCCCGACACCGACGCCCGGCTGGAGCAAATTGACCATCACCAGGCCGAGGCTGAGCGACACCAGGCTGGCGACGATGAACCACGCCAGCGTCCGCCCGAACATCCGGCCGATCGCAGCGCCCGCCCCCATGTGCGCGATGCCGGTGGTCAGCGTCGCCAGCACCAGCGGCGCGATGATCATCTTGATCAGGCGCAGGAACACGTCGGTGACGATGCCGAGGTAGCCGGCGATCGATTTCGCCTGCTCCGGGCTCGCGGCGAAACGGTTGACGGCCCAGCCGGTCGCGATGCCGACGACGAGCGCGATCAGGATGTAGCGCGTGAGGCGGTTGTTCATCGGCTGCCAAGTGGCGGGAGGCCGCCGCGGCGGTCAACGATAATCGTCAGCTCTCCTCGATACGCCGGTCGTCCTCCGGCAGCAGGGCCAGCTGGCGCCAGTCGATCTCCTCCTGGAGCAGATAATAGCTGTCGTCGCTGAGCTCGTGGGTCTCGCGCATCCATTCGAGCTTGGCGCGCTCGGCGGCGACCGCGGTCAGCCCCATCTTGCGGTAGCGGTGCCAGGCTTTCACCGCCGCAGGGTCCGCCTCGAGCGCGTAGCGGGACCTGAGCACGTCGGGCTCGGCCCCGGCCTGGCCCTCAAGCATTCCCAGACCGGCCGAGGCCAGCTTGATGCGCGCCTTGGTGAGCAGCCGGTCGCCGTCCTCCAGTTCGTCGAGCTTGAGCCAGCGGATCAACGGCGCCAGCGTCATGCCCTGGATCACCAGCGTCGCCAGGACGACCGCAAACGCAGTCAGCACGACGATGTCGCGCTGCGGAAAATCGGCGGGCAAGGCGAACGCCGTCGCCATCGAAAGCAGCCCGCGCATCCCGCACCAGCTGACAAACAGCCCTTGCGACGTGGTCGGCGGCTCGAGGTCGCCGCGCATCAGGCGCGAATAGACCGCAAGCCGGTTCCACCCCATTACCACGACGAAGCGCACGACGATCACCGCAGCGATGGTCATCCCGGCGATACCAAGCGCATCCTGGAAGCGCGCCGGCTCCATGCGGCCGACGATGGTCCGGGCCTGCATCCCCATCAGCAGGAAGGCAAAGACGTTGAGCAGGAACACCACCGTCGCCCACACCGCGAAGCTGTGGACGCGCATTCGGGGCGAGCTTTGAACCGTGCGGTCGCGGGCGATCGTCATCGCGAACGCCACGACCGCCAGGACTGCCGACAGGTGCAGTCGGTCGGCGATGATCCAGATCAGGAAGACGTTGACGAACTGGAGCAGGTTGCCGCCGAGCGTCCCCGCGACGAAGCGGTTGAGCCACTTGGCGACATAGGCGAGCGCGATGCCGAGCAGGATGCCGCCGGGCGCCGCAAGGCCGATCTGCAGGGCGACACCGCCGGTGAAGCTACCCTGCGCCTGCACCGCCAGCGCACCCGCGAACAGCAGCAGTGCGGTCGCGTCGTTGAACAGGCTCTCGCCCTTCAGGACCGTCACCGTCCGGTGCGGAACCGATACACTGCCGAGCACCGCGGTCGCAGCAGCTGCGTCGGGCGGCGCGACGATCGCCCCGAGCACGACTGCCGCAGCGAGTGGCAACCCGGCGAAGGCCCAGCCGATCCACGCGACCACTGCCGCCGTCGCCAGCACCGACACCACCGCGAGTACGAACAGCGGGCGCCACAGCTTCCACGCGGTCCCGACCGGCAGGTCGTAGGCGGCATCAAGCAGCACCGGCGCGATGAACAGCGGCAGCGCGGTGTGCGGGTCGATCAGGATCGTCGGCGCACCGGGCACGAACGCGACCCCGACACCGGCGAGCGCCAGCATCGCGGGATACGGCAGCCCCAGCCGCCGCGACACCTGCAGCAGCAGGATCGCCGCAAGCATCAGCGCCAGCAGGCTTTCGAAAAAACTCATCCGTGCAGTCTAACGCGCGGCGGACCCACCAAGGCAATCGCCACGTGGCGCAAACCTAGGCGATCAGTGCGTCGACCGTGTCGTGGAAGCGCTTGATGCCCTGCTCCAGCCCGCCGAGCAGGACGTGGTCTACCGCCCCCGACGACAGCCCGCGCTGGCCGAGCGTTGCGGCGCGGAAGTCCTCGGCCGCGAACACCCCGCCGTCGAGCAACGCCCAGCTGCGGGCCCAGTGTGCCTCCGCCTTGTCGGTCGCGGGCGCCTCCGGAATCAGCATGAAGTCCTCGACCAGCGTCCGGTCGACCGCCTGCGGCATCAGCGTCATGATGTTGATATAGTCCGGCGACGCGACGACGATGGTGCCGGGGACCAGCTGGTAGGCGAAGGTCACGGTCTTCCGGAGCGCGCCCCAGTCCGACCAGTCGATGCCCTCGAGCTTCTCCGCGCGGCCTACCGCGGAGCGCGCGTGCGGCCCGATGGTGTCGCCGGTGGTGACGCCGTCCTGGAAGAACTTGCCGATGGTGTCGGCGTGCAGTCGTGTGACGTGATAGCTCTCGAGGAAAGCGTCCATGATCAGCTTCCAGTTTGAAGCGACGTCATGGGTCTTGCGCGCGTAGAGGAACTGGTCGCCGAAGCCGAGCGCGTCGAAGTCCGCCGCCAGCGGCCCGGTCGCGAGGTCGAAGTCGTAGTTTCGGTCCGCCCTCAGGCCGACCCAGATGAGTCCGCCGGCCTCGCGCGACGGCAGCTCGACGAGGCCACGCGTCGTCTTGTCGAGACCGGGGAAAGTCTCCGGGCGGGGTAGCCCCGAGAGGCTGCCGTCGAGCTTGTAGGTCCACGCATGATAGGGGCAGACGAGGCGCGGCGTTTCGGTCGGCTCGCTCGCCTCGACCAGCCGTGTGCCGCGGTGGCGACAGACGTTGAGGAACGCGCGGACCCGCCGGTCCTTGTCGCGGGTCAGCAGGATCGGCACGCCGAAGCCGTCATGGGTTACGCTCATGCCTGGACGGGGCAGCAGCGCCGATGGTGCGACCGGCACCGGCAGGGCCTCGAACAAGCGCTCGCGCTCGGCGGTGAAGCGAGCGGGGTCGGTGTAAGCGGTGGCCGCGACCCTCGACGTGACCTCGGTCCCGCGCCCGGCCAGCGCCACCGCCGGCATCGCCTCGGCGAGCGCGAGTTGGCCCGGCGTCGGGCGGCGGAAGGGCGTGACCGCGTTCATGGCAGGCACGATACTCCCGATTGACGGGCCCGTGAACTGCGACAATCCGATTGACATAACGAACCTTTTGGGTTAATCTTGATCCTGGGTCTCGTATCCTTTGGTGAGGGCCCACCGGCGAACAGGGAGCGCTACCCTGAACTCCGGTTTCGAGTTCGATGCACGGGCACCGGGAAGCCGCCGACGACAGGACGCCACGCTGCCGACCGAGGCCTGCGAAGCCCGGGTTGAGCAGCACCGCCGCTCGCCACCTTTACCGTCCTGTCGACGCCCGCCCCTGCATCGATCGCTCTCGCATTCAGCCTTGAGGCCCCACCCAGTTAGCGCCGGGCGGGAGATAGCCGGAGGATGGACGAGCCTAACAAGCGCCCCCACGGTGTTGGAGCACCGGCGGGGGCCTTCGCGCGCCTGCTCCTCGCCTTCTTCAGGGGAGGGGGGAGAAGTGGCGGGGGCATCGCCGCAATGCCCCACACTGGCGCGCCCGCGCGCCGGTGCTAGGGTCGCGTCATGAACTCCGTCCCCGCCGCCAGCTGGCGCAACATCCTTCCCGCCGCGGTCCGCCCGTACGCCGAGCCCGCCCCGCTGGCGGCACTGGCGCTGGGGATTTCGTCGGGGTTTCCGTACACGATGATCGCGGCGACGCTGGCGAGTTGGCTGTCCGACGACGGCACCGACATCAAGGCGGTGACGGCGTTCGCGCTGGTGCTGCTGCCGTACAACCTCAAGTTCCTGTGGGCCTGGGTGATCGAGGGCGTGCGCCTGCCGGGCCTCGGGCGGATGGGGCAGCGGGTGTCGTGGATCCTGTTCGCGGGCGCGCTGGTGATGGCGGCGGTGATCAACCTCGGACTGCATCCGCCGTCGGGCGGTCTCGGGGCAACGGCATTCGCGGCGCTGCTGGTCGGCGTTGCGGGCGCGACCTATGACATCGTCATCGACGGCTACCGGATCGAATTGCTGTCCGAAGCGCAGCTCGGCGTCGGGTCGGGCATGTCGCAGTACGGCTGGCGCATCGGCGCTGCGGGCGCGGGTGGGCTGGCGCTGGTCATCGCGCAGCGGTCGGGCTGGCCGCTGGCGTATTTCGTCTGCTCGGGGTTCGCGCTGTTCGCAGTCGGCGCGGCGCTGCTGATGGGCGAGCCCAAGCGCGCCCACGAGCCCGACACCAAGCGCACCGGGGCCGAGCTGTGGCGTGCCATCGCCGGGCCGTTCGTGGAGTTCTTCCAGCGACCGGGAGCCTTTCTGATCCTGCTGTTCATCCTGGTCCACAAGATCGGCGACACGCTGGCCAACCTGACCTTCCGCCCGCTGTTCAAGGCGCTCGGCTACAGCAAGGACGAGATCGCGATCTACGACGTCGGGGTCGGGTTCTGGACGCTGCTGCTGGGCATCTTCGTCGGCGGCATCCTGTACAGCCGGCTCGGGCTCAAGCGCTCCGTGCTGATCGCGCTGATCCTGATGGGCGTGTCGAACCTCAGCTTCGCCGGGCTGGCGGTGGTCGGGCACAACAACCTCGCGATGGGGGGCGCGATCGGCTTCGAGAACTTCTGCAGCGGCATCGGCGGGGTCGCGGTCGTCGCCTATTTCTCGGCGCTGTCGAACCTGCGCTTCACCGCGGCGCAATACGCGCTGATCTCGGCGGCGGCGAGCATCCTTGGACGCCTCGTTACGGGCACCAGCGCCGGTGCGATGATCCAGCAAATGGGTTTTGTCGACTTCTACCTGTTCACCACGCTTGCTGCCGTGCCGGGAATTACTCTTTATCTTTATATGCTTAGGTCGGGACTGGCGGACGTGCCACGCAGGGATGGCGACAGCAGCGCGCCACTGTCATAAATCTCGGCTACGGCGCTGTCACAATTCCGGGGCGGCTTGGAGCGGGCACATGGCACACGCGATGAAGGCGACGGCGGTGGCGGCGGACTGGCTTGCGGCGACGCCGTTCATCCATCGGTCGGGGCAGCTCGACGTCCGGCTGGCGACCTCGGCGGAGGAGATCGCCGCGGCGCAGGCGTTGCGTTACCAGATTTTCTACGACGAGATGGGCGCCTCGCCGACGCCGCGGATGACGACCGCGCGGCGCGATATCGACGACTATGACGCGGTCTGTGACCATCTGCTCGTCATCGACCACGGCGACGACGGCCGGCCGCACGTCGTCGGCACCTACCGCCTGCTCCGGCAGGTCGTCGCCGAGCTCAATCGCGGCTTCTACTCGGCCGGCGAGTACGACCTGTCGCCGTTGGTCGCGACCTCGGCGACGTCGGGCCAGCTTCTCGAACTCGGCCGCAGCTGTGTCGCGCCTGCCTACCGCAACAACACCACGATCACGCTGCTGTGGCGCGGCATCGCGAGCTACCTGCAGACCCACTCGATCGGCCACATGTTCGGCTGCGCGTCCCTCCACGGCACGGATCCTGCCGCGCACGCCGCCGAACTCAGCTACCTGTACCACCACCACCTCGCGCCGCCGGAACTGCGCGCCCGCGCTCTGCCCGAGCATTATGTCCCGATGGACGTGCTCGACCCGACGCGCTTCGACACGCGCGCCGCGTCGAAGGCGCTGCCGCCACTCGTGAAAGGCTATCTCCGCGTCGGCGCGATGATCGGCGACGGCGCTTTTGTCGATCGCCAGTTCAACACCACCGACATTTTCGTGGTGATGCCAGTCGAGCGCATCACCCGGCGCTATGCGGGGCGCTTCGTGATCGGCGCGAACGACTCCGACTAGCCGGCGTCCTGGCCGTTGGCCTGGAGCACGCCACCCGCGAGGTAGAGCGAGCCCGCGACCAGCACCACCGGCGGCCGGGCGCGGTCGGCACCCTTGGCAATCTCGGCGATGGCGGCGCTGACGTCGGTGGCGGCCACCCCCGGCAGCCCGACGTCCTTCGCAGCAGCGGCGAGCGCTGCCGGCGAGTGATGCTCGTGCCCCGGTACCGGCACCCCGTAGACTGCAGTTGCACGGCCCGCGAACGGCTTCATGAAGCCGCCCATGTCCTTCACCGCAAGCATGCCGACGACGATGTAGAACGGCCGCTCGGCAAGGCTGTGGCCGCGAAATGCGTCGGCGACGGCGCGGGCCCCGGCGGGGTTGTGCGCCCCGTCGAGCCAGATTTCGCTGTGGGGCGGCAGCTTGGCGGTCAGCGGCCCCGGCTCGAGCTTTTGCAGGCGCGCCGGCCACTCGGCCCAGCCCATCCCGGCGCGCAACGCCGAATCGGGCATCGGCAGCACATGCTGGGCGCGCAGCATCGCCACCGCGAGCGCGGCGTTGTCGAGCTGGTGCGCGCCGACGAGGCGCGGCAGCGGCAAGCTGACCTTGCCCGCCAGGTCGCGGTAGTGAAGCGCGTTCTCGTAGGTCGCCGCATCCCAGTCATCGCCGCGGACCAGCAACTTCGCTCCCGCCAGCCCGGCGACTTCGGCGATCCGCGCCGTGACCGCGCGCGGGTATTTCGACAGCACCAGCGGCCGTCCACGCTTGGCGATCGCGGCCTTCTCGCCGGCGATTTCCAGGATGGTGCGCCCCAGCCATTGCTGGTGGTCGAGCCCGAGCTGCGCGATGCCCGCGACCTCGGGGATGACGACGTTGGTCGCGTCGAGCCGCCCGCCCATGCCGACCTCGACGATGCAGGCGTCGGCGGGTGTGCGCGCGAACGCCATGAAGGCCAGCGCCGTGGTCAGCTCGAAGAAGGTGATGCGCCCGCCGCCGTTGACCGCGAGTACCTCCGACAACAGCCCCTTCAGCGTCTCGTCGTCGACGATATTGCCGGCCAGCCGGATGCGCTCGTTGAAGCGGATCAGGTGCGGCGAGGTATAGCTGTGCACCCGCCGCCCCGAGGCCTCGAGGCAGGCGCGCAGGAATGCCGCGGTCGACCCCTTGCCGTTGGTTCCGGCGATGTGGAACACCGGCGGCAGCTTCAGGTGCGGGTTGCCGAGGCGGCGGAGCAGATGCTCCAAGCGCCCGAGGCCGAGGTCCATGGTCTGCTCATGCAAAGCGAACGCCGCCGCGAGCAGCGCGTCGAGCACCGGGTCGGTCGCCCGCGCGGCTTCCATGTCAGGCGTCTTTGGCGGCAAGCGAACTGGCGTTCACGCCGCCTTGGCCCGGTGCATCAGCAGCCCGAGGATGCGCCCGAGCGTGGTGCGAAGGTCCTTCCGCTCGACGACCATGTCGAGCATGCCGTGCTCGAGCAGGTATTCGGCGCGCTGGAAGCCTTCGGGCAGCTTTTCGCGGATGGTCTGCTCGATGACCCGCTGGCCCGCGAAGCCGATCAGCGCGCGCGGCTCGGCGAGCTGGATGTCGCCGAGCATCGCATAGCTTGCGGTGACGCCGCCGGTGGTCGGATCGGTCATCACGACGATGTAGGGCAGGCCGGCCTCGCGCAGTTCGGCGATCGCGACGGTGGTGCGCGGCATCTGCATCAGGCTGAGGATGCCCTCCTGCATGCGCGCGCCGCCGGCCGCGGTGAAGACCACGTAGGGTGCCTTGGCGGTAATCGCGGCGCGGGCACCGCTGAGGAACGCCTCGCCGACGCCAAGGCCCATCGAGCCGCCCATGAAGGCGAAGTTCTGGACCGCGACGACGGCCTCGACGCCCTCGATGCTGCCGCGCGCGACGATCATCGCCTCGGTCTCTCCGGTCGCGGCGCGGGCGGCCTTGAGGCGGTCGAGGTAGCGCTTCTGGTCCTTGAAGTGCAGCGGGTCCTCGGCAACCGGCGGCACCGAGATGCGGACGTGGCTGCCGCCGTCGAAGACGTGCGCGAAGCGGATGTCGGGGCCGATGCGCTCGTGGTGGTCACAGCGCGGGCAGACCCGGAGGTTCTCGTCGAACTCCTTGGTGTACAGCATGGCGCCACAGTTCCGGCACTTGTGCCACAGGTTCTCAGGCGTCTCGCGGCGCGAGATGAAGCCGCCGAGGCGTTGTCGTGTGCGGGTGAGCCAGCTCATTCCGCTGCTAATTGCGCGCGCGCCGAGCGGACCGCAAGGCTCAGGCTGGCGACGAAGGCCTCAACTTGCTCCGGCAGGTCGTTGGCGCGGGCGATCGAGGCCGCCCCGATCAGCTCGACGATCGCCGAACCGACGACGACCGCGTCGGCCACCCGCGCGACGGCGGCAGCCGCCTCGGGGGTGCGGATGCCGAAGCCGACCGCGACCGGCATCATGGTGGCGGCCTTGATGCGCGCGACCGCGGCGCCGATGTCGTCGGCGGTCGCGGCATTGGCCCCGGTGATCCCGGCGACCGCGACATAATAGAGGAAGCCCGAGGCACCGCTGACGATCGTCGGCAGGCGGCGGACGTCGGTGGTCGGGGTCGCCAGCCGGATCAGGTGCAGGCCGTGGCCCGCCAGCGCCGGCGAAAGCTCGGCATCCTCCTCGGGCGGCAGGTCGACGACGATGCAGCCATCGAGGCCAGCAGCGGCGGCATCGGCCGCGAACGAGGTCGGGCCGTAAGCGAGGATCGGGTTGAAATAGCCCATCAGGATCAGCGGCGTCGCCTGGTTCCCGACGCGGAAGTCGCGGACCATCGCCAACACCTTGCGCAGTGTCGTGCCGGACCCGAGCGACCGGATATTGCCCGCCTGGATCGCCGGCCCGTCGGCCATCGGGTCGGTAAACGGCATGCCGATCTCGATCACGTCCGCCCCGCCGGCGACGAGGCTGTCCATCACCCGTGCGCAGGTGTCGAGATCGGGGTCACCCGCGGTGACGAAGGTGATCAGCGCGGCGCGGTGGGCCATGGCGCAGGCGGCGAAGGTGCGGGACAGGCGGTCGGTCATGCGGGGGGCTGCCGGAAGAGCACCGTAATCGGCGTGCATCCTGTGTTTGAGATGCCCCTCACAGCTCCACGCCCAACGCCGCGGCGACCGTGAAGATGTCCTTGTCGCCGCGTCCGCACAAGTTGGCGACGACAATCTCGTCCGCTCGCATCGACGGTGCGAAGCGCATTATCGCGGCGATGGCGTGCGCCGGTTCGAGCGCGGGGATGATGCCCTCGGTGCGGCACAGCAGCTGGAACGCGTCGAGCGCCTCGGCGTCGGTCGCCGACTGATATTCGACGCGGCCGATCGAGTGCAGCCAAGCGTGCTCTGGGCCGATGCCGGGGTAGTCGAGGCCGGCGGAGATCGAATGCGCCTCGGCGATCTGCCCGTCGGCATCCTGGATCAGCCGGGTCTTGTTGCCGTGCAGGACGCCGTCGACGCCGCCGAGCAGGGAGGCGGCATGCTTGTCGGTGTCGACGCCGTGGCCCGCCGCCTCGACACCGATCATCTTGACGCTGGGGTCGTCGAGGAACGGGTGGAACAGCCCGATGGCGTTCGAGCCGCCGCCGATCGCCGCGACCAGGACGTCGGGCAGTCGGCCCTCGGCCTCCAGGATTTGCGCCTTGGCCTCGTGGCCGATCACCGACTGGAAGTCGCGGACGAGCTCCGGGTACGGGTGCGGGCCGGCGGCGGTGCCGATGATGTAGAAGGTGTCGTGGACGTTGGTGACCCAGTCGCGCAGGGCCTCGTTCATCGCGTCCTTCAGGGTCTTGGAGCCGCTCTCGACGGGGCGGACCTCGGCGCCGAGCAGCTTCATGCGGAAGACGTTGGGCGACTGCCGCTCGACGTCGCGCGCACCCATGAAGATCGTGCACGGCAGGCCGAACCGCGCCGCCACGGTCGCGGTTGCGACGCCGTGCTGGCCCGCCCCGGTCTCGGCGATGATGCGAGTCTTGCCCATGCGCTTGGCCAGCAAAATCTGGCCGATGCAGTTGTTGATCTTGTGCGCGCCGGTGTGGTTGAGTTCGTCGCGCTTGAAGTAGATTTTCGCGCCGCCCAAATGCTTGGTGAGCGCCTCGGCGAAGTACATCGGGCTGGGGCGGCCGACGAAGTGCTTCATCAGCCAGTCGAACTCGGCCTTGAACGCCGGATCGGCCTGCGCCGCGCGGTAGGCGACCTCGAGGTCGAGGATCAACGGCATCAACGTCTCGGCGACATAGCGCCCGCCATAGGGGCCGAAATGGCCGCGCGCATCGGGACCGGCGCGCAGGCTGCCGCCGAAATCCCGAACCAAATTATCTTGTAAAGCCGTCGCCACTACGCCGTCCTCGCCGCTTCGATGAACGCCCTGATCTTCGTCACCGACTTGACGCCGGAAGCCTCCTCGACCCCCGACGACACGTCGACCAGCGCCGGACCGCAGCCCCGGATCGCCTCGGCGACGTTGCCGGCATCGAGCCCGCCCGACAGGCCCCAGGGCAGGTCGGGACGCGCGTCCGTCAGCAGTCGCCAGTCGAAACGGAGCCCGTTGCCGCCCGGCAGGGGGGCTTCGCTAGGCGCTTTGGCATCGAGGAGCAACAGGTCGCAATTGCCGCGCGCCGCCGCAATCGCGGCGCGGATATCGGCGGCGCTGGCGACTCCGGCGGCGCGCCACACCGGCTTGCCGTAGCGGGCGCGGAGGGTCGCGGCGCGGGCGGGGGCCTCGGTGCCGTGCAGCTGGATGATGTCGAGCGCGGGCATTGCGGCGTCGAGCAGCGCGTCGTCGGGATCGACGAACACCCCGACCTTGCGGACATGCGGTGGCACCCGCGACGCGAGATCGGCGGCGCGCTCCGGCGACAGGTTACGGGGCGAGGCGGCGAAGAACACGAAGCCGACGTGGGTCGCGCCTGCTGCGGCCGCGGCGTCGATGGTCTCGGGCGTCGAGAGCCCGCAGATCTTGATGTCGGTCACAGGCTGGCGAGGATGCTGCGCGCGGCCTCGGCGGGATCCTTGGCGGCGGTGATCGGGCGGCCGATGACGAGCATCGACGCGCCCGACTGGAGCGCGTCCGCCGGGGTAACGGGGCGCTTCTGGTCGTCGCGCTGGGCTCCTGCAGGGCGCAGGCCGGGGACGACGAAATAACCGTCGGGCCACTCGGCCTTGATCGCGGCGACCTCGCGGCCCGAGCAGACGATACCGTCGAGCCCGCATGACTTCGCCAGCCGGGCCAGCTTCAGCGCCTGCGCCGACGTCGCCGCGCCGATCCCGGTTTCGCCGAGGTCGCGGTCGGACAGGCTGGTCAGCACCGTCACCGCAACGACCTTGGTCGCCGGGTCGGCGATGCGCCGCGCGCGCTTGAGCATCTCGCGGCCACCCGCTGCGTGGACGGTCATCACGGCAGGCTGGAGGCCGCGCACCGACTGGATAGCGCGCGACACGGTGTTGGGGATGTCGTGGAACTTCAGGTCGAGGAAGATCGGCAGGCCGAACGCGGCCATCGCGCGCACCCCGTCCGGGCCGTTGGCGGCGAAGAACTGCAGCCCGAGCTTGATGCCACCGACATGGGGGGCGACCGTCCGGACCAGTTTCTGGGCGACTCGGAGCTGGGCAGTATCGACCGCGACGTAAATCGGATTTGGGACCGGGTTGGTCATCCGCACCCCGGCGGCACGATCGTCGGCTGGGCGAAGCTGACCGCACCGGGATGCCCGAGCGGCGGCGTCGGCATGGCCTCGGGCGACAGCGGCGCTGCATAACTGGCGAGCGGCGCGACCGCGGCGCTCCGCAGCACCCACCGCCGCCGCACCAGCCGGTGGACGATGTACATCGGCAGGAAGCCGATCAGCAGGACGCCGAGCAGCAGCACCGGCAGGTTGATTATGATCTCGGTAGGGCCGAAGACCAGCGGCACCTTGATCCAGTTGGCGCCTGCGAAGACCCCGAACGCGACCAGCGCGATGAGCCACAGGACGAGCCGTACGACGCCCATCACAGCTCCCCGTCGAGGGGCGCGAGGCCGGCCTCGGTCAGCGCCGCGAGCAGCGCCACCGCGCACGCATCAAGCAACACCGGGTCGGTGGCACGGATGACGAAATTGGCCCCCGTCCGCCCCTCGCGCCAGAACGGGTAGCTGCCGATCTGGGTGCCGGGGTTGGCCTTCTCGACCGCCGCCAGCGTCGCCGCGACCGCGCTCTCGGCGGTCCAGGCCGCGACCGTGCGGCTGAGCACCGGCGCACCGCCCTGGAGCTTGCCGTCCAGCGCCGCGAGCATGCCCTGGGTTATCGCCGGGACACCCGCCATGATGAAGATGTTGCCGTGGCGAATACCGGGCGCACCGGTGCGCGGGTTCTCGATCAGCTCCGCCCCGTCGGGCACCCGCGCCATCCGCAGCCGGGCGTCCGTCAGCTTGTCACCGTAGTATTTCTCCAGGATCGCGCGCGCCTTGGGGTGAACGACGACGCCGACCCCGAGCGCGGCGGCAATCGCGTCGACGGTAATGTCGTCGTGTGTCGGCCCGATGCCCCCGGTGGTGAACAGATAATCGTGCGCGACCCTGAGCGCGTTGACCGCGTCGCCGATCGCCGCGTGATCGTCGGCAACGACCCGCACTTCGCGCAACCGGATGCCCTGCACCCCCAGCCACTTGGCAAGGTAGGCAAGGTTCGCATCCTGCGTCCGCCCCGACAGGATCTCGTCACCGATGATCAGCAGGGCGGCGGTGTAGATGCGGCCAGCGTCGGGTGCGCTTTCGGGGGCGAGGTCGGCCATGTCGCGCGGGTCTAGCGCAGGGTGCCGCCGCACGGAAGGCCCGGCCAGCGATGAACATTCGACGCCTCGACAGAAGGGGCCGGCGCTGCTGCGCCGGCCCCCTGCCGTTCAAGTGCTTCGGTCAAGCGCTTTGTTCAAGCGTTCGGTTTAGCGAAGGCGCTCAGGCGGTGCGCGCGAAGCTGCGGCGCATCGAGAAGCCGGTCATGCCGAAGCCGGCAATCATCAGGCTCCAGACTGCAGGCTCCGGGATCGCGCTCGTCGGCGTTGGCGGGATCAGGTAGGTCGCCTCATCGTTCGTCGCGATGACGAACACACGGTCGATGACGAAGTCCTTGGCGGGAGCGCCGAACGAATTGAAGGTGAACGAGGTCAGGTAATTGCCCGACGTCACGATCTGCGCGACGCCGCTGAAGTTGTACCATTGCGTGGCACCGACCTGTGATGCGGTGAAGCTGGCGACATCGACGCCGATGATCGAGCCGGCAAAGGTGGCGTCGAATCCGTTGTTGGCACCGTTCTGCGGCAGATACGCGCTGAAGCCGATACGGTAGTTGCCAGAATGCAGGGCGGTCAGCTGCGAAATCGACTCGTTGTTGGCGTAGTCCGCAACGAAATAGGCCGCATGAAGGCCGACGACGTCGGGGCTCGCGGACACCGAATTGTCGAAGGGAACGGCTTCGCCGTAGGCGCCGCCGCCCTGGCCGTAGCTGGCGGCGCTGTTGTAGTTGAGGACAACGGCAGGGTCGGCAAGGCCAGCGGTGCCGGTGTGCGTGAAGCCCGTGAAGTCACCGGCCTCGAAGCTGCCGTTGACGATCAGGTTGACGGCAGCGCTGCCCGGCGCGGCAATGCCGAGAACGGCGGCTGCGCTCATGAGCGACACGATTGTCAGGCGAAAATTCATTCAAGGTCCTTCGTGTGTGACGTTTGTTATGCATCCGTCACGAAGCAATTCCCGTGCCAAACAATAAGTCGTTGAATAGGCGTAACGGAATGTTAGGCGCGATGCTCAAAGTGTAAAAATCACCGACACATTTGCCGGGGCGGAAGTGAACGAACTGGTCGACAGTGGTCGTGCTTGCGCGTTTCCGGCCCCGGACATACATCGTACCGATGACCTACGCCGCCACCTACGACGCGCTCGCCGATGCCGAGGAGCGGACCGCGACGATCAAGCTGCATGGCCCCGAAGGTTTTGCCGGGATGCGCAAGGCCGGAAAACTCGCCGCGGAAGTGCTCGACATGCTGACCGCGCACGTCGTGCCGGAGGTCGTGACCAGCGATCTCGACAAGCTCGCGTACGACTTCGCCTTGGCCCACGGGGCGCTGCCGGCGACGGTGTTCTACCGCGGCTACAGCCATTCGCTCTGCATCAGCGTCAACCACGTCGTCTGCCACGGCATGCCGGGGGCCAAGCGGCTGAAGGACGGCGACATCGTCAACATCGACGTCACCGTCATCGTCGACGGCTGGCACGGCGACACCAGCCGCATGTACCTGGTCGGCGACGTGCCGCTGAAGGCGCGCCGCCTCGTCGACATCACCTGGGAATGCCTGCAGCGCGGCATCGCGGCTGCCAAGCCCGGCAACACGCTCGGCGACATCGGCCACGCGATCCAGAGCTACGCGGAAGGTCAGCGCTGCTCGGTGGTGCGCGATTTCTGCGGGCACGGCGTCGGCCGGGTGTTCCACGATGCACCGAATGTCGTCCACTTCGGCCGCCCGAGGACCGGCGAGATGCTCAGGGCCGGCATGATCTTCACCATCGAGCCGATGATCAACCTCGGCGCATCGAAGGTGAAACTGCTGGAGGACGGCTGGACGGCTGTAACCCGCGACCGCTCGCTGTCGGCGCAGTTCGAGCACAGCATCGGCATCACCGAGGACGGCTGCGAGATCTTTACCGGATCACCCGCCGGCCTCGATCACCCGCCCTACGCGGTCTCGTAACGGAGACGTGATGACCTCGGCACGGCGAGCGACTAGGCTCCCCGCATGCCTGGGGACGAAGATCAGAAAAGCGGACACCGCGAACGGCTGCGCGAGCGGCTGATCGAGGGCGGCGGCGATGCCTTCCTCGACTATGAGCTGATCGAATACATCCTCGGGCTGGCAATTCCGCGCCGCGATACCAAGCCGTTGGCAAAGCGCCTGCTCGACGAGTTCGGCTCGTTTCCGTCGATGCTGGCGGCCACTGCCGGCGAACTGGCGCGGGTCGAGGGAATGACGTCGGGCGCGGCGGCGGCGATCAAGTTCGTCGAGGCGGCCTCGCTCCGATCATTGCGCAGCGCCGCCATCGGCCGCGAGGTGCTGTCGGGCTGGCAGGCACTGACCGACTATCTCCACGCCAGCATGGCGCACCGGGTGACGGAGGAGTTCCGGGTAATCTTCCTCAACAACCGCAACGTCGTGGTCCGCGACGAGGCAATGGGGAACGGCACCATCAACGCCGCCGCTGTGTATCCGCGCGAGGTCGTCAAGCGGGCGCTGGAGCTCGGGGCAAGCGCCGTCATCCTGGTCCACAACCACCCCAGCGGCGACCCGTCGCCGAGCCGGGACGACATCCAGATGACGAAGACCATCGTCGACGCCGGCAAGCCGCTCGGGCTGGCGGTCCACGATCATGTCGTGATCGGACGCACGGGCCACGCCAGCTTCCGCGCGCTCGGCCTGCTGTAGCGCCCACGAAAAAGGGGCCGCTTGCGCGACCCCTTCCGTCCTCTCGGTGCGACCCGAAGGGACAACCGACGCGAGCGTTGCGCTAGGCGCGCTCGCGACCCCGGTTCAGCGCGGGGGAGTCGTTGAATCAGCCGGTGCAGCAGAATCGGCCGGTGCCGCGCCATCCGCGGGCGGCGTCGTCTCGGACATCGGCGCCATCGGAGCTCCGGCGTCAGGCGCCGGGGCTGCTCCGGCCGGAGCGTCGGCCGGCATCGGTGCCGAGCCCATCGCCGGGCCAGCCGCCGGTGCACCGGCACCGCTGGCGCTGGCGAGCTGCTGGGTGTTGAGATCCTTGGTCACCGCCTGCGCCTTGGCATCACCGCCGGCGGCAGCACGATGGTGCTTCATGCTTGTCCGCGCATCGGCGGCGGTAGCGGTCAACGCGGTGGCAGCGATAACCGCCGCCCAAAGAGTCCGGTTCATAACATTCTCCTTCGTGCAAATTCGTTCTTGCGGCCAACACCGGGACCCTCGGGGTTGCTCCAGTGCTGCCAGCTCGTGGTCGTCCCGACGCTGTCGCCGGTTACGGCCAAGCCACGATCCTTAACGGTTCGAAGGCGCGAAAGGTCCGTCGCCGGTCGCGTTGTCTGCCCGGCTCACCCTGTGCTACCCCCCGCGCTTTCCTGCCGAGGCCCGACCATGATCCCCCGTTATTCGCGTCCCGAGATGGTCGCCATCTGGGACGCCCGCACGCGTTTCCAGATCTGGTTCGAGATCGAGGCGCACGCCATGGACGCGCTGGTCGAGCTCGGCGTCGTTCCCGCCGAAGCCGCGAAGGCGGTGTGGGAAAAGGGCGGCTTCGACGTCGACCGCATCGACGAGATCGAGCGCGAGACCCGCCACGACGTCATCGCCTTCTTGACCAACCTTGCCGAGCACGTCGGGCCGGAAGCGCGCTTCGTCCACCAGGGCATGACCAGCAGCGACGTCCTCGACACCTGCCTCGGCGTCCAGCTGGCGCGCGCCGCCGACCTGATGATTGCCGACATCGACGCGCTGCTGGTCGTGCTGAAGCGTCGCGCCCTCGAGCATCGCCTGACCCCGACGATCGGTCGCAGCCACGGCATCCACGCCGAGCCGACGACCTTTGGCCTCAAGCTTGCCCAGGCCTACGCCGAGTTCGACCGCTGCCGGGCGCGGCTGGTGCTGGCCCGCGAGGAGGTCGCGACCTGCGCGATCTCGGGTGCGGTCGGGACCTTCGCCAACATCGACCCGCGCGTCGAGGAGCACGTTGCCAAGGCGATGAACCTAACCGTCGAGCCGGTCTCGACCCAGGTCATCCCGCGCGACCGCCACGCGGTCTATTTCGCCACGCTGGGCGTCGTCGCCGGCTGCATCGAGCGGCTCGCCACCGAGGTCCGCCACCTGCAGCGCACCGAGGTCCTGGAGGCGGAGGAGTATTTCGCCCCCGGCCAGAAGGGTTCGAGCGCGATGCCGCACAAGCGCAACCCGGTCCTCAGCGAGAATTTGACCGGGCTCGCGCGGCTGGTCCGCGGCATGGTCACGCCGGCGCTGGAGAACATCGCGTTGTGGCACGAGCGCGACATCAGCCACTCGTCGGTCGAGCGCATGATCGGCCCCGACGCAACGGTGACGCTCGACTTCGCCCTCGCCCGGCTGACAGGGGTGATGGACAAGCTCGTGGTCTATCCAGAGCGGATGCTGGCCAACCTCAACAAGATGGGCGGGCTCGTTCATTCGCAGCGCGTCCTGCTGGCGCTGACCCAGGCGGGCGCGAGCCGCGAGGACGCCTACAGCCTGGTGCAGCGCAATGCGATGAAGGTCTGGCAGGCCGATGGCCAGCTCCAGCTGCTCGACCTGCTGACCGCCGACGCCGAGGTCACGGCGTACCTGGAGCCCGATGCGCTCGCCGATCTGTTCGACCTCGGCTACCACTTCCGCCACGTCGACACGATCTTCGCGCGGGTGTTCGGAAGCTAGGCCGGAACGGCTCCGATCGGCTGCCGGGGCGCGAACGGCCGGAGTGCCGCAAGCAAGCGCACCGCGGCGATCTGTTGCGGCCGCCATCCGGGCTGGAGGAAGCGCACCGCGGTGACCACCAGCACCGCCGCGACGTTCTTGCGAGCCGCCAGTCACCGGATTCCGCTCCGCCGCGAAGACACGGTGCATCAAGTTGCGGTCGCGGGCCATCCGCACGGCCACCACGCACGACCGTCCACCGCAGCCTCAGGCGGGGACGCCCTCGCACAGGGTCCGGACGAGGTCGCGACCGTGGGTGAAGGCGCGCCAGCCGAGGTCGCGGGCGATCCCGGAGGGGTCACCCAGCTCCACGTCGGCAGGCCGTGGGGCGGGCAGCCGGTCGCCGAGATCGACCTTGAAATAGGCGGCGGCGTGGACCGCGATGTCGCGGCGGCTGAGCGCGACGCCGGTGGCGACGACCTCGTCGCGGGGCACCGGGGCCTGCAGCATCCGCCACATCGCGTCGACGTACTCGGGGGTCCAGCCGAGATCGCGGGCGCTGTCGGGGTCGTCGAAATTGGGCAGCACGCCGCTGCGCGCGAAGTCCCGGACCGCGAGCACCGCCGCCAGGGCCCAGTGGTCGGGCGGATCGAGGCGCGAGGCATGGTCATAAAGCCGGCCGGAGACCACGAAGCGGCCCGGCTCGGCGATGGTCACGCCGTTGCCGCCGGGACCGGCCGCGACGAACACGCGCACCTCGGGCCAGGGCGTGGTGCAGGCGCTCGCATCGACACTGCCGTCGAGGACATAGACCTCGTCGTGCGGCGGGCCCTCGAGCGAGGCGAGCGCGGAGGCGAGCAGGTCGACCTCGTCCGCGCCGAGCGTCGCCAGCATTGCGGCGGCCCGGTCGGGGTCGGTTGAGCTGCCCGCGACCGTGTAGTGGCGGGCCCTCAGCAGGCGCGCGAGATATGCTCCGGCGGGGGTGTCGAGGCCGATGATGGTGGCGCGTGAGGCGGCGGATGAAGACATGGGCGGCGAAGTGGCGGCGGCGGCGGCCCGGGTCAAGGCCGCTTCGCAGGCACCGGCGACCGTGATTATACGCTCCGGTGCAGCACTGCGTCGCCAATGGGAGCCGGAATGTCGATCGAATGGCAGGGAAAATACCTCGAGGTTCACGTCGAGGGCACGTGGGAGTTCGCGGCGCGGACCCGCGACATTGCGGCAGCGGTCATCCTCGCGGTCACCGATGTCCGCGAGATCGTGCTGGTCGAGCAGTGGCGGGTGGCGCTCAAGGCACCGACCATCGAGCTGCCGGCCGGGCTGGTCGGCGACGACATCCCCGGTGAAGACATGGCCGCGTCGGCGGCACGCGAGTTGGAGGAGGAGACCGGCTTCACCGCGGCGCACCTCGATGATCTCGGCGAGTTCGCGACCTCGCCGGGCATGACCTCGGAGCGCTTCCGGCTGTTCCGCGCCCACGGGCTGGTCCGCACCGGTCCCGGCGGCGGCGTCGAGGGCGAGGCGATCACCGTCCACCTCGTGCCGCTGGCGGGCCTCGGCGGGTGGCTCGCGGCACGCCGCGCCGCCGGGTGCGTTATCGACTCGCGGCTGCTGGTCGCACTCGGGCCGACTGTCATGGAAACTTAACGTCCGGGTGAAGACGGTGCTATGAGGGCCGCGGGTCACAACAACAAAAGCCACTCGTAAAGCATGGGCTGGACACTCAACGACATCGACTGGAACGCATTCGACGCCGCGCGCGTCGACCCGCGCTTGCTCGCGCTGGTCAAGGCGGCGGCGCTCGTCGAGGCCAATGCCGCCGACTATGTCGCGTACCTGCGCGGCGTGTTCGCAGGCGACGCGGCCTTCCTGGGCGAAATCACCACCTGGGGTGCCGAGGAAGCCCAGCATGGTTCGGCGCTCGGACGCTGGGCGATGCTGGCGGACCCCAGCTGGGACTTCGACGCCGCCCTCGCGGCCTTCCGCTCGGGCTACCGGATCGAGGTCGACGCCACCGCCTCGATCCGCGGCAGCCGGGCGGGCGAGCTGCTTGCCCGCCAGGTCGTCGAGACCGGCACCTCGAGCTTCTACACCGCGCTCCGCGACGCCGCCGACGAGCCGGTGCTGCGCCGCATCGCCGGGCGCATCGCCGCCGACGAGTTCGCCCACTACCGCCTGTTCGCGCGCACCGCCGAGGCGATGCCACCGCTGCCCTTGCGCGAGCGGCTGCGCATCGCCGTGACACGCTTTGCCGAGGCGGGTGACGACGAGCTGGGGTGGGCGTGGTTCGCGGCGAACGTGCTGCCGGGCGACCCGGCGGCCACCTATACGCCGGGGGTCCACACCCGCGCCTACGCCGCCCACGCGCTCGGGCTGTACCGGCGGCCGCATGTCGAGAACGGGGTGCGGATGACGTTGCGCGCGGTCAGCCTGCGGTCGGACGGGGCGCTGGCGCGCTGGGCGACACGGGTGTTGTGGGGCGCGTTGCGGGTAAAGCGGGCGGTCGCGGCCTAGCGTCGCCTGAGGATCACGTACCACGCTCCGCCACCGCCATGCCGCGGGTGCGCCGGGCGCAGCGCCGCGATCCACGGCCTTAGTGACGGCGACTCGAGCCAGCGCGGCAGCGAGGCACGGATGACGCCGCGCGGGCGGTCGGGGTCGTGGTCCTCGTCGTCGCCCCGCCGCGCGCCCTTGCCGGTGATCACCAGCAGCACCCGCGCGCCCGACAGCGCTGCGTCGCCGATGCGGGCGTGAAGCTCGGCCTCGGCGCGGTTGCCGGTGTAGCCGTGCAGGTCGATGGTCATGTCGGGGCGCAGCGTGCCGCGCATCATGCGCTTGTCCCAGGTGCCGTCGAGCGTCGCGGCGTCGACCGCGATGCGATTGGCGATCGCGGTGCGGCGTGGCGGCGGCGGGGCCTCTGGCGGCTTCTCGGGCAGGCGCATGCCCGGTGGCGGCGGCGGTGGCCGGACCTTGCCGGCGATGGGACGCACCGTCGCCGCAACCCGCGACCACAAGGCCGCATTCTCCTCGGGCGTCGGCGGCTTGCGCTTCACCGGAGCCCGAGGCGCGCGACGCTAGTGGGCGGCAGCAGCAGGACCACTCGACCTTGGGATGCGAGTCCGCCAGCGGTCTTGCGCGCAACCTCGCCAGTCCCCTGGAACAGGTCGAGGCGGTTGGGTCCGCGGATCGCGCCGCCGGTATCCTGCGCGACCATCAGCGTCACGGCGCCACCGCGGTCGAGCCACAACGGCGCGCCAAGTGGCACGAACTTCGGGTCGGCAGCGACGCTGGTGCCCGGCGTGAGCGGGATGTTGAGTGCGCCGGGCGGACCGAGGCCGGGGTCGCCGCCGGGCAGCTTGCGGAAGAAGATCTTGGAGCGGTTCTCGTGCATCAGCGCCGCGCCGCCGTCGGGCTGGGCCTTCATCCAGGCGATGATGCCGTCCATCGTCGCGCCGCCCGACGGGAGCGCGTTGCGCTCGCGCAGCACCTTGCCGATGGCGGTATAGTCGCGCCCGTTCTGGCCGTCGTAGCCGATGCCGACGATGCTGCCGTCGGGCAGCCGCAGCCGCCCCGAACCCTGAATCTCGAGGAAGAACGCGTCGTAGGGATCGGCCGCCCACGCGAGTTCGAGGCCCCGCCCGGCCAGCGCCCCGGCGTCGATCTCGGCGCGGTCGAAATAGGGCACGAAGGCAGTTCCGGCGACCCGCCCGCGGACCTTGCGGCCTTTCAGGCTGTCGGCGAACGCGCCGAGGTCCGCCTCGATCAGGTCGGGCGGACGGCGGTAGAGCGGCACCGCGTAGCCCGGGGCCCGGGTCAGCGAGGCCGCCAGCTCGGGCTCGAAATAGCCGGTGTTGAGCCCGGCACCATCACCGATGCGGACCGCGACGAACTGGCTGGCGAAGAAGCTCCGCGCGTCGGGCGCGGTTGCGGCAGCGGCGCAGGCGGCGGCCCAGTCGCCGGGCTGGGTCAGGCCGCTGACGTCGGTGCGCTTGAGCAGCGCCGGGCACGAGCGGCGGAAGGCGGCGAGTGCGGCGGCGGGACTGGTCGGCGCGACGGCGGCGGTGCCGACGGGCGACGCGGCGCGCACGACGCCGGCTTCACGCGCGGTGGCGGGACCGGTCGCGGCGGGCGGTGTCGCGGTGGATTTCGGCGGAGTCGTGCTGCATGCGGCGAGCAAGGTCAGCACCGCGAGTGTCGCCCAAACGCCCCTCCCCTCGCGGGAGGGGGTGTGCCGCCTCACGGAAAGGCGACGTCGTCGGTGGCGATCAGCAGCCAGTTGGGGTCGAGCGAGGTCGCCAGCCGGCTGAACGTCCAGACGTCGCTGGTCGGCACGGCATCGCTTGTCGAGCCCGAGACGACGGTACCATCCTTGCCGCGGCTGACCGAGACGATATCGGCGTCGAAGCGCACCGTGACCTCGGCCATCGCGCCGATCATCTGCGCCGCGACGATGCTGGCACGGTTGATGCGGACGAGGCGGTTGTCGATGGTGATGCCTTCGGCCTGGCGCTCGGTGACGGCGTGGGCGAAATCGTCGTGGACCTGGTCGGACATCAGGCCCGTGAGGCTGCCGACATCGCCCTTCCAGAACGCTTCGAGGATCTGCGAATACGCACCCTTGGCACCACCGACGAAGCGCACGGGGTCGAAGTTGCGGTCGGCATCGGCGATCTGCTCGAGCGCCGGGGCGAGGCTTGCCTCGGTGTCGGCGGGGAGTTCGAGGGCGCCGCGCGGGGCCGACTCGGTGCCGCGCACGGTCGGGTTCATGACCTCGGCGGCGGGGCCGCGGAACTGGTCGCCGACCGGGCGTTCGCTACCGGTGCGGCGGCCGAGGACGCTGACCAGCCGCAGCCCGATGAAGCCGGCGAGCATCGCCAGCAAAATAATCTCGATCCACGATCCGCCGTCCGCCATCTGGCCTCACCTCAACAACGCGTCGGCTGAAACGCGTATAACACGCTTGCTACAACGCACGACGATAGCAATTCGCAGCACCGGGGTCCATCTCCGCGCCGTTAGTGCGACATGAGTAGCGCTGGAGCCAAGCGCAACCCCCGTTCGCGTCGCCCCGTCCGTCCGGCACCGGCGCGTCCGCCTTGCACCCGCGGAAGCCCCCTGCTAGCCGTCGCGCCGTTTCCACGCCCAGATTATCGAAAGACCGACATGTCCGACGACAGCATCAACGCCGACTTCGCCCCGGAGCCCAACGGCTTCGACGAGGAGGCGGCGACCGGCCCGCAGGTCGGCATCCTGACCCAGTACACCAAGGACCTGTCGTTCGAGAACCCGGGTGCGCCGCAGTCGCTGCAGATGGAAGGCGCCCCGCGCATCGAGATCAACGTCAACGTCAACGCCCGCCGCGCCGGCGACGACGTCTACGAGGTCGAGCTCAAGATCGACGCCCGCGCCGTCAACGGCGAGGCCGTCGCGTTCGTCGTCGAGCTGCTCTACGCCGGGCTGTTCGGCCTGCGGAACATCCCCGAGGAGCAGCTCGAGCCCTTCCTCGTCGTCGAGGCGCCGCGCATCCTGTTCCCGTTCGCGCGCCGGATCATCGCCGACGCCACCCGCGACGGCGGGTTCCCGCCGCTGATGCTGGAGCCGATCGACTTCGGCTCGCTCTACATGGCGCAGCAGCAGGCCGGTGCCGGTAATCCGGCCGGAGTGATTGGCAACGCGTAACTTGCTTCCCTCTCCCCAGCGGGGAGAGGGCGACTCGCACCGCAGGTGCGGCGGGGAGAGGGGCTCTTTCGGAGCATCCCCACCCGGCCCTCTCCCTGGCGCTGTGCGCCTGTCACTACCCCCGCGGGGCGAGCGTCGATGAACCTGCTTCGCGCCACCGGCACGATCGGCGGGCTGACCCTGGTCAGCCGCATCCTCGGCTTTGTCCGCGACATGCTGTTCGCGCGTTTCGCCGGCGCGGGACTCGCGTCCGACTGCTTCCTGATCGCCTTCCGCCTGCCCAACCTGTTCCGCGCCTTGTTTGCGGAAGGGGCCTTCTCCAGCGCCTTCGTGCCGATGTTCAGCCGGCAGGTCGGCGAGCATAACGGCGACACCACCGCCGCCAAGCGCTTCGCCGAGGAGGCTCTGAGCGTCCTGCTACCCGTGCTCGTCGTCTTCACCGGACTGATGATGCTGGCGGCCGGGCCGCTGGTGTACGCGATGACCGGCGGCTTTCCGGGCGCGTCACCGGCCAAGTTCGCGCTCGCCGTCGAGCTGACGCGGGTCACCTTCCCCTATCTGCTGATGATCAGCCTGGTGTCGCTGCTGGGGGGTATCCTCAATTCGCTGCAGCGCTTCTGGGTCAATGCCGCCGCACCGATCCTGCTCAACCTCAGCCTGATCGGCGGGCTGGTCTTCTTCCACTCGTCGAGCGAGATCGGCACCGCGCGGGTCCAGGCGGCGGCGGTTACCGTCGCGGGCATCGCGCAGTTCATCTGGCTGCTGTGGGCCTGCCTGCGCGCCGACGTGAAGCTGAAGCTGCGGCTGCCCAAGCTGACCCCGGCGGTCGTGCGGCTGCTCAAGATCATCTGGCCCGCCGCGCTCGGGGCCGGAGCGCTGCAGTTCAACCTGCTGATCTCGACCGCGCTGGCGGCCCGTTTCCTGCCCGAGGGCGCGGTCAGCTATCTGTATTACGCCGATCGACTCAATCAGTTGCCGCTTGGCCTCGTCGGAATCGGCGTCGGCACCGCGCTGCTGCCGACCCTCGCCCGGCAACTCGGGGCCAGGCAAGACGCGGTCGCGATGCACACCCAGAACCGCGCGATCGAGCTGGTGCTGCTGCTGACGCTCCCCGCTGCGGCTGCGCTGGTGGTCAGTGCGCTGCCGATGATCCGGACGCTGCTGGAGCATGGCCGCTTCACCGCGAGCGCTTCGATCCACTGCGCGCAGGCGCTGGCGTGCTTCTCCCTCGGCCTGCCGGCGTATGTGCTGATCAAGGTGCTGACGCCGGGCTTTTATGCACGGCAGGATACGCGAACCCCGGTGCGCATCGCCATCGCCTCGATGCTGGTCAACCTCGTCGGCAACCTCGCGCTGATCTGGAGCCTCGGCACCAGCGGCATCGCGCTGTCGACGGCGCTCGCGGCCTGGGTCAACGCCATCCTGCTGTGGTGGATACTGCGCAAGCGCGGGCATTTCGTCATCGACGCGAGGCTCAGACGCACCGTCCCGCGCCTGCTCGCCGCTACGGTCGCCATGGCCGCGGTGCTGGCGCTGGCGAACCCGTTGGTCGCACCGTGGATGACCGCCGGCCTGTTCGTGCGGGCCGCCGTGCTGGCGCTCCTGATCGGCGGCGGCTTCCTGGTGTTCGTCGCCGGCTGCGCGCTGTTCCGTGCCGTCAGCGTCTCCGAAGTCCGCGCCCAGTTGAACCGACGGGGCTAGGCCCTTGGTTGTTTCGGCGCGATGTCGTATATGGAACACGGCTTGGTGTTGTTCAGATAGACACCGCATGGACTCGCTGTTTGCTGACGGCGGGTTCAACGAAAGGGCGGGGGCCTGCCAGGGCCCCCGCCCACACTGTCCCGGCGCTAGCGCCGACCCAGCGTCACGATGGCAACAACCAGCGACAGGCCGGTCAATACCAAGGTGATGGCTTGATAATTATTCAGATATAGCACCTCCTTAGGGAGGCATGATTGCCGTGCAATATGGTGTCGCGCGCGGCCGCCCCCCGGCTCGGCATTATGCGATATCGTCACTTAGGCGTAACGAATTCGCGCCGCTGGACACTCCCCGCCCCACCCCCGATAAGCCGCCCCCATGAACCGCGTCTTTTCCGGCATCCAGCCCACCGGCAACCTTCATCTCGGCAACTATCTGGGGGCGATCTCCAACTGGGTGGCGATGCAGGATGCCTATGAGTGCATCTACTGCATCGTCGATCTGCACGCCGTCACCAGCTACACGGAGCCGACCGCCCTGCGTTCGGCGACCCTCGACATGGCGGCCGCCCTGCTCGCCGCGGGCATCGACCCCGAGCGCGCCGTGCTGTTCTGCCAGAGCCGCGTCAGCGCCCATGCCGAGCTCGCGTGGCTGCTCGAGTGCGTCGCCCGCGTCGGCTGGCTCAACCGCATGACCCAGTTCAAGGACAAGGCCGGCAAGGACCGCGAGGGCGCGTCCGTGGGCCTGTACGCCTACCCCGTCCTCCAGGCCGCCGACATCCTGACGTACAAGGCGACGCACGTTCCGGTCGGCGACGACCAGAAGCAGCACCTCGAGCTCGCCCGCGACATCGCCGCCAAGTTCAACACCGACTACAAGGTCGACCTGTTCCCGCTGCCCGAGCCGGTGATCGGCGTCGGCGCGGCGGCGGGCGTGGCCCGGATCATGTCGCTCAGGGACGGCACTGCCAAGATGTCGAAGTCCGACCCGAGCGACCAGAGCCGGATCAACCTCACCGACGATGCCGACGCCATCGCCAACAAGATCAAGCGCGCGAAGACCGACCCCGAGCCGCTGCCGTCCGAAGCCGCCGGGCTGGCCGATCGCCCCGAGGCGCGCAATCTCGTCGGCATCTACGCGGCGCTTCGCGGCAGCACCGTCGATGCCGTGCTCGCCCGGTTCGGCGGGCAGGGTTTCGGCCAGTTCAAGCCCGCCCTGGCGGAGTTGACGGTAGCGACGCTCGCCCCGATCAATGCCCGCTACCTTGCGCTGCGCGGTGACGAGACCCAGATTGAGGCTGTACTCACGTCGGGTGCGGAACGAGCCCGCGCGATTGCCGCACCCGTACTATCGCAAGTCCATGAAGTCATGGGATTTCTTCGATAACGGTTCGCGCCGAATCCGCGAGGGTTCAGTTGCGGTTCACACGTACAGTCTGATAATTCATACGCTTCACCCCGGTCAGGACGTTTCCAAAATGCGTACCGTCGCTCTTGCACTGCTTCTCGGCCTTGCCGCCTGCTCGACGCCTTTCGAGGCGCGCGTCAACCGCTTTCAGCAGCTTCCCGCCCCGCAGGGCCAGACCTTCGCGATCCAGGCCCATGACCGCAGCAAGGCCGGCAGCCTCGAGTTCGCCACCTACGCCGGCATGATCCGCTCGCATCTGCTTGCCGCCGGGTTCGGCGAAGCCAGCTCGACCGGCGCTGCCAGCCTGGTCGTCGATCTCGACTATGCGGTCAGCCAGCCGCGCGAGAAGGTCCAGAGCTATCCCGGTTACGGCGGCTTCGGTTACGGTGGCTACGGCGGCGGCTGGGGCGGTTGGGGCGGCGGCTATGGCGGCTTCGGCCGTTACGGCGGGCGCTTCGGCGGCTTTGGCGGCTACGGCGGCTTCGGCTACGGCGGCCTGTGGGGCGGCGGTTACCCCGAGGTCTACAGCACCACCTTGTTCAACAGCTACGTCGCGATGCGGATCAGCCGCTCCGCCGACAACCAGAGCGTCTTCGAAGGCCGCGCCGAGACCGTCAGCCAGACCAACGACCTGACCCGGCTGGTGCCGCCGCTGGTCGATGCGCTATTCACGGGCTTCCCGGGCAACTCGGGCGAGACCATCCGGGTGCGCCTGCCCGAACTTCCGGCGAAGGCCGCGATCAAGAAGGCACCGTCGGGCTACGCACCGGGCTGACGGTCGATGCCGACGGCGGTCGGGTGCGGTGCGCCCGACTTGCCGTGGCGTGCGATGGGCGTAGCATGGCGTCGATGGATGCCAGCTACCTCGTCGTCGTCGATGACACCCCCGAAAGTCGCGTCGCGCTGCGCTGGGCGACGCTTCGTGCGTCCAACGTCGGCGCGCGGCTGAACCTCCTCCACACCGTTCCCAAGACCGAGTTCATGGCGTTCGGCGGCGTCCAGGCGACGCTGGAGGCGGAGGCCAATGCCGCTGCCGACACCCTGCTCAGCGGCATCGCGGCGCAGTGCGAGAAGTGGACCGGTGCCCGCCCCGGGCTGATCGTGCGCAGCGGCGAGGCGACCGTGGCGATCATGGAGGTCGTTGCCGCCGACCCGACGATCCGTGCCCTCGTGCTCGGTGCCGCGGTCAAGGGCGCGCCGGGCCCGCTGGTGACCTTCTTCGCCGGTGAGCGCGCCGGCACCCTGCCCTGCCTGGTGATGATCGTGCCGGGCGGGCTCGACGATGCGCGGCTCCAAGCGCTGGCGTAAGCTTGCTCATCGCTTGATTAACCCTCCGCGCCGCGCCACATGAGCGGCAACGGAGACAGTCCCATGTTCATCGAGACCGAGCGCACGCCGAACCCGGCGACCCTGAAGTTCCTGCCAGGCCGGCCGGTACTGGAAGGCGGCACCGCCGATTTCGCGACGCCCGAGGATGCCGAGACCTCGCCGCTCGCCGCCGCGCTGTTCGGCCTCGGCGACGTCGAGCGCGTGTTCTTCGGCAACGACTTCGTCTCGGTGACCAAGTCTGAGGGCTCGGCCGACTGGACCAGCCTCAAGGTCCAGGTGCTGGGCGTCCTCGTCGACCATTTCAGCAGCGGTGCGCCGCTGTTCTCAGGTGTCGCCGCGACCGCCGAGATGGCCGTCACCGACGACCCGGAGGATGCCGACATCGTTGCCCAGATCAACGAACTCCTCGACGAGCGCGTCCGGCCGCAGGTTGCCAACGACGGCGGCGACATCGTCTATCGCGGCTTCCAGCGCGGCATCGTCTACCTGCAGATGCAGGGCGCCTGCTCCGGCTGCCCGTCGTCGTCGGCGACGCTGAAGCAGGGGATCGAGTCGCTGCTCAAATATTACGTGCCCGAAGTCGTCGAAGTCCGTGCCGTCTGAGGCGCTGACCATGGCCCACCCGATCGGCGACGCCGCGCTCGATACGCTGTTCCGGCAGGCGCACACCGCCTACAAATGGACCGATCGCCCGGTCCCCGAAGCGACGCTGCGGGAGCTGTATGACCTCGTGAAGCTCGGGCCGACGTCGGCGAACGCATCGCCGGCGCGGCTGATCTTCTGCACCAGCGACGACGCGCGTGGCCGCCTTGCCGCCCATGTCTCGGCCAACAACCGCCCACGTGTGCTCGCCGCGCCGGTGACGGTGATCATCGGCCACGACATGGAGTTCCACGAGCGCCTGCCAGAGCTGTTCCCTTTCGCCGACGCGCGCAGCTGGTTCGCCGGCAACGATGCGCTGATCGCCGAGACCGCGATGCGCAACGGCTCGCTGCAGGGCGCCTACCTGATCCTCGCGGCGCGCGCGCTCGGGCTCGATACCGGGCCGATGTCGGGCTTCGACATCCCGGCCGTCGACGCCGATTTCTGGGCCGGCACCACCGTCCGCACCAACTTCATCTGCTCGCTCGGCTATGGCGACCCGGCCGGCAACAACCCGCGCGCGCCCAAGCTCGCGTTCGAGGACGCCGCGCAAA
This sequence comes from Sphingosinicellaceae bacterium, assembly GCA_019285715.1. Classification (NCBI taxonomy): domain Bacteria; kingdom Pseudomonadati; phylum Pseudomonadota; class Alphaproteobacteria; order Sphingomonadales; family Sphingosinicellaceae; species Sphingosinicellaceae bacterium. Next base: position 3,908,975 of record CP079108.1, read on the forward strand.
TCCTGTGACGATTCTCGTAATCGACACCGCCCTCGCCGCCCATTCGATCGCGTTGCTCGACGGGGCGGCGGTGCTGGCGTGGCACCACGAGATCATCGAGCGCGGCCACGCCGAGGCCCTGATGCCCGCCCTTGCCGCGCTGATGCAGCGCGCCGGGGTCGAGCGGCCCGACGCGGTCCTCGTCGACACCGGCCCAGGCAGCTTCACCGGCCTGCGCATCGGCATCGCCGCGGCGCGCGCCCTCGGCCTGGCCTGGGGCGTGCCGGTCACCGGCTACCGCTCGCTGGCCTTGATCGCCGCGCCGCTGTTCGCCGCCGATCCGGGACTCGAGCGCCTGTCCGTCGTTGCCGAGGCCGGGCGTGGACAGCTGTTCCTGCAGGTCCTCGACCGCAACCTCGCCGATGTCGCCGAACCCCTTGCCCTCGATGCAGCAGCGGTGGCCGCGCGCCTCGATCCAACGCTTCCCCTCGCCGGACCGGGCGCGGCCCGAGTCGCGGCGCTGGGCAACTTCCGCGTCGTCGGCGAAGCGTGGCCCGATGCGCGCGACGCGGCGCTGCTGCCCCCCGCCGCGCGCGCGTTGTCGCCCGACCCGCTCTACGTCCGTCCGCCCGACGCGGTACCGACCGCGGTGGCGGCATGAGTGTCCGCCTCGTCTCCGGCGGCAGCGGCGACCTCGACGCACTGACCAAGATCACCGCGGAAGCCTTCGACCCGCGCTTCGGCGAGGCGTGGTCGGCGACGCAGTTGCGCGGCACGCTGGCGCAACCGGGCAGTTGGCTGCGGATCGCGGTCGACGGCGACGCCGCTGTCGGCTTCACCCTGTGCCGGGTGATCGTCGACGAGGCCGAGCTGCTGCTGATCGCGGTCGCACCCGGCGCGCGCGGCACCGGGGTGGGGCGGCTGCTGCTCGACGCGGCGCTCGAGGATGCGCGGGGTCGCGGTGTCACCTCGATGTTCCTCGAGATGCGCGACGGCAACGCGGCCGGCAGCGCGCTCTACCATGGCCGCGGCTTCGTCGAGGTCGGACGGCGCCGCGACTATTACCGCGGTGCGGAGGCACAGCGCTTCGACGCGATCACCATGCGCCGGAGCCTGAACCCATGACTGCGCCTGAACACATGAACAAGAGCGCCGTCGTCCTGCTGTCGGGCGGTCTCGACTCGACCACCGTCGCTGCGATCGCACGCGAGCAGGGCTACCGTGTGCTGGCGCTGACCGTCGACTACAACCAGCGCCACCGCATCGAGCTCGACGCTGCCGCACGGGTCGCGGCGCTGTATGCCGAGCGCCACATCGTGTTGCCACTCGACCTGTCGGGCTTTGGTGGCTCGGCGCTGACCGCCGACATCGACGTGCCGAAAGAGGGCGTCATGCCCGGCATCCCGGTGACCTATGTCCCGGCGCGCAACACGATCTTCCTGTCGGTCGCGCTCGGCTGGGCCGAGGCGGCAGGCGCGCGCGACCTGTTCATCGGCGTCAACGCGCTCGACTATTCGGGCTATCCCGACTGCCGGCCGGAGTTCATCGCCGGCTTCGAACGCCTCGCGAACCTCGCCACCAAGGCCGGCGTCGAGGGCGAGGGCTTCACCGTCCACACGCCGCTGGCCGCCATGACCAAGGCCGATATCGTCCGCGAGGGCACGCGGCTCGGCGTCGACTTCGGCATGACCTGGAGCTGCTATGACCCCGATGGCGGCAAGCACTGCGGCCGCTGCGACTCGTGCCGGCTCAGGCACAAGGGCTTCGTCGAGGCCGGGATCGCGGACCCGACGATCTATGTGGCCGACCCGACGACAGTGTCATCCCGGGCTTGACCCGGGACCCAGCTTCCTCCGGAGTCCGAGCGCTGGGTCAGCTGGGTCCCGGGTCAAGCCCGGGATGACAGTCCAGCAGCGGCCAGACGCTAGTGGATCCGCTCCATCTGCTCCTTGAGGCGCAGTTTTTCGCGCTTCAATTCGGCCAGCCTGACCGAGTCGGGAACGGGCCGTTGTCCTTCGCGCAGTACCGAAGCCTCGAGCTGCGCATGACGGGCGGCGAGGGTGTTCAGGTGCGCGTTCGGCATGGGGCGATCCCTTGGCTGGTGCGACGTAACCCGACGAACAAATCAGAGGATTGCCGCATTGTCCCGATTAATTTTTGACGGCAGGTCATGTTAAGGGTTTAGCGGGTCGGGTTGAGCGGAGGACGCGTGGAAGAAGTCGAACTGCGCGCGCGACTCGAAGCGCTGACCCATGAGCACCGCGACCTCGATGCCGCGATCGAGGCGCTGCGCGGCATGCCCGGGCACGACCAGATCCAGCTCGCGCGCCTCAAGAAGCGCAAGTTGCGACTCCGCGACGATATCGCCCACGTCCAGGACCAGCTGATCCCCGACCTGATCGCCTGACGCCCGGCGACGTGCGTCGGGCCGGCACTGCCTGCCGGGCGGGATATCTGCTATGGCGATGGCGTTGTTTGGGAGGCAGCGATGATAAAATCCTTGGGTGTGACGGCTCGTATGGCGGCTCTGGTCGCCTTGAGTGTTCCGGCGGCAACGACCGCAGCGGCTTCGATTCTCGGCAACGGGCTCGGGCGCGAGTGTTATCTCGCAGCGGAAACCGCGACGACGTCGCGGTCCGGGATGGAGGCCTGCGACCGGGCCATCAACGATGAGGCGCAAACCCTCAACGACCGCGCCGCGACCTTCGTCAACCGCGGCATCGTCCACATGCAGGCGAAGGAGCTGAACGCCGCGATCGCCGACTTCGACGCCGCGATCCGGGCGCGCCCCGAAACCGCGGAGGCCTATGTCAACAAGGGCATCGCGCTGGTCCACCTCGGCAACCACGACCGTGACGCGGTCGAGCTGCTGACGCTCGGACTGGCCCGCAACCCGGCGCGCCCGGAGGTCGCCTATTACGTCCGCGGCATCGCCAACGAGCAGCTCGGCGAAACCCGCGACGCGTACGACGACTATACCCGCGCCGCCGCGCTCAAGCCCGGCTGGGCCGAGCCGGTCGCGCAGCTGGAGCGGTTCACGGTGCGGCGGAAGGCGACGGCCGGGGTTTGAGGGGTCTAGCGACTGGTCCCCGGTAGGTTCGCTCCGCCCTTTCCCCGTCATCCCCGCGCAGGCGGGGACCCATCAGCCCAAAATCTGTGGTGATGGGTCCCCGCCTGCGCGGGGATGACGACCGGGGATCGTAGCCGCCCCCCAAACGAAAACGGGGCGGAGGTCACCCTCCGCCCCGCATCCTACGCTACGGTCGAGGTTACTCGGCCGCGGCGCGCTCGACGTCGATCAGGTTCGAGTTGGCCGGGGCCAGCGGGGCACCGATCTCGACCTTGCGGGGCTTCTTGTGCTCCGGGATCTCGCGGACCAGCTCGACGGTGAGCAGGCCGTTCTCGAAGCCCGCGCCGGTCACCTTGATGGTGTCGGCGAGCTGGAAGCGACGCTCGAAGGCGCGCTTGGCGATGCCGCGGTGGAGGAACTGACGCTCCTCGCCCTTGGCCTCGGCGTCGGCCTTGCCGGTGACGACCAGGGTGTTCTCCTGGACGGTCAGCTCGAGTTCTTTCTGGCTGAAGCCGGCAACGGCCATGGCGATGCGGTAGGCACCGTCACCGACCTTCTCGATGTTGTACGGGGGGAAGCCGCCGTCGGCGTTCTCGGGGCGGCCGGCGAACTCGACGAGGCGGTTCAGGCCTTCGAAGCCGATCGAGGAACGGAGGAGCGGCGAAATGTCGAAGCTACGCATTTTCTTCATCCTTTGCTAAGCGATGTTACAGTGCCCCCGCCCAACCGGGCCGGGAGTGCGGACGGCCCCGATAGGCAACCGTCACGAGGAGGAATCTAGGTGGCGCGCGGCGGGCTTCAAGAGGTCGACGAAGCGCTGGTGATGCGTCTCCATGAGAACGCGCTGCGACTCGGCGACGAGGCTCGGCGGCAGTTTTCCGGAGATTGGCGGCGCGGCCTCGACGCTGCCGGGCAAGCCGACGTGACGATCGGCGCGCTGGCGATCTCGACCCGGCTGATGGAGGTGATGACCTGGCTGCTGACCGCGCAGGCGGTAGCGGCACACGAGGTCAGCGACCCCGGCCCGGCGGTGTGGCGCGCGAGCGCCGCTCCGTCGGTTTTGCCCGGCCGCCTCGGGGAGCTTGCCGTAGCGGTCGACCGGCTTTACGGGCGCATCGTCGCAACCGACGCGGAGGTCCGATGAGCGCCCTGTTCCATTTGGCCTTTCCGGTCGACGATCTCGACGCCGCGCGCGGTTTCTACAGCGGCGTGCTCGGCTGCCCGGAAGGCCGCAGCGATGCGCGCTGGGTCGATTTCGACTTCCGCGGCCACCAGATCACCGCCCACCTCGCGCCGCGGGCGCCCGAGGCTGCGAACGACGTCGACGACCATGCCGTGCCGGTTCCGCACTTCGGGCTGATCGTCGACATGATGTCGTGGGAGGACCTGCGCGACCGGCTGGTGGCGGCGGGCACGGACTTCATCATCGCGCCGTATTTGCGCTTTGCCGGCGAACCGGGCGAGCAGGCGACGATGTTCCTGCGCGACCCGGCGGGCAATGCGATCGAGTTCAAGGCGTTCGCCGACCTCGAGTCGCTGTACGAGCGCTCGCTGCCATAGGCCCGCAGCTTGACCTGTAGGAACCTTTATGGTACGTGGTGCACGCCCTGAAGGTCCGCTCAGTTGATTATGGCGGCGACTGATAAGCTCAAAACTACGGATATGCGTAAAAGTCGTAAAGTTTCGCCCGCCGGAACCTAGTGGAAGTCCCGTGACGGCGGCAGGATACGTATGTTGCGAGGGTGCTGGCCGCGCCCAGAGACGGCCCGGACCTCGTCCTGGACGCGCATGTCGAGGTTGCCGAGCGCCGGCGTCCAGTCCTCGAAGCGGTCGGCGACGATGTGCGTGACACCGCCGTCGTCGGCCTCGCCGCGCTGGATGCGGCCGTGGATCAGGACCATGCGCGCGCCCATGACGATCGGGCGCTGGGCCTCGAACAAGGTCCGCCAGACGACGATGTTGGCGGTGCCGGTCTCGTCCTCGATGGTCAGGAAGACGACGCCCTTGGCGGTGCCGGGTCGTTGCCGGACCAGCACGACGCCGCCGACCTTGATCCGCCGCCCGTCGCGGATGCCGGGCAGGTCGATGGCGGGGACTGCGCCGACCGCTGCGAGCCGTTCGCGCAGGAAGGCGACGGGGTGGCCCTTCAGGGACAGCCGGATGCTCTGGTAGTCCCCGACGACCTCCTCGCTGGCGCTCAGCTTGGGCAGCGCCGCGGGCGGCACGCCGTCACCCTCGTCGAGTCCGGCATAGTCGAACAGCGGCGCCGACACCGGCCGCGGCACGCCCTTCGCCGCCCACAGCCCCTGCCGCCGCCCAAGATCGAGCCCGCCGAGCGCATCCGCCCCCGCCAGCTTGTCGAGCGCGGCAGGGGGCAGCGCCGCTCGCCGCGCAAGGTCGTCGAGGCTGTTGAACGGCACCGCCACACGCGCCGCCACGATCGCATCCGCCCACACCCGCCGGAACCCGGAGATCATCCGGAACCCCAATCGCACCGCCCGCCGCCGCCGCTGCCCACGCCGTTCGAGGCTGCAGTCCCAGCCGCTCGCAGCGACATCGACAGGCCGCACCTCGATACCGTGCTCGCGCGCATCGCGGACGATCTGCGCCGGCGCATAGAACCCCATCGGCTGGCTGTTGAGCAACGCCGCCGCGAACACGTCCGGCCAGTCGCACTTCAGCCACGACGACGCATAGACCAGGTGCGCGAACGACGCCGCGTGGCTCTCCGGGAAGCCGTACTCGCCGAACCCCTTGATCTGGCCGAAGCAGTTCTCGGCGAATTCGCGCGGATAGCCGCGTCGGGTCATGCCGTCGATCAGCTTGCGCTCGTAGTCGCCGACGTTGCCCATGTGCCGGAAGGTCGCCATCGCGCGGCGCAGTCCGTTGGCTTCCTCGCCAGTGAACTCGGCCGCGACCATCGCCAGCCGCATCGCCTGTTCCTGGAACAGCGGCACGCCGAGGGTCTTGCCGAGGATGCCGGCCAGTTCGTCGGGCTTGCCGTGCTCGGGCGACGGTGCCGGGAAGTCGATCTCGAAGACCTCGCCGCGCGCCTCTGCCTGCCGTCTCAGCAAGCGATTCCTGAGGTAAGGATGCACCATCTTGCCCTGGATCGGCCCAGGACGGACGATCGCCACCTCGACCACAAGATCGTAGAAGCTGGTCGGTCGCAGCCGCGGCAGCATCGACATCTGTGCCCGGCTCTCGACCTGGAACACACCAAGCGAGTCGGCGCGCTGGAGCATCGCGAAGACGCGCTTTCGCGATTTCTCGCCGATCCGCGCGAGTTCGAGCCGGTTGCCGTCGGCATCCCGGAGGCCATAGGTTTCGGCGAGCATGTCGAGGCCGCGCCGCAGCGCCGTCAACATCCCCAGCGCCAGGATGTCGACCTTCATCATCCCAAGTTCGTCAATGTCGTCCTTGTCCCACTCGGTGAACGTACGCTTCTCCATCGCCCCGTTGCCGACCGGAACGGTGTCCACCAGCGGCCCCTTGGTCAGCACGAAACCGCCGACATGCTGGGACAAGTGGCGCGGAAACTTGATGAGCTGCGCGGTCAGGTTAAGCGCGAGCTCAAGGCGTGGATCGGTGCGGTCGAGTCCGGAGTGATCGACGTGCCCTTCCGCGATCTCTGTGCCGAACGAACCCCAGACGGTGTTCGCCAACCGTGCCGTCACGTCCTCGGTCAGCCCGAGCGCCTTGCCGACGTCGCGGATTGCCGAGCGCGGGCGGTAGTGAATGACCGTCGCGACGATCGCGGCACGGTCGCGGCCATAGCGATCGTAGACGTATTGCATCACTTCCTCGCGGCGCTCGTGCTCGAAATCGACGTCGATGTCGGGCGGCTCGCTGCGTTCCTGCGAGATGAAGCGCTCGATCAGCAGGTCCTGCTTCGTCGGGTCGACCCCGGTGATGAACAGGCAATAGCAGACGATCGAGTTCGCCGAAGACCCCCGGCCCTGACACAGGATCGGCGGCTTCTGCGCCCGCGCCCACGCGACGATGTCGTGCACAGTGATGAAATAATGGGTGTATTTGAGCCGGTAGATCATCCGCAGCTCTTTCCGGAGCGTCACTCTAACCGCAGGCGGCACACCCTTGGACCAGCGCTGCGCCGCGCCTTGGCGGGTCAATTCCGCCAGATAGCGCCATGCCGACATGCCCGGTGGGACCGGCTCGTCAGGGTATTCGTACCGCAGGTCGTTGAGCGAGAACGTACAGGCGCGCACGATCTCGAGCGTCCGCGCCAGCGCCGCCTCGTGGCCTGCGAACAGCCGCCCCATTTCCTGCGGAGGCTTGAAGTGGCGTTCGGCATTGGCCTGCAGCAGGAAGCCCGCCGCATCGATGGTCGTGCCATGCCGGATGCAAGTCAGCACGTCCTGCAGACGACATTGGTCGGGGTGGTGGTAAAGCACGGCGTTGCAAGCGACCATCGGTGCCTCGGCGGTCCGGGCCAGCGACGCGAAGCGCGCGATCCGGGCGCGGTCGTCGCCGCGGTAACGAGGGGCAACCGCCAGATAGAGCGTATCCGGCCACCGCCGCCGCCAATCGGCGAGCCGCGACGCGAACACCGGATCGTCGTGGTCGGGGGCCGGTACCAACGCCACCAACCCTTCGCCGAGCAATGCCGCCTGCTCGAAATCGAGCAGCGTCTCGCCCTTGGTGAAGCGCTTGGGCGGGGGCCCGGCGGGCGGAATCTGGAGCGCCACGATACGACGCTCGGGAGGGGCGGCCTGGATGGTTTCGGTCTTGCCCTGCGACAACAGCCGACACAGCCGTCCATAAGCGGCACGGTCGCGCGGGAAGACCATAAGCTCCGTGCCATCGATAAAGGCCAGCCGGCACCCGACCAGCAAACGCAGCCCGTTCTCCTTCGCCGCCTTGTGGGCGCGGACGACGCCCGCCAGCGTGTTGCGGTCAGCGATCCCGACCGCGTCGAGGCCGATCGCGGCGGCCTGCTCGATTAACTGTCCCGGATGCGACGCGCCTTCCAAAAAGCTGAAATTGCTCATCGCGCCGAGTTCGGCATAACCTGCGGTCACGCGAAGACGCCGTGTAGCCACCATGCCGGGGGCGTGGCGTCGATGGTGTCACCGCTGTCGTACAGGCCTTCGCGGAACAGCCAGAAACGCTGCCCCTCGGTGTCCTCGACCCGGTAATAGTCGCGGGTCCGCGCCGATGGCGGGCCCCGCCACCACTCGGGGGCGATGCGTTCGGGGCCTTCGACCCGCGCCACACGGCGCACCAGCCGCCGCCAGCGGAACTGGACCGGCGCGCCGTGGGGTACGAGCGCCGTCGCCTCGATGATCTCGGGTGGATCGAGGATGATCAGCGGGCGTGGAATCGCGGACGGATCCGAGGGGCCCACCTGGTCGAGCCGGCTGCCCTGCGCCGGGTGCCAGCGTTCGGCACGCTCAGGCAGCCAGCTCGCCTCCCCACGCGCAACCCGGACTGCGCCGCGCCGCAACCGTGCCGACAGCCGGTCGATCAACTCGGACAGCGACTCGCGCGTGGTTTCCTCGTCCTGCAGGGCGCGGTCGGCCTCGGCGACGATGCCGGTGCCGGAGGCCGCGAGGACCAACGCATCGATGCCGAAGCCGAGGTCGAGATGCTCGAGTCCTGCGGTATCGATCAGTCGCCGCCACAGCCGTGTGTCGCGCGACGCCCCCATCCGGACGCCGATGCTGGTGACGCAGCCATCGATGCGGCAACCGGTCAGCCGCAGGCCGGTGGCACCGAGACCCGACCGCGCCAATTGCGCCGCCAGATCGTCGAGCATCGCCGGCAGGCGTGCCGCGACCCCGGCGATTTCGGTCACCGGTTCGGCAAATACCGCGCGGACGACGTGGCTGGCCGGTACCTCGACCATGTCCAGCGCTTCGCCGGCGACGCCAAGCAACTGGTCGAGGCGCTCGACGACGCCGAGGCCGAGATCGCCGCGAAACCGCCGCGCCAGACCGGCGCGCGGCATAGCATACAGGTCGCCGACGACCTTCAAGCCCAGCATCCCGGCGGCAGTCCGGGTCGCGGGTTCGAGCCGCAACGCCGCCAGCGGCCACCCTGCAGCGGCGGTCGCGAGGTCGTCGCCAAGCACAGTCCTGGGCCTGTCCGAGAACCGCGCCGCCGCCCACGCGGCACCCGGCGTAGCGGCGACCGCAACCCGTACGTCGATACCGGCGGCCGTAAGTCTGCGAACGATGTCGGCGACCAGCCCATCGTCGCCGCCGAACAGGTGTGCGCTGCCGCCGCAATCGATGAAGGCCCCGTCGGGGGCATCGACGGCGACGCTCGGTGACCAGCGAATGCACCACAAAGCCAACGCCGCCAGCGCCCGTGCGTCCTCGTCGGGCTGCGCGGGCTTGGTCAGCAGCCCCGGCACCATCGCTGAGGCGTCGGCATGTCGCTGGCCGATACGAAGCCCCAGCGCGCGGGCGGCCGGGTTGATCGCCGTCAGCACGACCCCGTGGGCACCACGCTCGACCAGCGCAAAGGGCGTGTCGTCAGGCGGCGCGCCGTGTGCTCGGGCGTAGACGGTCAGCGGCCAGTCCGGGAACCACAGCGAAGCCACACGTCGCGGGATCGTGTTCGAGGACCCAGGCTGCGGGTGGCCCGTCACGTTGCCGCACCAGCATTGCCGACAGGCGTACCGGGCCCGGTGCGGCGGCGTCGAAGGGGTGCGGAGCCGAGGGCAAGGCCTCGATCCGCCAGCGACGGCGCGCGGCGCTGAGGTCGCCGCCCCGGCACCGCAACAGCGCGGCGAAACTGCCACCGTCGCGCGCCGCGAAATCGAGACGCCGGGTCTGCGTCAAATTCGCGCCCTCGATGACCCCGAGCACGCCGCCAAGCGCCCCCGACTTGAGCGCCTGCTCCATCGTCCACAGGGCATCGGCGAGCGTCGCGGGTACAACCATCAGCAGCGCCGAGCCGGGACGCCACGGCGCCACCCCGTGGACGCTCGGACGGCCGAATTCGCGACGCTCCGCCCTCGGTACGACGATCATGACCGGCTTGCCCGGCTCGCACCTGGACAGTGCGAACGCCAGGCTGGCGGCACGGTTGATCGGCGACTCCGCGACGATCTCCTCCAGCACTGGCATCGGTTCGGGAAAAGGGCTGCATGACGATTGCAAAGGACTCGGCAGGGACATTTGTTCTATATCTGTTCCTGCGACTCCGGTGGAGTCAAGCGCCGGTCGGTGCTTCCCCCCAACCACGCTTTCCGCCATGAGGAACCGTCAATGCCCGACTCGACCGACGTGCCAGCCCTCGATGTTCTCGACTTCCGCCGCCGGAGGGCGAAGTTCCGCGCCTGGCACCGGGGCACGCGCGAGGCGGACCTGATGATCGGGGGCTTCTCGGACCGCTACCTCGACGGCTGGGGTGCCGCCGATCTCGACTGGTTCGAGGCAATCCTCGAGGAGACCGACGTCGACGTGATGGCGTGGGCGATCGGGACGCAGGTCGCGCCGGCGCGCTACGAGGGACCGCAGCTCAACGCGCTGCGCCAGCTCGACTACATCGCCAAGGCCATGCGTTGATCGGGGATCGGCCTTGATCGACCCCCGCAACGTCGTCACGGCGAAGCGCTCGCTGACGCTGGCGAGCGCGCCGGCGGGCTATCTGCCGTGGCTCATGGCCGACCTGGCGCGTGCGGCGAAGGGCCGCGCGGTGTACATCGCCTCGGACGACCTGGGTGCCCGGGCGCTGCTCGACGCCGCAACCTTCTTCGCGCCCGAGCTCGAGACCCTGTACCTGCCGGCGTGGGACTGCCTGCCCTACGACCGCGCCTCGCCGTCGCTCCGCGTTGCCGCCGACCGGCTGGCTGCCCTCGCGGCGCTCGCCCATCCGAGCGACAAGGCGCAATTGCTGGTCACCACGGTCAACGCGATGCTGCAGCGGACGCTGAGCCCCGACCGCATCCGCGAGACCACCGCCGTGATCAAGCCCGGCGCGCGCTACGACCGCGCCAAGCTGGCCGCCGCGTTGTCGGCCAACGGCTATGTCCGCACCGATACCGTCGTCGATGCGGGCGAGTATGCGATCCGCGGCGGGCTGCTGGACCTGTTCCCCGCCGGTGCGCCAGACGCCCTGCGCCTCGACTTCTTCGGCGACGAGATCGAGACCGTCCGCCGCTTCGACCCGTCGACCCAGCGTACCGTCGCGCAGTCCGACGGCTTCACGCTGCTGCCGGTCAGCGAAGTGCTGCTCAGCGACGAGAGCGTGCGGCGCTTCCGCGGCGGCTACCTCGCCGCGTTCGGCGCGACCGCGACCGGCGACCCGCTGTACGAAGCGATCAGCGACAAGCGCCGCCTTGCGGGCATGGAGCACTGGCTGCCGCTGTTCGAGGACGGGCTGTCGACGGTGTTCGACTATCTCGGCGAGGACGCACTGGTCGTCCGCGACGCCGGGGTCGCCAACGCCGCCGCCCAGCGCTTCGAGGCGATCGCCGACTATCACGACAACCGCACCGCCGCGATCAAGGCCAAGCAGGGCAACTACCGCCCCCTGCCCGCCGACGCCTTGTACCTGAGCGAGGCCGAGTGGGGCGAGCGGCTGGGCGCCGTCCACGCCCACGTCACTGCGCCGTTCGGCCTCCCCGAGGGCAGCGGCGACACCATCGAGTGCGGGGCCTCGTCGCCGCGCGACTTCACTCCGGAGCGGACCGCCGGGACCAACGTCTACGAGGCCGTCCAGGCCCACGTCGACGCGCTCCGCAAGGCCAAGACCCGCGTCGTGCTCGCCAGTTATTCTAACGGCTCGCGCGAGCGGCTGCGGGGGCTGCTCGACGATCACGGCGTCAAGAAGATCGGCCTGGCGGACAGCTGGCAGGAGGCGCTCGGGGAGGCAGCGAAGGGCCTCGTCGCGCTGACCGTCGTGCCGCTCGACCACGGTTTCACCACCCCCGACCTCGCCGTGCTGACCGAGCAGGACATGCTCGGCGACCGGCTGGTGCGCCGCCGGCGTTCGGCGAAGAAGGCGGACGCGTTCCTGGCGGAACTGGCGATGCTGACGCCGGGCGACCTGCTGGTCCACGCCGAGCACGGCATCGGGCGCTACGAGGGGCTGGTCGCGGTCGACATCGGCTCCCGCGACGCCCGCGCCCCGCACGACTGCGTCATGCTGAGCTACGACGGTGGCTCCAAATTGTACGTGCCGGTCGAGAACATCGACGTGCTCAGCCGCTACGGGTCCGAGTCCGACGGCGTCGCGCTCGACCGCCTCGGTGGCGTGGCGTGGGCAGCGCGCAAGGGGCGCATGAAGCAGCGCATCCGCGAGATCGCGGGCGAGCTTATGGCGACCGCTGCGGCGCGGGCGCTGCGCGAGGCCGAGCCGGCGATCCCCGATCCACACGGCTATGCCGAGTTTACCGACCGCTTTCCCTATTCAGAGACCGAGGACCAGCAGAACGCCATCGATGACGTGCTCGCCGACCTCGCCAGCGGCTCGCCGATGGACCGTCTGGTCTGCGGGGACGTCGGCTTCGGCAAGACCGAGGTGGCGTTGCGCGCGGCCTATGCGGCGGCCTTGCAGGGCATGCAGGTCGCGGTGGTGTGCCCGACGACCTTGCTCGCCCGCCAGCACTTCGCGGGCTTCCGCGAGCGCTTTCACGGCCTGCCGGTCGAGGTCCGCCAGCTGTCGCGCCTCGTCCCCGCCGGCGACGCCAAGACGACCCGCGAGGGCCTGACCGACGGCACCGTCGACATCGTCATCGGCACCCATGCGCTGCTGGCCAAGTCGATCGAGTTCAAGCGGCTCGGCCTTGTCATCGTCGACGAGGAGCAGCGCTTCGGGGTCACCCACAAGGAGCGGCTGAAGAATTTGAAGGTCGACGTCCACGTCCTGACGCTGACCGCGACACCGATCCCGCGGACGCTGCAGATGGCGCTGACCGGGCTGCGCGAGTTGTCGATCATCGCGACCCCGCCGGTCGACCGGCTGGCGGTGCGCACCTACGTCATGCCGTGGGACCCGGTGGTGATGCGCGAGGCGCTGCTGCGCGAGCATTACCGCGGCGGGCAGAGCTTTTTCGTCACCCCCAAGATCGCCGACCTCGGCGACATCGAGCAGTTCCTGCGCGAGCAGGTGCCCGAGGTGAAGTACGTCACCGCCCACGGCCAGATGGCGCCGACCGAGGTCGAGGAGCGGATGAGCGCCTTCTACGACCGCAAGTACGACGTATTGCTGTCGACGACGATCATCGAGAGCGGGCTCGACATCCCCAGCGCCAACACGCTGATCGTCCACCGTGCCGACCGCTTCGGCCTGGCGCAATTGTACCAGCTTCGGGGCCGCGTCGGGCGCGCCAAGATCCGCGCTTATGCGTACATGACGACGCCCGCCGACCAGCAGATCACCGAGACCGCCGAGAAGCGCCTGCACGTACTGTCGAGCCTCGATTCGCTCGGTGCGGGCTTCCAGCTGGCGAGCCACGACCTCGACATCCGCGGCGCCGGCAACCTGCTCGGCGACGAGCAGTCGGGGCATATCCGCGAGATCGGCTTCGAGCTTTACCAGTCGATGCTGGAGGATGCGATCATCGAGGCGCGCGCCGGGGCGGCCGGGGTCAAGCCGCCGCCGGAGGCGTTCTCGCCGTCGATCACCGTCGACGCGCCGATCCTGATCCCGGAGGACTATGTCCCCGACCTCAACCTGCGGATGGCGCTGTACCGCCGCATGAACGAGCTCGCCGACCGGTCGCAGGTGGATGGCTTCGCGGCCGAGTTGATCGATCGCTTCGGGCCGCTGCCGGAGGAAGTCTCGAACCTCGTGCAGGTCATCGAGATCAAGCAGTTCTGCCTGCAGGCCCGCGTCGCCAAGCTCGAGGCCGGGCAGAAGGGCGCGCTGGTGACCTTCCAGAACAACGAGTTCGCCGAGCCCGCGGCGCTGCTCGACTATATCGCCCGGCTCGGCACACGGGCGAAGCTGCGCCCCGACCAGAAGGTCTTCATCGGCGGCGACTGGGGCTCGACGCGGTCGCGGCTCAATGGCGCGCTGAGCCTGGCGAAGGCATTGGCGCGGCTGGCGGCGGGCGTGACGGTAAAGCCGACTGCGGCTGTCGAGGCCCCCAAGGCCAAGCCGCTGCCGCCGCGACCGGCGGTGTTCAAGTCGAAGGGCGCCGTCGGGCGGCGCTGACCCTGGGTGCCGTCTCGGCCTCGGCATCAATCCACCCTTTAGTTGCGCGACCGTTGCGTTGCCCCCTGTCCTACAGGTTACCCATCTGGTACAATTTGCACAAGCCGAGCTAAAGCCCCTTGCTCTTTCTCATCGCTGGAATGCCGCCCCGAGTGCGTCGCACAATTTCTCGAAAACTCCGCGCGCAGCCTGAACACCGAATCTGAAAAACCCTTCGAGGGTGCTTACTCTGTTGATTCTCGTTCATATTCGGGCTGCCCGATCCCGGTCTGCCACCGCCGAGACAGTCAGTCCGTGAGCACCCGTCCGACCGCATCTGCCTGCCACGCCTCGACAAAATCTGCCAGTTCCGCTCCCGGCATGGGTGCCGAGCACAGGAAGCCCTGGTACCAGTCGCAGCGCGCCGCGGTAACCAGCGCGAGGTCACCGGCGGTCTCGACGCCCTCCGCGACGACTCGGATGCCGAGTGCCCGGGCGAGCGCGACGACAACCCGTACGACGACCCGGTCGCGGCGCTGGCCCGCCAGGTCGCGCGTCAGCCGCTTGTCGAGCTTGAGCATGTCGAGCGGCAGCGACTTCAGGTAGGCGAGGCTCGAATAGCCGGTGCCGAAGTCGTCGAGCGCGATGCCGATGCCGCGCGCCCGCAGGTCGGCCAGCGTCGCCGCCGCCGCATCGAGGTTCTCGATCAGGTCGCTCTCGGTGATCTCGAGCACCAGGCGCCCGGGCGGAAAACCGCTCGCCGCGATCGCGAGGCCGAGAATGTGGGCGAACTCGGGCTCGCGCAGGTCGCCGGCGGTGACGTTGACCGACAGTTGCAGGTCACCCAGCACCGCGGGCCACGCCGCCGCCTCGCGCAGCGCCTTGGCCCGGATCGAGGCACCGAAGGCGGTCGCGAACTCCGCGCTGGCGGCGGCCTCGAGCAGGGTCTCGGCGGACAGCGGCCCGAACACCGGGTGGCACCAGCGCACCAGCGCCTCGACCCCGGCGATCCGACCCTGCCCAGAGCGACCTTGTCCAGGGCTGCCGAGCGCGACCTGCGGCTGGTAGACGATGTCGAAGTCGTCCTCGGCGACGGCGCGGCGAAGGTCCGACTCGAGGTCGGCCAGCCGGGTCAGCGGATCGCCGCCTTCACCCGGACCGCGGAAAGTCTCGATCGCGCCGGGCGTGCCGGTACGGGCCTCCGCGAGCGCAGCCCGGGCGTGCCGGAACAGGCGCTCGGCACCGGCGGCGTCGCCACTGCCTTCGGCAACCGCGACACCGATGCGGACCGCGAGGTGGACGATCCGGGCATTCGAGGCGAACGGCGTCTCGAACGCGGCGACGATGCGCCGCGCCAGCGCGACCCCGTCGGCGACCGCCACGGGCCACGGCAGCACGACCGCGAACTCGGCACCCGCCATCCGCGCGACCAGCTGATCGCCGCCGCTGCCGTCCTTGCGGTCGCCCTCGCCGACGACCCGCGTCAGGCGCTCGGCGACCGCCTGGAGCAGGGCATCGGCAGCCGGCTGGCCGTGGGCCGCGTTGATCGCGGCAAAGCGCCCGACCCCGATCAGCAGCAGCGCCGCCGCCGGGTCGCGCTCGCCGCCGAGCAAGCCGCGCAGCCAGCCGAGCGCATGATAGGCCGTCGCGAGACCGGTCAGCGGATCGCGGTGCAGGTGCCCGTCGCCGCTCTCCTCGCCGCCGCCGACCGCCGACAGCCGCTCCGCAATGCGCTTGGCGAACCCGATGGCCTCGCCCAGTTCATCCGCCCCGAAGGGCCCGACGAGCACCTGCGTTGCACCGGCGGCGCGCGCGGCCGCGACCGCGCCGACGTCGCCTCGTGCCACCAGCACCAGCATGACGCCGCGCCGCGCCTCGACGATGCCCGCAATCTCGTGCGCCGCCAGCATCGCGGCCGCCATCGCGCCCCGCGCATCGACGACCGCAACCGTCGCCGCCGACCGCACCAGCGCCGCCGCCGCCGCCGCCGGGCGCTGGACGATCTCGGCCGGAATGCCACGCGCATCGAGCACGACGCCGAGATCGCGCGCATAGCGCGGCGCGACGACGAATATCGAGGCTACGACCGGCGTCATCGCCTCCAACTCGTTTCAGTTCGTTACTCCAGCATGACGATACAGATTAACCGCTGCCTCGACTACTCCCTCCCGCACTCCCGGCGCCGCAGTGGTGGACTTTCGACCGTCGCATCGCCACGTAGAGCAACGATGCTTGCTGACCTCGCCCTCGCCACGCCCCCGACCCGCCCAGTCCCGCGGCGCCTCGTCGACCCGTTCGGGCGGCGCATCGATTATCTGCGCGTCTCGGTGACAGACCGCTGCGACTTCCGCTGCACCTATTGCATGGCCGAGGACATGACCTTCCTGCCCAAGGCCGAGGTCCTCAGCCTGGAGGAGATCGACCGGCTGGCGAGCGCCTTTGTCCGGCGCGGCACCCGCAAGCTCCGCCTGACCGGCGGCGAGCCACTGGTCCGCCGCGGCATCGTCGACCTCGTCACCATGCTCGGCCGCCACCTTCGCACCGGCGATCTCGACGAGTTGACCCTGACCACCAACGGCTCGCAGCTCGCGCGCCACGCCGAGGGGCTGTTCGCCGCCGGCGTCCGCCGTATCAACGTCAGCCTCGACACACTCGACCCTGAAAAGTTCACCAGCGTGACGCGCTGGGGCCGCCTGCCGCAGGTGCTGGAGGGCATTGCCGCGGCAAAGGCGGCCGGACTCCACGTCCGCATCAACACGGTCGCGCTGGCGGGCATCAACGACCGCGAATTCGACGACCTGCTGCGCTGGACCGCAGCGAATGGCCACGACCTCGTGCTGATCGAGACGATGCCGCTCGGCGAGGTCGCGGAAGACCGCCTCGACCGCTACCTGCCGCTCAGCCAGGTCCGTCGCGACATCGAGAGCCGGTGGACGCTTATCGACCTGCCCGACTCGACCGGGGGGCCGGCGCGCTATTCCCGCGTCGCCGAGACCGGGCAGCGCATCGGCTTCATCACGCCGCTAACCCACGATTTCTGCGCGACCTGCAACCGCGTCCGCCTGACCGTCACCGGCCAGCTGTTCCTGTGCCTCGGCCAGGACGCGTCCGCCGACCTGCGCTCAGTGATCCGCAGCAACGCGAACGACGCCGAGCTTGACCTCGCCCTCGACGCGGCGATCGCGATCAAGCCGCTCGGCCACGATTTCCGTATCGACCGGCGCGGCGCGGCACCCGCGGTCAAGCGCCACATGAGCGTCACCGGCGGATGAGCAGCGCTCGGTGAAGCTCGCGCTGCTGGCCTCACCGACGCCTCAAGCCGAGGCCGCCGCGGTCGCGCTGCGCAGCCAGTACGACTGGGTCGCGATCGGCGATGCCGATGTCGTCGTGACGCTCGGCGGCGACGGCTTCCTGCTTCAGGTCCTCCACGCCGCGCTCGATGCGCGTGCGCCGCGCCCGGTGTTCGGCATGAACCTCGGCACCGTCGGCTTCCTGATGAACGAGTACCGCCCCGACGACCTCGTCGAGCGGGTCCGGGCCGCGCGCGCCTTCATCCTCCACCCGCTCAGCATGACCGCGACGACGGTCAGCGGCACGACGACGATCTCGCCCGCGATCAACGAGGTCTCGCTGCTCCGCGAGACGCGCCAGGCCGCCAAGATCGAGATCAGCATCGACGGCCGCGTCCGCATGGCCGAGCTGTCGTGCGACGGCGTGCTGGTCGCGACGCCCGCCGGCTCGACCGCCTACAACCTGTCGGCGAACGGCCCGATCCTGCCGCTGCAGAGCGACCTGCTGGCGCTGACCCCGCTCAGCCCGTTCCGGCCGCGGCGCTGGCGGGGTGCGTTGCTGCCCCAGTCGAGCCGCATCGAGTTCCGCATGCTCGAGGCCGGCAAGCGCCCGGTCAGCGCCGTTGCCGACCAGCTCGAGGTTCGCGACGTCCAGCACGTCGCGGTGACCAGCGACAAGTCGGTCTCGCTCGAGCTGCTGTTCGACCCGGACTACGCCCTCGATGACCGCATCGTCATGGAGCAGTTCCTGAGCTGAGCGACATGCCGGCGGGCCATGGCTGCATTATCCCTTGGCGCGCCCGGCAGGCGTTGCTATAGGCCCGCCTCCCATTCCCTGGTAGCTCAGCGGTAGAGCGTTCGACTGTTAATCGAAATGTCGTAGGTTCGAATCCTACCCGGGGAGCCATTCTTTTCTCATAAGATATGGGCTTTATTGAAGAATAGCTGACGGTTGGCGGTCTGCTCCCCTTTGCGAGCACCGACTGGGGAAACATTCAGGCCCTAGCTCGACAGACGAGGCTCGGCGACCCGCTCGAAGTTTGGTGTCTAAGCACGCGCATCTATTTCGACAGTAACGACGCCGTGACTGGCTGCGGATGCGGCGCGTAATGCCGACCGTCGAGCTGTGATGGCGCAATTGGCGTTCTGCGTGATAGCGACGGCCTATCGCCCGAGCGCTGGCGGTCGGGATCGGCTTGAACGTCTGATGCCGAGCCCCTGACTTGACCTCATTCGACCGTCTCGAACCGTCATCTGCGCGCGCTGACGGCGGCAACTCGGGGGACGTTATACTCGTCCAGGATGTCACTGACCTCCGCTGCCTTGCTGGCGAGTATGCCTTCTACCTCCGACTGTACTGCGGGCGTGTTGCGGCGGACGCCCATCGAAATGTCATAGGCCATTGGCCAGTCTGGCCCGTCGAACTGCGGGGCGACGGGCTCGACGCGAAGCTTGACCCCACTTTTCGAGGCGAAATAGCCGGCGAGCGGCCCCCAGACGACGGCGACGTCGACTTCGCCGTTCGCCACCGCGTCGATGATCGCGGCGGGCGGGTTGGGCTTGGCATAGTCGCCGTAAAGCATGAAGCCGCGGACGTTGTCGGTCATCCCGCGCCGCGAGAGCGCATGTGCAGGCGGGGTGTTCATCGCGTCGTTGCCGACCATCTGGACGCCGACCTTGGCGTGCTGCAGGCGCGGGTCATCGAAGCTCAGACCGGCCAGCGGTTTGTCGGCGCGCGTGACGAACACGTAGGTCGAGCGGTAGTAGGGCTTGGTCGTGGTCACTGTGTCGACACCGGAGGCAACACCCGGCCAGATATCGCACTTGGCCTCGCCGAGCGTGTTGCGGACATAGCCCCGCCGCTGCGCCCACCAGACATAGCTGATGTCGGCGTTCATCGACTTGGCCAGAAGCGCCGCGATACGGTTCTCGAAGCCCTCGCCGGCGCGGTTCGAGAACGGCAGGTTGTTGGGGTCGGCGCACACCGTGAGGACCCGGCGGCCGGTCGCTGCCGCCGGGGCCTCCGCACTCGCCATTCCTGCCGCCGCCGCTACCAACGCTGCGGCGACAACGGTCAGGCGGAGACGCACTACTGCGTCTCTACCGAGGCCGGTACAGGCGCCGGGTCCTGCGAGGGCGTGTTGTTCTTGATCGCCGCCAGCGTCGCGGGCAGCGACATCGAGCGGACGTAGGTCGCGATCTTCCAGATATCGACGTCGGGGATCTTGCCGCCCCATTTGGGCATGCCGTTGGGCCGGCCCTCGACGATGGTGGCGTGGATGTCCTCAATGCGACCGCCGTAGATCCACTCTTCGTCCATCAGCGCCGGGCCCATGCCACCGCCTCCGTTGGAGTGGCAGCCGTTGCAGTTGTGTGACTGGTAGAGCGCTTTGCCCTCCATCACGACCGCCTTGCTGTCGAGATAGGGAAGCACCCGCGGATCGACCTGACCGACGGCAAGCCCGGGGTCGTGGACCGGCGTGAAGCCCGGCTTGGACTTCATGTGGGTGACGGTCGTGGTCTCGGTCTTCGGAGACTTGTCGCAGGCGGCAAGTGTGAGCAGGGCGAGGACAGCAAGTCCGGGCCCGGCCTTAGCGAGGGAGTGAGAAAACATAAAGAGTCCCTCCAGCCTTGGTGTATTTGTCGAGGTCGGACATCGCGTTGACCATTCCCAGGGCGGCAGTGCCGTCACGCTTGTCGACTGGTCCCGAGACGACGGCGCCCGCCCAGCCGCCGACACCCGACAGCACCGCGATATACTGGTGGCCGTCGGGGCCCTTGTAGCTGATCGGCTGCCCGATGATGCCGCTGTCGGTCTTGAAGCTCCACAGCAGCTTGCCGGTCCTGGCGTCGACCGCCTTGAACAGGCCGTCCATGGTTCCGTAGAAGACGATGTCACTGGCCGTGGCGACGGTGCCCGACCAGATCGGCAGCTCCTCCTTGATCGTCCACGCCGGCTTGCGCAGCACGGGGTTCCACGCCGACAATTGCCCGCGGTTACCGCCCGGACCGGGTTTCATGTGAACCTCGGCACCGACATAGGGCGTGCCGGAGATGTAGTTCACCTTCACGCTGAGCCAGTCCATGCACATGTTCTCGTGCGGGATGTACATCAGGCCCGTGCGCGGGCTGAACGAGCTTGGGTTCCAGTCCTTCGCACCCGATGCGGTCGGGCAGATGTTGCTGGTCCGGCGGTCCGGGGTGGTGCCCTTGTCGGGGTTCTTGATCAGGCGGCCGGTCTTCAGATCGACGCCCTTGCTCGAATTGGTCGGGCCGAACGGGTCGGCCGACAGCACCTGCCCGGTGATCCGGTCGATGACGTAGACGTAGCCGTTGCGATCGGGACGGACGAGCACCTTCCGCATCTTGCCGCCGAACGGCATGTCGAGGAGGATCTGCTCGTTGACGCCGTCGTAATCGTGCTCGTCGTGCGGCGACAGGCCGTAATACCACTTGGCCTGGCCGGTGTCGGGGTTGCGGGCGAAGATGCCCGCCGTCCACTTGTTGTCGCCGGGGCGCTGCTCGGCGTTCCACGGACCCGGGTTGCCGGTGCCGTTGTAGACTTGGTTGAGTTCGGGATCGTAGGTCATCCAGCCCCAGCCGGTGGCGCCACCGATCTTCCAGGCGTCCGTTGGCCAGGTCGAGACGCCAAGGTCCTTGCCCTTGTCCGAAGCGTAGAACGGCTTGAAGCTCGCGCCGATCAGCACGTCCTTGTCGGGACCGGTGCCGTGCGCCTTCCAGACCTGCTTGCCGGTCGCTTCATCGAGCGCGATCATCCAGCCGCGGACGCCCATCTCGCCGCCGGAGTCGCCGACGTAGACCTTGCCGCGCGCCACCAGTGGCGCCATCGTCATGGTCTCGCCCTTGTTGATATCGCCCAGGCGCACCTTCCAAACGACCTTGCCGGTCTTGGCGTTGAGGGCGATCGTCTGCCCGTCGAGGGTATTGAAGATGTACTTGCCCTTGCTGACCGTGCCGCCGCGGTTGACGACATCGCAACAGGCGACGCCCTGCGCGGCGGGGAGCACGTCGGGCGTGTAGCTCCACACCGGCTTGCCGTCGCCCTTCTTCAGGTCGAACGCGAATACCAGGTTGGGGTAGGCGGTGACGACGTACATCATGCCGTCGGCGACGATCGGTGCTGCCTCCTGGCCCTTGGCGACGCCGAGCGGGAAGGTGAAGGCGGGCTTCAGCGTCGCGACGTTGGCGGCGGTGATCTCGGTCTGCGCGGAATAGCGGGTCGAGGCATAGTTCTTCGACGGCATGGTCCACTGGCCGTCGTCGACCGGCGCATTCGCCAGGCTCGGCGCGGTCTTGCCAGCGCTGGGCGTCGGCGGCGACAGCGCGCGGCCGATCTGGGCGGCGGTAAAGACCTCGGCGGCCGGCACCGGCGGCGACATCGTCTGCGCGCCGGCAGCCACCGGCATCGCGGCAAGCGCCAACAGGGCAGTGACGGCGTGCCGCTCGCCGGACCTCCAGCTCAGTCGCCGATTGGATACTGGCATCTCTGAAACCTTTCGTGCACAACGTCGTACCATACCGCACATCGGCAAGATGCATGCAATCTTCTTTTGTGTTTTTCTAGATATAAAGCGCTCGCCGTCGTATCGAAGGTCGAAAATACGGCATCGATAACACCCGTTCTATTACTGCATTATTGTAACGAAATGGTTTATCTGAAGATTCTCGAACACGTGTTGTTGTGAGCCAATTTCAAGAAACTTGGCTGTTGATGACGTATTGGTTAGGCGCAAGTTCCGGGGTCAGCCGAATTAACGACCTCTACTGGGAGACAGTTCAAGTGTCTTTACTTTTGTACGGTTCGGAGTATTACGACCACACGCTCGTTAGCACGCGATCTCTTCCTTTGTTTTCGATTATTTTCCTAGGAGCTATGGAATGACCGGTAATCGCGGCGTCGTCTATATCGAACCCGGCAAGGTCGAGGTTCAGAACATCGATTATCCGAAGTTCGAGGATCCCAAGGGTCGCAAGATCGATCACGCGGTAATTCTCAAGGTCCTGTCGACCAACATCTGCGGCTCCGACCAGCACATGGTCCGCGGCCGGACCACTGCCAAGGCCGGGCTCGTGCTGGGCCATGAGATTACGGGCGAGGTGGTGGAAAAGGGTGCCGACGTCGAGATGCTCAGCGTCGGCGACATGGTCTCGGTGCCGTTCAACGTCGCCTGCGGGCGCTGCCGGACCTGCCGCCACGGCGACACCGGCGTCTGCCTGACCGTCAACGGCGACCGTGCCGGTGGCGCCTACGGTTATGTCGACATGGGCGACTGGATCGGTGGCCAGGCCGAGTACGTCATGGTCCCCTACGCCGACTTCAACCTGTTGAAGTTCCCCGACAAGGAACGGGCGATGGCCAAGATCCTCGACCTGACCATGCTCACCGACATCCTGCCGACCGGCTTCCACGGCGCGCTCCGCGCCGGTGTGGGCGTCGGCTCGACGGTCTATGTCGCGGGTGCCGGCCCGGTCGGGCTGGCGGCGGCCGCCTCGGCGCAGCTGCTCGGTGCCGCGGTCGTGATGATCGGCGACTTCAACAAGGAGCGTCTTGCCCACGCCAAAGCGGTCGGCTTCGAGCCGATCGACCTCGCCGCGCACGACAGGCTGGGTGAGTCGGTGGCCGAGATCGTCGGCGTGCCCGAGGTCGACTCCGCGATCGACTGCGTCGGCTTCGAAGCTGTCGGCCACGGCGGCGGCGCGCAGCCGGCGGTCGTGCTCAACCAGATGATGGAGATCACCCGAGCGGCGGGCTCGATCGGCATTCCGGGACTTTACGTGACCGAGGATCCCGGCGCGACCGATGCGGCGGCGAAGACTGGTAACCTCAGCCTGCGCCTCGGCCTCGGCTGGGCGAAGTCGCACAGCCTGCACACCGGGCAGACGCCGGTGCTGAAGTACAACCGCCAGCTGATGCAGGCGCTGCTTCACGACCGGCTGCCGATCGCCAAGATCGTCAACGCCCAGGTGCTGACGCTCGACGAAGCGCCCAAGGGCTATGCCGAGTTCGACAAGGGCATCGCCGCGAAGTTCGTACTCGACCCTCATGGCGTAATCGCCAAGCCGCGCTGATCGGAGCGTCGGTACGGCGCGTCGCCCGTCTGGGCGACGCGCCGTCATCCTATTTCAACCTTTCGGCATGCCATGCGAGGTGGTCGGCCATGAAGGTCGAGATGAAATAATAACTGTGGTCGTAGCCCGGATGCAGCCGCAAAGTCAGCGGGATGCCTGCTGCCTCGCATGCCGCCGCGAGCAGTTCGGGTCGTAGTTGCTCGACCAGGAACTGGTCCGCCTCGCCTTGGTCCACCAGAATGGCGGCGACGCGCGCGCCGTCCTCGATCAGGGCGACCGTGTCGTGCTTGCGCCAAGCCGCCTGGTCGGAGCCGAGGTAACCGCTGAGGGCTTTGTGGCCCCACGGAACCTGGCCCGGCGCGACGATCGGCGCGAAGGCCGACACCGAGCGGTACTTGTCCGGATTGAGCAGCGCCAGCGTCAGCGCACCGTGCCCGCCCATCGAGTGGCCGGTGATACCCTGCCGCGCCATGTCGACAGGGAAGGTCTCGGCGATCAGCTCCGGCAGTTCCTTGGTGACGTAGCTGTACATCCGGTAGTTGGTCGCGAACGGCGCCTCGGTCGCATCAACGTAGAAGCCGGCACCCAGACCGAAGTCATAGGCACCGGCCGCATCGTCGGGGACGCCTTCGCCGCGCGGCGACGTATCGGGCGCGACGAAGATCAGTCCGAGTTCAGAGCATGCGCGCCGGAAGTCACCCTTGTCGGTGACGTTAGCGTGCGTGCAGGTGAGCCCCGAGAGGTACCAGACGACGGGCAGTTTCGCGCCCGGCGCATTATCGGGCACGAATACGCTGAACACCATCGGCGTACCGGTTTCGGCGGAGACGTGGCGATAGACGCCCTGCGTGCCGCCATAGGCCCGGTTGGTCGATACTGTTTCCAGCGCGCCGCCCGTCGTCTCGGAGCTCATCTTGGTCCTATTCGTCGGTGAAGCTGTAGGCGGTGATCTTGTTGCCGTCCGGGTCGCGGACGTAGGCAGCATAAGCGGTAGGAGTGAAGGCGCGCGGGCCGGGAGCACCCTCGTCGGTGCCGCGATTGGCCAGCGCGGCGTCGTAGAACGCCCGGACCGCGGCGCGGTTCGGGGCGAGGAAACCAAGGGTGCCGCCATTGGCCGGGCAAGCCGGCTTGCCGTCGCCAGGCTTGGTGATGATGAACTCGGGGCCGGTGGCACCGTACATCATGCCGTTGGCACCGAATGCGCCCTGCTGCTTGTTGCCGAGCGGGGCGAGTGCCGCGTCGTAGAATTTCGTCGCCTTGGCGAGGTCATTGGTTCCGAGCACGGCGTGCGTAAAGATCGACATTTCTGCTGCTCCTCGTGGATTGAATTTAGTAGACGACGACGCTGCGGATCGACTTGCCCGCATGCATCAGTTCAAAACCCTTGTTGATCTCGTCGAGGGTCAGGACGTGGGTGATCATAGGATCGATCTCGATCTTGCCGGTCATGTACCAGTCGACGATCTTCGGCGTGTCGGTGCGGCCGCGCGCACCACCAAAGGCCGAGCCCTTCCAGACGCGGCCAGTGACCAGCTGGAACGGACGCGTCGAGATTTCCTTGCCGGCTTCCGCTACGCCGATGACGACGGAGACGCCCCAGCCGCGGTGGCAGGCCTCGAGGGCCTGGCGCATCACGGTCGTGTTGCCCGTGCAGTCGAACGTGTAGTCGGCCCCGCCATCGGTCAGTGCAACAAGGTGCTGGACGATGTCGCCCTCGATTTCCTTGGGGTTGACGAAATGGGTCATGCCGAAGCGCCGACCCCATTCCTCCTTGTCGTTGTTGAGGTCGACACCGATGATCTTGTCGGCCCCGACCATGCGGGCACCCTGGATGACGTTGAGCCCGATGCCGCCGAGACCGAAGACGATGACATTCGAGCCCGGCTCGACCTTGGCGGTGTTCACGACCGCGCCGACGCCGGTGGTGACACCGCAGCCGACATAGCAGGCCGACTTGAACGGCGCGTCGGTGCGGATTTTCGCCAGCGCGATCTCGGGCAGCACGGTGAAGTTCGAGAACGTCGAGCAACCCATATAATGGTGCAGCATCTGACCCTTGTAGCTGAACCGGCTGGTGCCGTCGGGCATCACGCCCTTGCCTTGCGTCGCGCGGATGCGGGTGCAGAGGTTGGTCTTCTGGCTCAAGCAGCTTTTGCAGGTCATGCACTGCGGCGTGTACAGCGGGATGACGTGGTCGCCGACCGCGACGCTGGTCACCCCAGCACCGATCTCGCGGACGATACCAGCGCCTTCATGGCCGAGGACGGCGGGGAACAGGCCCTCGCTGTCGAGCCCGTCGAGCGTGTAGGCGTCGGTGTGGCAAATGCCGGTCGCCATGATTTCGACAAGGACTTCGCCCGCCTTGGGGCCTTCCAGGTCGAGCTCGACGATTTCGAGGGGGCGCTTGGCTTCAAAGGCAACAGCAGCACGGGTCTTCATTTGGACTCCTGTGGATTGATCGACAACGTAGGCGCTGGCGTCGCTGGGTCGGAATAGGCAGAACGGCAATACATTATTGCAGCTGAGGGATAATAATGATCTCGAACTGGGACGGCATAGACGAGTTCGTCGCGGTTTTCGAGCGTGGCAGCTTCAATGCCGCTGCAGCGACGCTGGGCGTATCGGCCTCGCACGTCAGCCGCGCCGTCGCCCGGCTCGAGGAGCGGCTGCAATCGCGATTGTTTTACCGCACGACACGGCACGTCACCGCGACCGACATCGGCAAGGCCTTCGCCGAGCGCTGCCACCGCATGATCGAGGACCGCGACGACGCCATCGCGGTGATCGGCGAGCGTGTCCGGCCACACGGCACGCTGCGGGTCGCCTGTTCGATCGCGTTCGGCGAGAGCTATGTGGCGCGGTTGCTGAGCGAGTTCGTCGCGGATCATCCCGGCGTCGAGGCGGTGCTCGACCTCAGCAACAACCTCGTCGACATCGTCGCCCAAGGCTATGACCTGGCGATTCGCACCGGCAAGCTGTTGGATTCGCACCTGATCGGCAGCCGCATCGCGTCGCGCAGCCTGCACCTGTGCGCCTCGCCCGAGTACCTGGAACGTCGTGGCCGTCCGACGACCATTGCCGATCTAGCGGCGCATCAGTGCCTGGTCGGCTCGAACGACTATTGGCACTTCGAGGGCGACGGCGGGCCCGTCGATTTCAAGCCGACGGGGCGCTGGCGGTGCAACAGCGGGTTTGCGGTGACGGACGCCGCGGCTGCCGGCCACGGCATTTGCCAACTGCCGGACTTCTATGTCCTCAAGCGCATCGAGGCGGGCCTGCTGGTGCCGCTGCTAGCGGAGTTCGCGCCGCCTGAGGAGCCGGTGTGGGCGGTGTACCCGCACCGCCAGCATCTGCAGTCCAAAGTCCGGATGTTCGTCGATGTCCTGCGGCGGCACCTCGATGAGCCGCGCGCCGCAGTGCCGAGCCGGGCGTTCTAGGCGTCAGCCCGTGAAGGCAGCCGCCGCCGCCTCGGCGACGATGATGTCGTTGGCGACCGAGCCGCCGCTGGCACCGACCGCGCCGACCACCGCGTCACCGATCTTGATAGGCACACCGCCGCCGAAGACGACGATCTTGCCGCCGTTGGTGGTGTTGATGCCGAACAGCGACTGGCCCGACTGCGACGCGCCCGACAGTGCGTCGGTCGACATGTCGAAGGCGCGCGCCGAGAATGCCTTGCTGATCGAGATGTCAATGCTGCCCATCCACGCCCCGTCCATACGGACGTGGGCGATAAGGTTACCGCCCGCATCGGCGACGGCGATGTTGTAAGGGACGCCGATTTCCTTGGCCTTGGCTTCGCCGGCAGCGATCAGGATACGGGCGTCAGCGAGGGTTAGCGTCTGAATGGAAGCGGTCATTTCGCGGTCCTTGTACTGCCCTGTCCGGTACCGTTGCGCACACAATACGCGGTAATCCTAATGACGATTGTCGGGCAGGACCAGCCGGAGTGATGGGCGCGCCCGCTACGCCATGCCGCTTCGCGCTTCAGCGGCAAGGCTGGGTCGCCGGCGACCGCGGCACATCGGGCACGGTGTTGCCGCAGAGAACGGAACCGGGATCGTCGGAACTCAGCAGTACCTGGGTCCGGATCAGTTGGCCGGTCTTGAGCAGCCGCGATCCGGGAATCGCTGCGGCATCGTTGAAGCGGATGCGGCTGGCCCGCGCGTTGCTCAGGGTGATGCCACGGCCGAGGCGGTTGCGGCAGATGTTATGCTCGATGACGATGCGGTCGAAGCCGCCGTCGTCGACGCCGTTGCGCACGTGATTGCCGCCGAAAATGCACTGGACGTCGCCGGTGATGTTGTTGCCGGTAATCGTGATGTCGGACACCGGCAGGCCGGGCGGACGGCTCCACATCTGGATACCGTCGGGATGGTCGCCGTCCTTGACCAGCTTGCCGTCGGCATAGATCGGCGGCGTTGGGTTGAAATTCAGCATGACATTGTCGGCGATCACCCCGCGGTGCGACAGCGCGATGTCGATGCCGTCGGAGCCAAGTCCGTCGAAGCGCGACTTGACCACGGCGAAATCGGTGACCGTGTTGAACACGATGCCGCGGTGCGCGCCGCCGATCTGGACCTTCTCGATGCGGATGTTGGCGGACTTGACGACCGAGATGCCGTAGCTGTTCTTCGCTGGCGATCCAGTGATCGTCGTTTCCAGCAGGGTAACCCCGTCGACGTCCCTCAGCACGAGGCCGGCGAAGCTGCCACCGCGCAGCACGAGGGGCGGCGAGAACTTGCGACCGGCGATGGTGACAATATCGTGCGTGCCGGTCACCGTGATCGTCGCCCCATCGGTGGCCGAGGCGATCACGGAGGCGAGCGTCGCGGGGGTCGCAGTCAGTTGGGGTGCGGCCTGCACCGCGGCGGGGATCAGCAGCGTGGCGGCGAGTAACTGGCGGAACATGGCTGGCCCTTGCTGGCGTCGCGGATCGTTCCGTATCGTCATCACCCGGTCGGTGTCGAGGCACCCTGTCGCTGCAAAGAACCGTGCCCCTGTTCGGTCGGTGTCGGCACCACTATGATGGCGGCAACCGCAACCAAACGAGCCGCGCACCCATGAACGACGCGTCGACCTTAGCGCCGCGAACCGAGCGCGTC
Source organism: Sphingosinicellaceae bacterium (assembly GCA_019285715.1). NCBI lineage: Bacteria > Pseudomonadati > Pseudomonadota > Alphaproteobacteria > Sphingomonadales > Sphingosinicellaceae > Sphingosinicellaceae bacterium. The sequence continues at coordinate 3,937,621 of CP079108.1, forward strand.
GCGCTGGGCGATGCCCGCAACGCCGGGTCGCTGTCGTACCGGTTCCGATTGCGCCGCGACCGGCTGTTGCGCGAGATCATCCTGGGCGAGCGCCGGGGGATCGACGGCACGTTCCGCATACTCGATCTTGGCGGCACCGCGGATTATTGGCGGCGGGTCGGTTTCGACTTCCTCGAAGCCAACGATATCGACATCACCTGCGTCAACCATATCGCCACCGAGTTCGGTGTCAGCGCCAGCGAAAGCTCGCGGTTTCGCTGCATTGTAGGGGATGCCTGCGCCATGACCGGGCATGCCGACCGGAGCTATGATTTCGTCCATTCCAACAGCGTCATCGAGCATGTCGGGCGGTGGCCGGAGATGCGGGCTTTTGCCAATGAGGTCAGGCGCTTGGCTCCGGCGTATTACGTCCAGACACCGTATTTCTGGTTCCCGGTGGACCCGCATTTCTACCGCATCCCGCTGTTCCACTGGATGCCCGAATCGTGGCGGCTGAAGCTGCTGCGGCACTTCAAGGTCGGCTGGGCGAAACCGGTCGAGGACCTCGACCGCAGGATGAGCCTGGTGATGTCGTCGATCCTTATCGACGCTACGCAGTTTCGCGCCCTGTTTCCCGATGCGCCGGTGCGCTTCGAGCGCGTCGTCGGCCTGCCGAAATCGTTGATCGCGATCCGGTCGGCGGCAAAGGCCGGCTGACGGGATTCCCTTCGCGCCGGACCTGGCCTAGAGTCGGCGCGGTCATGGCATCGGTGTTCAACGTACAGCGCTCGGCGCTCGGCAACTGCTGGCAGTGGCGCGGCGGCGTTGCGCCCGATGTCGCGAGCGACAGCGCCGACGGTACGGACGCGATGATGCGCCAGCTGTTCCGTGCGCGCGGGGCCGGGGCGGCCGATTTCGACCGTTTGCGCGCTCCCACAATCCGCGACTGGCTGCCAGACCCCTCCATCTTCCGCGACATGGACGTCGCCGCCGCACGGCTGGCCAAGGCGATCGTGGCGCGCGAGAGCATCGTCGTGTTCGGCGACTACGACGTCGACGGCGCGACCAGCGCGGCGCTGCTGGTCCGCGTCATCCGCGACTGCGGCGGCATCGCGAGCAGTTATATCCCCGACCGCCTGCTGGAGGGCTACGGCCCGTCGGCGGACGCGATGCGGGCGCTGGCGGCGTCGGGCGCCGACCTCGTCGTCACCGTAGACTGCGGTACCCAGGGCTTCGAGGCGCTGTCGGCCGCCGCCGCTGAAGGGCTGGACGTGATCGTCGTCGACCACCACCGCGCCTCGACCGAATTGCCGCGCTGCGTCGCCGTGGTGAACCCGAATCGCCTCGACGAGGGCGAGGGGGCAGCATTCGGGCACCTGGCCGCGGTCGGCGTCGCCTTCCTGCTCGCGGTCGGCATTGTCCGGAACCTGCGGCTCGCGGGCATTTTCGGCGAGCGGCCCGAGCCCAAACTGACCCAGCTGCTGGACATCGTCGCGCTCGGCACGGTCTGCGACGTCGTCCCGCTGACCGGCCTTAACCGCGCCTTCGTTGCGCAGGGCCTCAAGGTCATGGCGCAGCGCCGCAACCTCGGGCTCAACGCCTTGATCGCGGCGTCGGGCCTCGAGCGCGCGCCGACCTGCCACGATTTGGGCTTTGCGCTCGGGCCGCGGATCAACGCCGGTGGGCGCGTCGGACAGGCCGATCTCGGCGTCCGGCTGCTGACCACCAACGATCCCGACGAAGCGACCGCACTCGCCGCCGAGCTCGACCGGCTCAATGTCGAGCGCCGCGCCATCGAGGCCGATGTGACCGAGGCCGCGCACCTCGCGGCCGGCAGCCACGCCAACGAGGCGATTGCGGTAATCGCCGGCGAAGGCTGGCACCCTGGCGTCGTCGGCATCGTCGCCAGCCGGCTGAAGGACCGCCTGCACCGCCCCGTGATCGTGCTGTCGCTCCAGCCCGACGGCTCGGCCAAGGGGTCGGGGCGCTCGGTGCCCGGAGTCGACCTCGGCGGTGCAGTTCTCGCGGCCAAGGAGCGCGGGCTGCTGGTCGCGGGCGGTGGTCACGCGATGGCGGCGGGCGTCACCGTCGCCCCCGGTGGCATCGATGCCTTCGCGGCATTCATGAATGAGCGTTGTGCCGCCGAAGTCGGTGCGGCCCGTGTCGCGGCGTCACTGATGTGCGATGCCGCGGTGTCGCCGCGCGGGGTGTGCATCGAGCTGGCCGAGGCGCTCGACGGGGCTGGACCCTATGGTCAGGGCTGGCCGCACCCGCGCGTCGCCTCGGGACCGTGGACGATCGTCAAGTGCGAGGTCGTCGGCGAGGCCCACGTCCGCGTCATACTGGCGGGGGCGGACGGAGCACGCCTAAAGGCGATGGCCTTCCGCTCCGCCGACGGCCCGCTCGGGGTCGCGCTGGCGAGTGCCGGGCGCCGGCCGCTCTATCTCGCGGGCCGGGTCAAGCGCGACGACTGGGGCCGGACCCCCGCCGCCGAGCTTCACCTCGATGATTTCGCCTTTGCCGACTGAGCTGCGTTCGCAGACTGAGATCCGGCGCTAACTTCAGGCGGGGCTGACGCGGCGGTAGCGAATCGCTCCGCCAGCGAGTCCGAACCCGGCAACCATCAGGATCCAGGCCGCCGGCTCGGGAGCGTTGCTCGACGAGGGCGGGCCGGGAGGCGTGACGCCACCACCCGGAGGCGTAATGACACCGCCCGGAGGCGTAGTGACACCGCCACCTGGGGGCGTAATGCCACCGCCGCCGCCCGGCAGTCCCCCGCCGCCGCCAGTCCCGCCCGGAATGCCGCCGCCGCCACTGGTATCGTCAGGGCTGAAGCCGCCAAACGGGAAGCCGCCGCGTGACGTTGTTCCGGGTGCGTTGCCCAGCAAGGGGCTCAATTCGCTCATCCCGCCACCGCCGCCCTCGCCGAGGCCACCACCGGCGAGCGTCACGCCCGGCAGGCAGTCGGGCCGTGCCGCAGCTGCATCCAGCAGCGGCGACTGGACAACGCGGTGGACCGCGGGACGGGGCGAGAAGTGTCGCTTGACGACATGTGCGGCGGGGAGGATTGCCGCGCCGGTGCCCGCGGCACAGACGCACATGGTAAGCTTGGAGAGTACAGGGTTCATGGGACGAGACGCCTTACGCAATACGCAACTGGTTTACGTGGTGTAAACATCGGCTGAATGGAATAGTTTCGGAAGTGTGTCAACTTTTTTGTTTCGGCGTTAACCATTTAGCGCGTTTCCCATCGAAACTTGACCGGCGGGGGCGGCTGCTTTAGCTGGCGCTTCCGCATCGGTCCCTTCGTCTAGCGGTTAGGACGCGGCCCTTTCACGGCTGAAGCACGGGTTCGATTCCCGTAGGGATCACCAAGCGCCGCGGGCTCGCCGGGCATCGCCCCGCGCACGCCCTGTCCGCCGCTGCGTCGAAACCGGGGAACCCGAGCGCGCGTCGCTCGCTAGGCCCCAGCCGCACTCCTGCCGCGAAAAACAGGATATTCCTTATGGCCGAGGCCCCCGAAGACCTTACCGATCTCTATACCGACGAGCTCAAGGACCTGTGGTCCGCGAACGACCAGATGACCCGCGTCATCAAGAAGCTGACGCCCAAGGCCAGCGACGCCAAGCTCAAGGACATGCTCAAGCAGTCCGTCGACGGCATCGCCAAGCACACCGGCGTGCTCAAGGAGCTTCTCGCCGCGCACGACGAGAAGGTTTCCAAGGAGCACTGCAAGGGCATGGAAGGCCTGGTCGCCGAGGCCACCAAGCACGGCATCGAGGAAGCCCCCGAAAAGGGCCCGGTGCTCGATGCAGTGATCATCGCCCAGTACCAGCGCATGACGCACTACGGCATCGCCGGCTTCGGCACCGCCGCCGCCTATGCCAAGGCGCTCGGCTTCAAGGACGATGCCACCAAGCTCAGTGCCGCCACCAAGGAGATCTACGGCGGCGACGAGTTCATGAGCAAGCTTGCCGACACCTCGGTCAACCTCGCCGCCGATTCGGCCTAACGGCTTCGGGGTGCCGTGCGCAGCGGCACCCCGTCGAGCCTTCCGGCGTCTGTGTCGAACGCCATTTCCGACCGGCGCGGCGCGCGCCGAACGGGTGCTAACGTACAGACCGACGGAACTACTTCGTACAAATCCTGTTGTCGAAGCGAAACGGCGCTGCCGGCGTGCGGGTAGCCGCTGTCCTTCGGGAGAGTGATATTTCGGATTTCCCCGCGGCAACGCCGGGCGAGCACATTGTACGCTCGCCGGCCTTCCTAGCGGGGGGTGGCGAGATGGGCATGCTGATGCGCGCCCATGACTGGACGCGGTCATCGCTGGGAGCTCCGGGCGAGTGGTCGCCCGCACTCAAGACCGTGGTGCAGATCCTGCTCAACAGCGGACACCCGATGTACGTCTGCTGGGGCGCCGACGGTGCCTGCCTGTACAACGACGCCTACCGCCGGTCGATCGGACCGGAACGCCATCCGGGTTCGCTCGGCCTCCCGGCACGGCAGGTCTGGGACGAGATTTGGGACGAGATCGGCCCGCAGATCGCGCAGGTCATGAGCGGCGGTGAACCCACGTGGCACGAAAACGCGTTGATCCCGATTACCCGCAACGGCCGCCGCGACGACGTCTACTGGACCTACGGCTACAGTCCGATCGGTGACGCTGCGATGCCCAACGGTGTCGGCGGGGTGCTCGTCGTCTGCAACGAGACGACCGCCATGGTCGACACCCAGCAGCGCCTGCTGGCCGAGCGCGAACGGCTGGCACGCTTGTTCGACCGGGCCCCGAGTTTCCTGGCGATCATGTCGGGTCCCAAGCACAGGTTCGAGCTGGTCAACGCATCCTATGTGCGCCTGATCGGCGGCCGCGACGTGATCGGCATGGAAATCGCGGTGGTGCTGACCGAGGCCGTCGACCAGGGCTATGTCGCGTTGCTCGACGGCGTCTACCGCAGCGGCAAGGCGTTCAACTCGACCGGCGCGCGCTTCGCGATCGCCCCCGGACCGGGCGAGCCTGCGGTCGATCGCTACCTGGACTTCGTCTACGAACCGGTCCGCGACGACGATGGCACCGTCACCGGGGTGTTCTGCGAAGGCCACGACGTTACCGAAGCCTATGTCGCGCAGCAGAAGTTGCTGGCCCTGACGGCCGAACTGCAGGGGCGGGTCGAGCTGGCGGTGCGGGCCAGCGAGGCGGCGCTGATCCGCCTCCACGAGGCCCGGCGGCTCGACACCATCGGCGAGCTGACCGGCGGCGTCGCGCATGACTTCAACAACCTGCTGACCCCGATCCTCGGCGGCCTCGACCTGCTGACCCGCAAGCTCGGCGGCGAGCCGCGCCTGCAGCGCACTGCGGGTCTAGCGCTTGAGGCGGCCGAGCGCGCGCGGGTGCTGGTCCAGCGGCTGCTGGCGTTCGGGCGGCGGCAGACCCTGCAGAGCCGCGCCGTCGACCTCGAGGCGCTGATCAACGGGGCCCGCGTCTCGTTCGAGCGCGCTGTCGGTACAACGATCGCGGTGACCATCGATGTCGCCGCCAACCTGCCCCCGGTAGAGATCGACCCGGCCCAGCTCGAACTGGCGCTGCTCAACCTCGGCCTGAACGCGCGCGACGCGATGCCCGGAGGCGGTACGCTGGCGATCGTCGTGAGGCGCAGTGGCGACGACGTCGCGGTCCGGGTCGCCGACACCGGGCACGGCATGGCCCCCGAGACGCTCGCCCGGGCGATCGAGCCGTTCTTCACCACCAAGGCGATCGGCCAGGGCACCGGGCTCGGCCTGTCGATGGTTCAGGGGCTGGTCGCGCAGTCCGGCGGCATGCTGACCCTGACCAGCCAGCCCGGCGCGGGCACCACGGTGGAACTGCGACTGCCGGTCGCGGTGACGGCGGCGGTGGCCGCGACCCCGGCGCTGGGCAGCGTGCCCGACGGTACCGGTGCCGTGATCCTGCTCGTCGACGACGAGGAACTGGTGCGAATGTCGATCGCCGACGGCCTGCGCGATGCGGGTTACACGGTCGTCGAGGCCTCCTCCGCCGCGACCGCGCTCGCCTACCTCCACGGCGGCGGCATCCCCGACGCGCTGGTCACCGACTATCTGATGCCCGGCATGACCGGCACTGCGCTCGCGGCCGAAGTCCGGCGCTCCTTGCCCGGCCTGCCGATCCTGCTGATCACCGGCTATGCCAACCTCGAACCCGACGAAGCCCGGGGGCTGGAGGTCATGGCCAAGCCGTTCCGCCAGCACGACGTCGTCGCCCGGCTGCGCGCGCTGATCGACCGCAGCAGCACGCTCCACGCCACGGCCGCGAGCTAGGCGACGTTGCACCGAGTGCCGCCCCGCTATTGCAGCGCGGTCAGCTCGACTCCGGGACCGGTCCGGACGATGCTGGTGAGCAGCAGTTGCACCAGGGCGGCCTGGCGATTGGTGCCGGTCTTGGCGAAGACCTGCTTCAGGTAGGTCCGCGCCGTCGGTGGCTGGATCTGCAGCCGCGCCGCCGCCTCGACGACGCTCGCACCCCCGACCAGCAGTTTCGCCAGCCGGGTCTCGGCCCCGGTCAGCCCGTAGATCGCGCACGCCGGCAGCAACGGCTGCTCGACGTCGCCCTGGGGGTCGACCGCATGGACCACGACCCGCCCGTCGCCGCCGCTACCCCGGTCACCGCGCATCACCGCAACGGAGAGCGGCCGCGCGCCCTCGCGGCGTATCGACAGGACCGGTGCCTGCTGTGACGCTCCGCTCGTCGTTCCCGCCACCGCGTGGTCGCCGGAGCCGGCGTGGGCGATCGCGGTCTGCAGCCGGGCCGAATCCTCTAGGCTGCACGCGGTCAGCATGCTGCCGACCTTGCGCAATCCGTCGCCGGCGTCGAGCAACACGCGGGCGGCACCGTTGGTGTCGATCAGCCGCCCCTGGCCATCGAGCACGAACACCGCCACGCCGACGAGATCGAGAGCCGCGTGCAGGCTGTCGCCGCGCTGGCGGTCGCGCCGCTGCCGCCACCACAGGCACATGAAATCGCCGATCCAGTCGCTCATGCGGCGCGCCGCGCGTTCCTCGTTGATGGTGAACGGCGCCAGCTCGCGGGTCGCGACGATCAGCAGGGATGCGCCTGCGACCCCGACCTGGACGACGAGAACTTCGCCGTGCCCGGAAGCGCTCGACAGGCGCGCGACCTCGACCGCACCGGCCGGGTCGGCGGCGTCGCGGCCGAGCCGGCGTGCGAGGCCGAGCAGGCTCGCTTCGAGCGCGTCGATGTCGCCGGCCTGCCCCACCGTCGCGACGATGCCGGCGATCCGCGTCGCGGGATCATACTCGAGCGCAACGACACACTCGGCATCGAGCAGGCGACGCACGCGTCCGAGCAGGCTTTGGATGGCATCGGCCTCGACCGCTGGCGCACAGGGCTCCGCGAACATGCGCTGGGCGTTACCGATCAACGCAAACATTACAGTCTCCCCTGCATTCGCGACCTGCTTTACCAGCAAGTCGGATCTGGATGCCCTTCAATAATTGTAACTCCGACGCCTCATTAGCCGAGCAACTGTCAATCCCGGCGAGAGGTCTACCCGATTTGCAGCAAGATATGATATTCCAGTGATCTGTAGCTCTACGTCGTTACGTAGCCGGCATATAAAAGTGCGTTAGGTGGGAATAACACCGAACCTGATCTAATACCAGTACGCGTCACCGGCAATATCGTTTCTTTGCGATTCTAGATTGTTTCGCGCCGCTGATGTCCTACCCAAGTGTTGGATGTAATCGTGGCGAGGCGGCATCGACAGAGGGTGTTTTTACCCAGCCGTATGACTGTAGGCCCGCGAGGGGTTCCGCAGTCTTGCCGTTGTTGGCGAATGCTTGGCGGCACCGTGCCGCTGTGTCGCGATCAGCCAGCGCAGCGGCATCGCGGCAACCGGATGCCGGTTGAGCCGCGCCGCCCAGCGTCGGCACTCGGCAGGCTCGCCGGCCAGCACGGCGGTACCCGACCGGGCATCGCGGACGACATGACCGTCGGCTTCGGCGACCGTGAAATAGCGCCCGTCGTCGACCGGATGCGGCCCGCCCGCGAAATAATGTCCGAGCCAACCGGCCGCATCCGGCACCGCCGCAAGATAGCGCCACGCCACCGGCAACGCGTCGGACGCCACCGCCAGCGCCGCATCGCGCCAGCCCGGCAATTCGGCGCGGTCCCCGGTTTCGCCGGCGATGTGCCAGACCACGGCGCGCGACCCGAGCAGCCGCACGACGAAGGCGAAGTTGCTTTCGGTCGTCCGACGCAGCGTGTGGTCCCCGGCGCTCGGCAGCAGCATGAACACCGCGACCGCGCGCGCGGCCGGGTCGAGCCGGTCGAGGCGCGCGGCGACGGGATCGGCATGGTCGGCGAACGTCCCCGAGCCGCACCCGCCCCGCACCGCGCCGGCGATGCGGTCGCGGATGCTCCCGGGGGCGCATGCCGCCGCGCCTGCCGGGGCCGCGAGGTCGCCGAGGATCGCCTCGAAACGCCCTGCCGCGATGTGCTCGGCGAGCTCGGCCATGTCGTTCGCGAGGTCGGCGGGGATCAGGTGCGCGACGGACATGGCTTGCTCCCCGTGGCTCACCGAGTACGCGGCGCCAGTCGGGAAGGACGGCTGCGGCGGCGCGTTGTTGCGCGCCGGATCGAACCTCAGGCCGCCGCCGCCATCCCGACTTCGAGAGCCTCGCTCGCCGCCAGCCACGCGGCCTCCGACTTCTGCAGCGTCCGCTCCAACTCGCCGCGCTCGCGCATAAGGTCGGCGGAGGTACGCTTCTGGTCGCCGGGCAGAGCCGTCGACGGGTCGAATAGCGCCCGGTCGATCGCCGAGCGCCGCTGGGTCAGGCGCGCGGTCTCGGCCTCGTGCGTCTGCACCGCCTTGCGCAGCGCCGCGGTCGCCTCGCGCGCCTGTGCGGCGGCGCGGCGCTCGGCCTTCTTGTCCGCCTTGCTTGCCCCCACCGAACCTTCGGGCCGGGCGTCGCCCTTGCCGAGGACCTGCGCGGTGTAGTCGTCGAGCGAACCCTCGAAATCGAGCGCCCGCCCGTTGTCGACGACGACCAGCCGGTCGGCGGACGCCTCGATCATGTGGCGGTCGTGGCTGACAACGACGACCGCGCCGCCGAAGCCGCTGAGCGCCTGCACCAGCGCCTCGCGCGCATCGACGTCGAGGTGGTTGGTCGGCTCGTCGAGGATCAGCAGGTGCGGCGCGTCGCGGGTGATCAGCGCCAGCGCCAGCCGGGCCTTCTCGCCGCCCGACATCTTGCCGATCTTCTGCTCGGCCATGACGCCCGAGAAGCCGAATCGCCCGAGCTGGCCACGCACCTGCGACGGCGACGCGCCCTTCATCAGGCGGCTCATGTGCTGCAGCGGGGTCGCGTCGGTGTCGAGTTCCTCGACCTGGTACTGGGTGAAATAGCCGACCTTGAGCTTGCCCGGGGCCGCCATCGACCCCGCCATCGCTTCGAGTTGCCCCGACAGCAGCCGCGCCAGCGTCGTCTTGCCGTTGCCGTTGCGCCCGAGCAGCGCCAGCCGCTCGTCGGGGTCGAGCCGCAGGTCGAGCCGCTCCAGGATCGCCTTGCCGTCATAGCCGACGGCGGCCTGCTCGAGCTGGATCAGCGGCGGCTTCAGCACGGCGGGCGACGGAAAGTCGAAGACCAGCGACGGATCGTTGGCGGCCTCGGCGATCGGCTGCATCCGGGCCAGCGCCTTCTGCCGCGACTGCGCCTGCTTGGCGGTCGAGGCGCGCGCCGAGTTCCGCGCGATATAGTCCTGCAGCTTGGAGCGCTGCTCGGCCTGCGCCTCGCGTGCTGCCGCCAGCTGCGCCAGCCGCTCTGACCGCTGCCGCTCGAAACTGTCGTAGCCGCCCGCGTACAGGGTCGTCTTGCCGCCCTCGAGATGGAGGATGTAGTCGACGACGTTGTTCAGCAGGTCGCGCTCGTGGCTGATGACCAGCATCGTCGAGCGCGTGTTCTTGAGGAAGTCCTCGAGCCACAGGGTCGCCTCGAGGTCGAGGTGGTTCGACGGCTCGTCGAGCAGCAGCATGTCGGGCGCCGAGAACAGCAGCGCCGCCAGCGCGACGCGCATCTTCCAGCCGCCCGAGAAGCTGTCGAGCGGCCGGTGCTGCGCGTCCTCGTCGAAACCGAGCCCGACCAGGATACGCGACGCCCGTGCTGGCGCGGTGTGCGCGTCGATGGCGTTCAGGCGCTCGTGGATCTCGGCGATGCGGTGGGCGTCCTCGTGGCCGCCCGAGAATTCGGCCGCGTGCTGGGCCTCCTCCTCGGCGATCAGCGCGGCGCGCTCGGTATCGGCCGCGAGCACGGTCTCGAACGGCGTTTTGGTGCCGGCGGGGGCCTCCTGCGCGATGTAGCCGATGCGCGCGGCCTTGGGCATCGAGACCTGGCCCTCGTCGGGATCGAGCAGCCCGGCGACGACCTTCATCAGCGTCGACTTGCCCGCGCCGTTGCGCCCGATCAGCCCGACACGCGCCCGCGTCGGCAGCGCCGCGGTGGCCTTGTCGAGGATCACCCGCCCGCCGAGGCGAACGGTCACATTATCGATAGTCAGCATGGGCGGGGCCTGTAGCACAGGTTGATGCTGCAGCGCACCCTCCGGCGCGACAGCCCGTCTCAGCCAGGCCGGCCCGCTTCGGCGGTCGGCATGCAAGAGTAGTTTCGCCTGCCATCGAAAGCGTGCCATAAGTTCGTTACGGCTCCGATCGAGCCGCGGAGGGCACCTGCGATGAAGCTTACAACGGCGACGCTTGGCGTCGTATGCGCGCTGGCGACCATGCCGGCGCAGGCCGCGGTGTACGGGGCTACCTACACCAGCACGCTGGGTCCTGTGACAACCGCCAGCTTCCTGTTCACGACCGCGGATGTGCTCAATACGCGCGGCGGCTACGATATCCTGTCGCTATCCGGGCACGTCAACCAGCACCCGATCACCGGCTTGATCGCCAACCCGAACGCTCCGAACACCTAATCTCTCTCTCGGCGGCCGCTGGAACCTCGACAACGTCTATTTCGACGGTCCTCACCTGCTCGATTCGGACGGCGTGCTGTTCACTGTCGATACCGGTGCCGAGTATAGTCTGTAGGGCAACTCGGAGACCTCTTATACGATGGGGTCGAAAATCGAGGACATCAACAATCCGGGCAATTGGATCCGGGTCGGATCGACCGATGGCTATATGGGGTCGATCCAACCCCCGCCGCTGCCACTTTCGCCGGCGCATCCTTCCGTGGCCGCCACCGTGCTGACCTTCGAAGAGTTGCTGCCCTCGACTAGCGGGCCCATCCCATTCCAGAACATCCCCGTCCTGACCCAGGGGTTTCAGATCAAGAATGCCGCCGAGGTATGCTGCACTTACGTCAGCACCATGGCACCGACGAGCCCGGCAAACGGGGGAATAATTCCTCTCCTACATCGACGACGACACCGTGCTGACCCCGGTGGACGGCAGCAACTTCTTCGTCACCAGCTTCGATGCCAAATCGCGGAACGACCTGACCACTCCTGAGTCGCTGCTCCTGACCGGGCTTCGCGCCGACGGATCGCAGGTTACGGCCGCTTTCGACCTGACACACGCCTTTCAGAACTTCAGCCTCACGGGCTTCGACGATCTCGTTTCCTTGACGTTCGGCAGGCCTAGCACCGGTTACTGGTCAGTCGACAACATCGTCATCGGGCCGTCGGCGGTACCGGAGCCGGCCGCGTGGGCGCTGATGCTCGCGGGATTTGGTGCACTCGGCGTCAAGCTTCGCAGACGGCGCACGCTGCGCTGGGCCATCTCCGGGTAGTGCCTACCGGGCAGGGCGGGTTCCGCTCCGCGCTTGCCAAAGGCGCGACCTTGGCGATAACTCCGTGCCAACGACTGTGGGAGGACGAACATGGCCAAGGGTGCTTCGAAGCCGGGCAAGGAAACGCGCAAGCCCAAGAAGGAAAAGGTCAAGACGATCGCCGCCAACCCGTCGACCAAGGGCACGCTGAAGCCGGCCTGACCCGGTGACCAACCTCCATCCGCACAGCATCGTCACCGAGGGCCTCGCCTTCCCGGAAGGGCCGGTGTGGATGCAGGACGGCTCGGTCGTCGTCGTCGAGATCATGGCCGGGCGCATCACCCGCGTTCATCCCGACGGCCGCACCGAGATCATCGCGACGCCGGGCGGCGGCCCCAACGGTGCCGCGGTCGGCCCCGACGGTGCGCTGTATGTCTGCAACAACGGCGGCTTCACCTGGGATACCGCGGGCGGCATGATGCTGCCCGGCGGCGCGGCGAGCGACTACACCACCGGGCGGATCGAGCGCATCGACCTCGGCACCGGCACGGTCGAGCGGCTGTACGACACCTGCGACGGAGTGCCGCTGTCCGGTCCCAACGACATCGTCTTCGACGCGCACGGCGGCTTCTGGTTCACCGATCTCGGCAAGCATTTCCACACCCAGACCGCGCACGGCGGGCTTTTCTATGCGAAGCCCGACGGGTCGAGCATCGTCTGCGCGGTGCGCGGGCCGAACCTCAACGGCGTCGGCCTGTCGCCCGATGGCCGCACCGTCTACGCGGCGCACACGCAGGAGCGCCTGCTGCTGTCGTTCGCGGTAGTCGGCCCGGGCGAAGTCGCGCCCTCCGCCCTCGCCGCGCTGCCTGGTCACGTCGTCACCAGCTGGCCAGGGCGCATCCTGCTCGACAGCCTGGCGATCGAGGCCAACGGCAACATCGCGCAGGCGACCCTGGTCGAGCATCCGGGCGTCTGCTCGGTCGATCCGGCGACCGGGGGGCAGGAGTTCTTCGACTTCCCCGACCTGCTGACGACGAACATCTGCTTCGGCGGCGACGACATGATGGACGCCTGGGTGACACTGTCGACGACCGGCAAGCTGGCCAAATGCCGGTGGCCGCGGCCCGGATTGAGATTGGCACATTATGCGTAGTTGGTGGCGCGGAGGACTCGCGGCAGCCCTACTTGCGGTCGGGGCTCCGCTGGTGGCGCAGGCCCCGGCGGCACCGCTCGGGATCGTCGACACCGTCGTCGGGCGCGGGCCGATTGCTGCACCCGGCACCGTTGTGCGCGTCCGCTACACCGGCTGGCTGTCGAACGGCGGCAAGCGCGGCGTCAAGTTCGACAGCAGCGAGGGCCACGGCGGCGGCTTCCTCGACTTCCCGCTCGGCGCCGGACAGGTTATCGCCGGTTGGGACCAGGGCATCGTCGGGATGCGGGTCGGCGGCAAGCGGACGCTGACCATCCCGCCCGACCTGGGCTACGGGGTCGAGGGCGCCGGCGACGCCATCCCGGCGAACGCGACCTTGATCTTCGATGTCGAACTGGTCGGGGTCGAGCAGCCCTAGCGCCGCGCCGCGAAGAACGCGCGGAGGAGTGCTGCCGACGCCGTTTCCCCGATGCCGCCGTAGACGTCGGGCGTGTGGTGGCAGCTCGGCTGGGTGAAGATACGCGGGCCGTGGTCGACGCCGCCGCTCTTGGGGTCCGGCGCGCCGTAGTAGAGTCGGGCAATGCGGGCAAAGCCGATCGCTGCGGCGCACATCGGGCAGGGCTCCAGCGTGACGTAGAGGTCGTGACCGATCAGGCGCTCGCTGCCGGTCCGGGCGCAGGCTGCGCGGATCGTGAGCAGCTCAGCGTGTGCCGTTGGATCTTGAAGCTCGCGGGTGCGGTTGCCGGCGCGGGCGATCACCTCGCCGCCGGGGCCGACGATCGCGGACCCGACCGGAACTTCACCGCGCTCGCCTGCTGCCTGAGCTTCGGCAAACGCCGCCGCCATGCCGGGGGATGGTGGGAAAGCGGGGGGCATCACGCCCCGCCGCCTAGACCCTCCGCTGCGCCAGCACCACCCACAGTGCGTGCAGCACGCCGGGCACCCAAGCCAAGATCGTCAGCACGACGTTGATCCAGAAGTCGGTGCCGATGCCGCGCGCCAGGAACACCGCGAGCGGCGGCAGCAGGATCGCGGCGATCACCATCAGGACGGTGTTCGCCGACGGCTCGTTGAGCGTGTCAGCCATCAGTTCTTGGCGTCCGGCGCCTTGTTGACGGTCACGGTAGGCGTCTCGACGGTGGTCGTCTTGCTGCCGACGTCGATGCTGCCGGTGGTGATCTTGGGGGCCTCGCCGCCGCTGACCGCGACCGTCGGCAGGGAACCGCCGCTGCTGCCGATCAGGCCGTAGTGGAATGCCGCCCAGACCAGCGCCGCGATGATCACCAGCACGACGAGCCAGCCAATACCGCCGCCGCCGCGCCGACGCTCGACGACGACCGGATTGCCGGCCGCATCACGCACCGTTTCGTATTCCGCCATGACCCATTCCCTTGTTGAACTCGTTGCGGCGTCAACTGACGAGGCCCGCGAAAGTTCAATCCGGGAAGGGTTAGGCAGCTCCCGCTATGCGGCGTTCTTCGCCCGCGAGGCGCGCTTGCGCTCGTTGGGCTCAAGGTGGATCTTGCGCAGGCGGATGAAGTTAGGCGTCACCTCGACCAGCTCGTCCTCGTCGATGTAGGCGATCGCCTGCTCGAGCGTCAGGCGCTTGGGCGGGCTGAGCTGGATCGCGTCGTCCTTGCCGCTGGCGCGGAAGTTGGTCAGCGCCTTCGACTTCAGCGGGTTGACCTCAAGGTCCTCGTCACGGGCGTTTTCGCCAATGACCATCCCTTGATAGACCGCTTCGCCGGGCTCGATCATCAGCGTACCGCGCGGCTGCAGGTAGCCGAGCGCGTAGCCGACCGCCTCGCCCGTCTCGGTCGAGATCAGCACGCCGTTGCCGCGACCCGACACCGGGCCCTTGTAGGGGCCGTACTTGTCGAACAGCCGGTTCATGATGCCTGTACCGCGGGTGTCGGACAGGAATTCACCGTGATAGCCGATCAGGCCGCGCGCCGGCGCCGTGAAGGTCAGCCGGGTCTTGCCGCCGCCCGAGGGCCGCATGTCGGTCATCTCGGCCTTCCGGCCCGCCATCTTTTCGACGACGGTGCCCGAATACTGCTCGTCGACGTCGATGACGACGGTTTCGTAGGGCTCGGTACGCTTGCCGTGCTCGTCCTGGCCATAGATCACGCGCGGACGCGAGATCGACAGCTCGAAGCCCTCGCGGCGCATCGTCTCGATCAACACGCCAAGCTGGAGCTCGCCGCGGCCGGCGACTTCGAAGGCGTCCTTCGACGCGCTCTCGGTGATCTTGACCGCGACATTGCCCTCGGCTTCGCGGATCAGGCGGTCGAAGATCATCCGGCTGGTGACCTTGGAGCCGTCGCGCCCTGCGTAAGGCGAATCGTTGACCGCGAAGGTCATCGACAGCGTCGGCGGATCGATCGGCTGGGCGTGCAGCGGCTCGGTCACCGAGATATCGGCGATGGTGTCGGCGACAGTCGCCTTGCTGAAGCCTGCGAGCGCGATGATGTCACCGGCATGAGCCTCGTCGACGGGGACGCGCTCGAGGCCACGGAACGCGAAGATCTTCGACGCGCGGCCTTCCTCGACGACGACGCCCTCGGGGTTCAGCGCGCGGATCTGGGTGTTGAGCTTGAGCGTCCCCGACAGGATGCGCCCGGTCAGGATGCGGCCGACGAAGTTGTCGCGGTCGAGCAGCGACACCAGCATCTTGAACTCGCCGTCGACGTCGGCGGCGGGCGGCGGCACGTGCGAGACGATGGTCTCGAACAGCGGCGTCAGGTCGCCCGAGCGGACTTCCGAATCGCGGCCGGCATAACCGTTGCGGCCCGAGGCAAAGATCACCGGGAAGTCGAGCTGGGCGTCGGTCGCCTCGAGGTTCACGAACAGGTCGAAGACTTCGTCGAGGACTTCCTGGGCGCGAGCGTCCTGGCGGTCGATCTTGTTGACGACCACGATCGGACGAAGCCCGAGCGCGAGCGCCTTGCCGGTGACGAACTTGGTCTGCGGCATCGGGCCTTCGGCGGCATCGACGAGCAGCACGACACCGTCGACCATCGACAGGATGCGCTCGACCTCGCCGCCGAAGTCGGCGTGGCCGGGGGTGTCGACGATGTTGATGTGCGTGGTGACGTCGGTGGTCTTGTCGGTCCACTCGATCGACGTGCACTTGGCCAGAATCGTGATGCCGCGCTCTTTCTCGAGATCGTTCGAATCCATCGCGCGCTCGGCGACGCGCTGGTTGTCGCGGAAGGTACCGGACTGGCGGAACAGCTGGTCGACGAGGGTCGTCTTGCCATGGTCGACGTGCGCGATGATCGCGATGTTGCGCAAGCGCATGCGGGAAGGCCTTCGGGAAGAGTGTGCGGAAGGCGGTGCCCTTAGCCGAGATTGTGCGTCGCAACAAGGTGGAGCGGAAGGCCAAGGGTCGAAGTAGCCGGCGCGTCGCCGGAGCGCGGATCGCCGAATGGTAGGATGTTCACGCTTATTTGATAGTTTCGCACCGCCGCCCGGTGCAATGCAGGCGAGCTTCAGGATGGCGCGGATCATGGCGTGTCCTTGCGACAGGGGCGTCGCCTTCCACTGTACCATATAGGCGTGTCTGTAGGACATGCAGGGCGCCTGGCCGGGCGCGGGACCGATCCGGTATCGACCCGACCGGTACGCATGGCGCATAGTCGCGCCAATAGCAGCAGGAGACCCCGAATGCGTGTCATGGTCCTGGTCAAGGCAACCGCGCACAGCGAGGCCGGCTCGATGCCGACCACCGAGATGTTCGCCGCCATGGGCAAGTTCAACGAGGCGCTGGTCGATGCCGGCATCCTCGTCACTGGCGACGGACTGCACCCGTCGAGCAAGGCCAGTCGCGTCCGCTTCGACGGCACGCAGCGCACCGTCAACGAGGGCCCGTTCGGACCGCCCGAAGACCTCGTCGCCGGGTTCTGGATCTGGCAGGTCAGGGACATGGCCGAGGCCGTCGAGTGGGTGCAGCGCTGCCCCAACCCGATGCCCGGCCCGAGCGTAATCGAGATCCGGCCGATCTTCGAAGCTGCGGACTTCGGCGAAGCGCTGACGCCGGAGCTGATGGCGCACGAGGAAAAGTTGCGGGGGCGCATTGGCGGAAGCTAAGCCTCCCGATGCCAGCCGCGGATTGAAGCGACCGAGTGACCACGTTCAGTCGTTTGCCGGAACCCGATGAATCCCATCGTGATCCCGGACTTGACCCCGGACCCAGCTAACCACGGAAACCAAGCGCTGGGTTAACTCGGTCCCGCGTCACGTCCGAGCCGACCCGGAAGAGCGTGGCCGGGGCCCCCCTATTCCGCCGCGACGACCTTGGTGATCGGCACGACGTCCGCGCCGACCGGCAGCGCCTCCTGGATGCGGCGGAAAGTGGCGAGCGCCTG
Source organism: Sphingosinicellaceae bacterium (assembly GCA_019285715.1). NCBI lineage: Bacteria > Pseudomonadati > Pseudomonadota > Alphaproteobacteria > Sphingomonadales > Sphingosinicellaceae > Sphingosinicellaceae bacterium. Next base: position 3,954,901 of record CP079108.1, read on the forward strand.
GCCCGTCACCTGGTCCATGTTGTAATAGCGGTAGGTCGCCAGCCGGCCGACGAACCAGACGTTCGGGGTCGCCATCGCGAGGCGCTCGTACTTCTTGTACAGCTCGGCGTTCTCCGGGCGCGGGATCGGGTAGTAGGGGTCGCCCTCGGCGCTTGGGTATTCGTAGGTGATCGCCGTCTTGGGGTGCACCTGGCCGGTCATGTGCTTGTATTCGCTGATCCTTGTGTAGGCCTCGGTCTGCGGATAGTTGACGGTACCGGTCGGCAGCGCCTGCTCGACGTCGAGCGTCTCGTGGCGGAATTTCAGGCTGCGGTAGGGCAGCTTGCCGTGGCGGAAGCCGAAATACTCGTCGACAGGGCCGGTCCATATCAGGCGCTTGAAGCTGGCCTCGTTGCGGATGTCGGCATAGTCGGTCTGGGTCATCACCTTGATGTTCGGGTGATCGAGCATCTTCTCGAACATCCGGGTGTAGCCGTGCTTGGGCATGTACTGGAATTCGTCGGTGAAATAGCGGTCGTCGCGATTGGTGCGCGTCGGCACGCGCGCCGTCACCGACTTGTCGAGCTCCGACGGGTCCATGCCCCACTGCTTGCGGGTGTAGCCCTGGAAAAACTTCTCATACAGCTCGCGGCCGACGACCGAGACGACGACATCCTCGGACGTCTTGATCTCGGCGGGGTGCTCGGCCTTCGACGCGAACCACGCCGGCAGTTCCTCGCTGGTCAGGTTCAGGCCGTACAGCATGTTGACGGTGTCGAGGTTGATCGGGATCGGCACTTCCATGCCGTCGACCTTGCCGAGAACGCGGTGCTCGTACTTTCGCCACTCGGTGAACTTCGACAGGTGGTCGAAGATCATCTGGCTGTTGGTGTGAAAGATGTGCGGGCCATACTGGTGGACCAGCAGGCCGTCGTCGTTGTGCCGATCATAGGCATTGCCGCCGATGTGCGGGCGGCGGTCGATGACCAGTACCTTCTCGTCGCGCTCGCTGGCGATACGTTCGGCAAGGGTGGCACCGGCAAAGCCCGCACCGACGATCACCCAATCAAACATCCGCCACCTCCAGCTTTGGCGCGGCCGTAGCGGCGGCGCTCAGGATCTTGTCCATTTCGACGTGCATCGCGGCCCACGTCCGGTCCCACGAGCCCTGCGCGAGCTGTGCGTCGACCGCCGCCAGCCAGTCGAGGCGCGGGCGACTGAGAACCTTGACCAGCGCCGCCAGCGTCTCCTCCGGGGTCGAGGCGAGCTCGACAAGACCGGCCTCGCCGTAGGGACGGATGACATCGCGGATCGCGGTCGACACCACCGGCAGCCCGGCGGCGAGAAACTCGGGCGTCTTGGTCGGCGAGATGAACCGGGTCGCGTCGTTGATCGCAAACGGCATCCAGCCGACGTTCCAGCCCGCCAGGTAAGCCGGCAGCTCCTCATAGGACTTGCCGCCGAGCCAGTGGATGTTCGGCGCCTTGGGCAGCGTCGCCGGATCGATCTTGGCGACCGGGCCGATCATCACGAACTGGACGTCAGGCGCGAGCGCGGCAACATTCCGCAACAGCTCGATATCGAAGCGCTCGTCGATGACCCCGAAGAAGCCGACGCGGGGATCGGCAATCCCGGCCTGGTCGGCAGGATCGGCCAGGCCGCCATCGCGTGCCGAGGCAAAATGCGCGACGTCGATCGAAGACGGGAAGCAATGGATATTGGCGTGGCGGTGGGCGGCCGCCTCATGCATCGAGGCACCGCCGGTGAACACGACGTCGGCGAGTTCGAGCAATTCCTGCTCAAGCGCAAGCAGCAGCGGCGGGGCGTGTTGGAAGGCGGACAACTCGTCCATCTTGTCGAAGACGATCAGGTCGGCGGGCACGTGGCGCGCAAACGGCAGCGCCATCGGCGTGTAGAACCACAGCACTACCGGGCCCTTGGCGGAGGCGACAAGGCGGTCGAGTATGTGGCGCTGGTGGTCGACGGCATCGGCGCCGTCGGTGCCGTGCGGCAGGATCGGCTGAATGACGGTGACAGCGTCGCGCGGAAGGGTTTCGCTGCGGGGCTCGCCGCCGTCGACCCACACCGGCTCCTCGAGAAAGATCACCTCGAAATCGCGGGCGGCGCGGGTCATAAGGTGCTGGGGCCGCTGCGTAACGAAATCCCACCGTAGGTGCGACAGCACGATTAAGGTCGGCCGTATCGATTCGCGGCGGTTAGTGGGTTCCGGACGCACGTCCGCAGGCGCGGCGAAGACCGTCATCGGGGCTCCCGGTTTAAGTTAAAAATAGCGATTTGGCCCAACGAGGACCGGCGCCAGGCGGGCACCTCACACCAAACGGAGAATTGCCTAATTCGTTCCCGGGGTTGCGCGGCGATGCTGCGGTGCGGCGCGGGCGCCGCACCCTCTGGAGCAGGTCAGCGCCGCGCCCGTGCGTTGGCGGTCGCAAGCAGCTGGCGGGCGGCGGCCGCATGCAGCACCTCGACGAGCTTGCCGTCGTAAGTGGTGACGCCCCGGCCCTCTGCGACGGCAGCCTCGTAGGCGGCGAGCAGGCCCGTCGCTGCGGCGATCTCCTCGGGAGTCGCGGCAAACACCGCGTTGACGACGTCGACCTGCGAAGGGTGGATCAGCGTCTTGCCGTCGAAGCCGAACATCCGCGCTTGCCTCGCCTCGGTGCGCAACCCGGCCTCGTCGCGGATGTCGGTGAACACCCCGTCGAAAGCGAGAATGCCGGCCGCGCGCGCCGCGATGACGATCGCCGACATGCTGTAGTGAAGCGGCGTCCGTGCGGCATCCGGGCGCAGGCCGAGGTCCTTCGACAGGTCGGCGAATCCGGCAACGAGAGCGGCGATGCCCGGGGTCGCAGCGATGGCAGCAACCTCGATGACGGCGCGCGGCGTCTCGATCATCGCCCACACCGGCACGCCGCCGGCCATGCGGACGGCCTCGACCGCCTCCGCCGCGCTGTCGACCTTGGGAACGACGACCGCTGCGGCACCGGCCTCGCGGGCGGCGGCGAAGTCGGCGGGTGCCCATTCGGTGTTGATGCCGTTGGCGCGGACCAGGACTTCGCGGTGCCCCCAGTCGCCGGCGCGGATGGCGGCGACGGCCTTGGCGCGGGCGGCGACTTTCTGGTCCGGCGCCACCGCATCCTCGAGATCGAGGATGACGCAGTCGCAGTCGAGCGTTCGCGCCTTGGCAACCGCGGAGTCGCGGCTGGCCGGGAGGTAGAGGATGGAGCGGCGGGGGGTTGGCATCCGAGGTCAGTGCCAGCGTTGGCGCGCGATAGGAAGGGTCGCGGCAAAGCCGCGCCGTCGGACGGGTTCGGCGGTGGGGCCGCCGGCCCGCCGGCCGGCAGCGGGCGAGTCCGTGCGCTGCATCGCGAACGCAAGCGCGTTCACTCCGCTGCTTCGGCCGCTCCGCTGCGCACCAGAGGACCTGTAAGCCGGGTTCTGTCCGGAGGCCGAAGCCTCGTGGACGGCCATTCCTCTAGGACGGCCATTACTGACCGCCTCAAGCAACCAACCCGGGCGATCGGGCCGCTTCCTGCCCTGGTCCGCACCCGAGGGTCCGGACCGGTGCCGCCCCTATGCGGTCTTGCTCCCGGTGGGGTTTACCTTGCCGCTCGGGTTACCCGTCGCGCGGTGCGCTCTTACCGCACCCTTTCAGCCTTGCCTGTGATATCCGAAAATACCCATCGGCGGTCTGCTCTCTGTGGCACTGTCCCTGGGGTCGCCCCCGCCGGGGGTTACCCGGCACCGTCGTTGCGTGGAGCCCGGACTTTCCTCCCCCGTGTCACCACGGCGGCGGCCGTCCAATCCTCTGGCGCGCGACGGATGCCTAGCCCCGTACCGAACGCTTGCCAAGTCTTGGCCGCCGCGCCTAGTGGACCGCATGCGCACACTCGCCCACGCCGCCATGGTTGCCGTCCTGCTTGCCGCCACCCTTGCCGGGTGCGCCAGCGTCCGCAAAGGCCTTGGCGAATACCAGAAGGCCGCCGACAAGGGCGTCAACATCGGCGGCCCGCCGGTCGATGCAGCCGACTCCAGTGGCGGTCCGTCGAACCCTGGCAAACCCGGCAAGCCGGGCAAGCACTCAGACCTCCCGTCCGGTCTCGGCGGCGACAAGGCCAACGCGCAATACACGAGCGTGCCGCAGAGCTGAGGCTCAGCCTTGGGCCAGCGCGCCCAGCACGATCGGCCGTGACGGATCGCCGCCCTCGTTCGCCACGATCACCGTCGTGCCGGGCTCGAACGCCGGGGCACCGGTGACGAGCACCTCCGCCCAGTCCGAAGCCTCGCCGTCGCCAGCGGGCTGGGTGAACCGCACCCGGCCACGCGCCTCGGGATCGTCGGTGTCGACCACCGTAGCGCGGAACACGCCGCCATTCGTACCGTCCATCATGTCCATCACCCTTCCGGTTTGAGCAGCCCGTACAACAGCGCCCGGCACTCGGCGTCGATGGCTCCCGACCAGTCGCGCGGCCTGAAGCGGCGCTGGAACGCGACCACCGCCGGGGTCGCCTCGGTGGTATCGTAGCCGAAGCGCCCGAGCGCCATGATGAAGCCCGCGTCGGTCCACTTTGGGTCGATGCCCATCGCCGGGATCGGCAGCGCCAGCCCGGCCCGCGCCAGTCGCGGCCAGTCGAACAGCTCGCCCGGATCGTCCTTGCGCGCCGGCGCGATGTCGCTGTGGCCGACGACCAGCGCGGGAGCAACGGCGTGACGCTGGACGATGCCCGCCAGCAGTGCTTCGACGGCGTCCATCTGCTGGACGGGGAACGGCCGGTAGCCGAACTCGTGGCCCGGGTTGACGATCTCGATGCCGACGCTGGCGGAGTTGATGTCGGTGACCCCGCGCCACCAGCTGCGGCCGGCGTGCCAGGCGCGGTCGGCCTCGTCGACCAGCGCGAACACCTGCCCGTCCTCGGCGACGACGTAGTGCGCCGAGACCTTGGCGGCGGGATCGGTCAGCCGGTCGAGCGCCGCGGCGGCGTCGGTCATGCCGGTATAGTGGAGCACGACCATCGTCACCGGCAGCGCCCGGACATCGAAGTTCGGACTCGCGCAGGCGATGGTGTTGGCGATCATGCGGCTTGCTCTTCGCGCGCCGGGGCTGTGCGATCGCGGGCCTGCGAGGTGCGCAGCGTGATGATCGCGATGCCCGCCAGCGTCAGCAGCCCGCCGACCACCATGATCGGCGTCACCGCGTTGCCGAACACCAGCACCGCGACGATCACCCCGAGCAGCGGCGTCGGCAGGGTCAGCGGTGCCACCGTCGACACCGGGTAGCGCTGGAACAGCCAGGTCATGCCGCCGTGCCCGATCAGCGAGGCACCGACCGCCGAATACACCAGCCAGCCCCAGGTGTGCAGCGGCACCGCCGCGACGTTGAGGAGCGCGCCGGGTTCGAAGACCAGGCTGGCGGCGGCGAGCAGCGGGATCGACACCGCCGCCAGCCAGAAGTGGATGGTCAACACGAACACCCCCTGCAGCCGCCGGAACAGCAGGTTGCCGATCGCCCAGCACAGGGCCGCGGCGACCGTCAGCAGCAGCCCGACGCGCTCGTCGAAGATGCGCGGATCGAAGGCCAGCACGCCGACCCCGGCGAAGGCGAGGAGGATGCCGGTGATGCGGATGAAGTGGATGCGCTCGTGGTAGAAGATCACCGCGAGGATCAGGCTGAAGGGCACCCCGACCTGCCCCGCGATGGCCAGCGCCGAGACATTGTCGGCGAGCGAGTAGCTGAGCGCACCGAGCCCCATGAACAGCGCCCCGGCAACGACGCCGGTGCCCGCGATCGCCGGCATCCGCCCGGGCAGCCACCGCGCCCACGGCGCACAGCACAGCAGCACGATCGTATAGCGCAGGGTCACGGCCATCAGCGGCGGGATCGCCTCGACTGCGAACTTGATGGCGACGATGTTCCCCGCCCAGATCAGGTCGATCAACAGGATGGCGAGCAGGTGGGTGCGCTTCATCCGCCGGCCGGATCGGCAGGGTTACGCGGATGCAGGACCGCGTAGGCGGCATTAATCGCCGCCATCCGGTGCTCGGCGACGTGGATGAACTCGGGCGGCGTGCCCTCGGCGATGTGGCGGTCGGGGTGGTGGAGCTTGACCAGCGCGCGGTAGGCGGCGCGCACGGTGTCGGCGTCGGCACCGGGCTCGACCCCGAGCACCAGCCACGGGTCGTCGGGCGCCGCCGCGAGGTGCCGGGCGCGGATGCGGGCGTAGGCGGCGGCATCGAATCCGAGCCGCGGCGCGACGGCATCGAGATAGGCGAGCTCGGCCGGGTGAATGCCATCGATCTTGGCGATCAGCAGCAGCGCCTCGAGCAGGTCCTCGAGCATCGGCGAACCCGCGCCGAGCAGCGCCGCCGCCTGGTCGGCATAGGCCTCGAAGCCGGCGACCGAGCCCTGCGCCAGCCGGTAGAAGCGCGCCGCATTGGGGCGCTCCACCTCGGGCACCCGGAACAGCCGCTCGAAGGTCGCGAACTCGGCCGCCGTGGGCGTGCCGTCGGCGGCGGCCATCTTGGCGGCCAGCGCGATCGCGGCGATGGTGAAGGCGACCTGGCGGCGGTCGGGGCGGCTGAGGCGGCGCTCGACCAGTGCGCGGCCCTGCGAGACCGCGGCGAGCACGCCGGTCCGCCCGCCGGACAACAGCCCGACAGCGGTGCCGATCACCGTGTCCCACGCGCTCACCTGGTCGCACCCTCTCCGTCTTGACGCCTCACGGTCTTAGGCGATTAGAAGTGCGAAAGTCACCCTGCCGGAGTTGCCGTCATGCCGCGTGCGATCGTCATCGGAGCCAGCCGCGGCATCGGCCACGAACTCGCCCGCGTTTACGCCGCCGATGGCTGGGAGGTCATCGCGACAGTCCGGCGGCCCGAGGATGGTGCGGCACTCGAAGCCTTGGCGGGCGTCGAGGTCGCCGTCGCCGACATCACCGACGAAGCTTCGCTGGTCGCGCTGGCGGGTCGGCCCGGCACCATCGATCTCGTCGTCGTCAACGCCGGCGTCGGCTCGCGCGAAGCCGGCCTCGATGCGCTCGATCCGGCGGAATGGACCCGGGTGATGGCCGTCAACGCGCTCGGCCCGCTGCTCGCGGCGCAGGCCCTCGCCAATTCGTTGAAGGATGGCGGCAGCTTCGTCGCGCTGTCGTCGATGATGGGATCGATCGGCGGCAACTCCGGCGGTGGCTCGTACAGCTACCGGATGTCGAAGGTAGCCCTCAACATGGCGCTGATGAACTTGGCGATCGCGTGGAAAGCGCGGCGGATCGCGGTGGCGGCCATCCATCCGGGCTGGGTCAAGACGGCGATCGGCGGTGCCGGCGCGCCCGTCGAGGTCGCCGATTCGGTCGCCGGGATGCGGACGATCATCGCGGGACTGACGCCGACGGGCCGCGCTCGCTTCCTCGACTACCGCGGCAACCGGCTCGACTGGTAGCTCGCGGTCAGCCGAGCGGTGCCGTCCGCATTGCCGGTGTCGAGCACGACCCCGGCATCGCGCGCCTGCTCCGCCAGCACTCCGGCCAGCGATGCCCGGGTCGTCGTCACGAGTTCGCCGCCAAGCGCCGCGACGACCTCGCCGGGCAGAGTCGTTCCCGTCGCCACGACATTGCCGACCTCGATCACCAGCACCGTGCCGCGCGGCGCCGCCTCGGCCGCGACCATCGCCAGCCCCGCGGTCAGCGCTGCGAAACCCGGCGGCCATGGTGCATCTTCGTCGGACCAGTCGAGCGTCACCTCGCCCCGCGACGCCAGCCACGCCGAAACCAGCGCCTTGGCACGGGCCGCGGCAAGCGGCTCCGCGGACGGGGTCAGCACGTAGCGGTAAAGCTCGAGCGCCGCGGTCAACGCCGCCGAGCTGTCGGCGGCAAGCTCGAGCAGCTCCGGATCGGGCGCGTCACCGAGCATGTCGACCGCGGTGCCGATCGCACCGGCAGGTCCGGCGAAGTCGTGGCACAATCGGCGCGCAAGCAGTGCGGCGAGGCTCATCTTGTTATCCCGGCGACGATGGCGGCTATGCCAAACGCTGCCAAGGCGGCTGCGGTGAGCCGGTTTAGCCACAATAGATGAAGATCGGTGACACGTTCCCGCAAAGCGCGGGTCGCCGTGCTGATCACCACCCACCACAGCATCGAGCCACCGAAAACACCGCCGACGACGATCGCCGAATTGAGCAGCCGCTGCGGCGAGCCGTGGCCGATCGCGTCGAAGCCGATCGCCCCGAAACTGCCCAGGAAGAAGAACAGGGTCGCGGGATTGGTCAGTGTCATGCCGAGCACCATCGCCGTCAGCCGCGGCGTCGGCAGCTCGCGCTCGGGCTCGCCGATGTGCGGGCTCGCCCGCCACACGACGACGGCGAAGACCAGCATGATCAGCCCGCCGACGATGCGGATGATGCCACCGTGCTCGGCGAGCAGGAGCCGCACCGCGCCGAGCCCGAAGGCCGCGACCGCAGCGAAGATCGCATCGCCCAACGCGCCCGCCGACCCGGTCAGCAGCGCCGCCGGCTGGCCGCGGGTCAGGGTGCGCTGGATGACCAGCAGGTTGATCGGTCCCACCGGTGCCGCCGCGGCGAGCCCGATGCCGATGCCCGCCGGCAGGTAGGCGTTGCTGAGGTCGATCACGCGGTTTCGGTCATGTCGGGGCGACGCGGAGCCCTGTCGCAAGAAGCCGCCCGTCGCCGAGCTGGGTCAGTTCGAACTCGACGCGCTGGCCGTCCTCGAGAGCCTCGAGCCCGGCGCGGTGGACTGCCGAGACGTGGACGAAGACATCGCGCGGGCCGAGGTCGGGGCGGATGAAGCCGAATCCCTTCTTGCGGTTGAACCACTTGACCTCGCCGATCGCCATCAGCTCAGCTCAGCTCAACGGGCGTGAAGCCGGTCGCGTTGCGCAGCCAGCCGGTGAGGGCATCATCGGCGACGATCACCCACAGCTGCCCGTCCTCCGCCGCCCGCGCCGCGTCGGTGGTCGAAGGTCGCGCCAGCCTGTTCGGATGCGAGTGATAATGCCCGATCACCGCCAGCCCCTCGCCGCGCGCCGCCCGGTGCCAGTGCAGGAGAGCCGCCAGGTCGATCTCGAAGCCGCGCTCCGGGTCGAGGGCAAAATTCGCTGTCGGCTCGGCGCGGACGACGTTGCCAGGCGACCCGATCAGCAGCCCGCACGCCTCACGCGGGTGCTCGCGCCGCGCATGATCGCGGATCTGCTCGCTTGCGCCGCTTGCAATCACGAACTTCATCCCGACATCGGCTAGGGGATGGGGGAGCCAAAGTCGATTCAGCGCGTTCAGGTGACCCCGGAGATGGCCGGCTGGCGCCTCGACCGCGCACTTGCGGTGTCGATCCCGACGCTGTCGCGCGAGCGACTTAAGGCGCTGATCTCCTCGGGCGAGGTCGAGGGCCCCGCAGGTCTGTCGCGCGACCCGGCCAAGAAGGTCGCGGCGGGCGATGCCTTCACGGTGCACATTCCGCCGGCGCGTCCGTCGCACAGCGAAGCGCAGGATATCCCGCTGACGGTTGTCTTCGAGGACGAGCATCTGCTCGTCGTCGACAAGCCCGCGGGACTGGTCGTCCACCCGGCGGCGGGCAATTTCGACGGGACCTTGGTCAACGCGCTGCTTCACCACTGCGCCGGCAAATTGTCGGGCATCGGCGGCGTGGCACGGCCCGGCATCGTCCACCGCATCGACAAGGACACCTCGGGCCTGCTGGTCGTCGCCAAGACCGATCCAGCGCACGAGGGCCTGTCGCGGCAATTCGCCGCGCATACGGTGGAAAGGCTCTACACGGCGATCGTTGCGGGCATCCCGGTCCCGCCCGCGGGGCGCATCGAGGGAGCCCTCGCCCGCTCGAGCGCGAACCGCCAGAAAATGGCGATCGTAGCCGACGGTCGCGGCAAGCACGCGATCACTCACTACCGTACCGTTCAGGGGTTGTTCAATGCTGCGCGCGTAGAGTGCAGGCTGGAAACGGGGAGAACCCATCAGATCCGCGTGCACATGGCGTCGATCGGCCACCCGCTGCTCGGCGACCCATTTTATGGGGGCGCAAAGGGTAACCAAAGGGTCGTTCTGACCGAACTCAATTTCAGGCGGCAAGCGCTCCACGCCGCGACACTGGGGTTCGTCCATCCCATTACCCAAGGAAAACTATCTTTCGCGTCACCGCTGCCCGTCGATATAGTGGACCTAATCGGTCGTCTTTCCGTTTGACGACCTCAAGTAGAGAAAGGGGAAGCCCCCATGGCTAATGTTCCCGCCAAGATCACGTCCATCCCCGCCCTCGGCGGCGAGGCTGGCCTCAACCGTTATCTGTCAGAGATCCGCAAGTTCCCGCTGCTCGCGCCCGAGGAGGAGTACATGCTCGCCAAGCGCTGGGCCGAGCACCAGGACCCCGATGCCGCCGCCAAGATGGTGACCAGCCATCTGCGCCTGGTTGCCAAGATCGCCATGGGTTACCGCGGCTATGGGCTGCCCGTCGCCGAGCTGATTTCCGAGGGCAACATCGGACTCATGCAGGGCGTCAAGAAGTTCGACGCCGAGCGCGGCTTCCGCCTCGCGACCTATGCGATGTGGTGGATCCGCGCCTCGATCCAGGAATACATCCTGCGCTCGTGGAGCCTGGTTAAGATCGGCACGACGGCGGCCCAGAAGAAGCTGTTCTTCAACCTGCGCCGACTCAAGGGCAAGATCGACGCGATGGAGGACGGCGACATGAAGCCGGCCGACGTCGAGAAGATCGCGACGACGCTCGGAGTGACCAACGACGAGGTCATCTCGATGAACCGCCGCATGTCGATGGGCGGCGATACCTCGCTCAACGCGCCGCTGCGCGAGGAGGGCGAGGGCGAGTGGCAGGACTGGCTGACCGACACCGGCCCGATCCAGGACGAGATCGTCGCCAACGAGCAGGAGCGCACCCAGCGCCACGCCATGCTTGTCGACGCGATGGAGGGACTGAACGACCGCGAGAAGCACATCCTGACCCAGCGCCGTCTGGTCGACGACCCGGAGACGCTCGAGGAGCTGTCGCAGCAGTACGGCATCAGCCGCGAGCGTGTCCGCCAGATCGAGGTGCGCGCCTTCGAGAAGCTTCAGAAGGGCATCCGCAACCTCGCGGGCGAGCGCCGGCTGCTCGAGCTGGCGTGAACCTGTCGTCCGAGTGTGCTAGGGCGGCGGGGTGAGACCCTCCGCCGCCCTCGACCTGCACCGGGACGCGGTGCGCGCGCTGATCGCCGCGCACCGCGCGGTCAATCCGCGCGTGTTCGGCTCAGTGGCTGCGGGTACGGATACCGAGGACAGCGATCTCGACCTGCTTGTCGACGCTTTGCCCGGTACGACCCTGTTCGATCTCGGAGACCTCTATGGGGAGTTGCAGAACCTCCTCGGTGTGCGGGTCGATCTGGTGACACCGGGCGATCTCTCGAAATACATCCGCGCCGATGTGGTCGCCGCCGCCCGCCCATTGTGATCGATGCGCGTGTCGGAAAGCTGCTGCGCCAGATGCAAGAATGCGGACGAAATGCTATCGACTATGTCGAGGGCCTGACGCGCGACGAGTTCCTGGCTTCGTCGCTGCAACAGAGTGCCGTCGCCATGATGATCGTCGTCATTGGCGAGATCGCAACAACGATCGCTGTCGAGTATCCAGTCTTCGCATCGTCGCACGCGGATGTGCGCTGGACCAGCATGCGCAACATGCGCAATCGCATCGCGCACGGCTATTACGACCTGAACTGGGAGGTCGTCTGGGACACCGTCGACGTCGACCTGCCCCCGCTCCTGACCTGGGTCGAAATGGTCCTGGATGCCGACGCCTGACGTCATCGTCATCGGCGCAGGCGCTGCCGGGATCGCGGCGGCGCGCCGGTTGCGCTCGGGCGGTGTATCCGTGCTGGTGCTCGAAGCGTCCGGCCGCATCGGCGGGCGCGCGCACACCGTCGTGCGCGAGGGGCTGGCGCTCGACCTCGGCTGCGGTTGGCTGCATTCCGCCGAGCGCAATCCGTGGGTCGGACTCGCCGAGGAGGCCGGGCTGACGGTCGACCGGTCGAACCCGGGCTGGGACCGGCAGTGGCGCGACCTCGGGTTGCCACCTGCTGACCATGCCGACTTCAGGCGCGCGTTCGAAGCCTTCGACGACGAGGTGGTGCGCCTGGCGGCGGGCGACGACGTGCCGCTGTCTGCGGCGCTCCCTGCTGCCGGTCGCTGGGCCGGCGCGATCGACGCGGTCGTCGGCTATCTCGACGGAGCGAGCGCGGGCGAAGTCTCGCTGCACGACCACCACGCCTTCGACAGCGAGGCCTCGACCAACAATTGGCGGATTCTTGAGGGCTACGGCACCGCGGTCGCGCGCGCCGCCGACGGCCTCGATATGCGACTGGGCACGCCGGTTTCGGCGGTCGAGGTCGTCGGTAGCGGCGTGCGGGTGACGACTCCGGGCGGGATCGTCGAGGCCTCGCGGGTCATCGTCACGGTTTCGAGCGGCATCCTCGCCTCCGGCGCCATCAGGTTCACGCCCGGCATTCCCGACGTCGTCGCTGCCGCTGCCGACCTGCCGATGGGCCGGGTCGGCAAACTGTTCCTCGCCGTCGAGGGCGCCGACGAGTTGCCGACCAACGGGCACCTCCGCGGCCGCCCCGGCGAGGCGCGCTCGGCCAGCCATCGCCTCCGCCCCTTCGGCTGGCCGGTGATCGAATGCTATTATGGCGGCCCCTATGCCGCCGACCTCGAAGCCAGTGGCGAGGCTGGCACAGCCGATGCGATGATCGGCGAACTGACCGGCCTGCTTGGCTCGAACTGGCGCGACCGCCTGCGCCCGCTGGCGATCAGCCGCTGGCACGACGAGCCGTACATCGGCGGGGCCTGGTCCTATGCCCGCCCGGGCCGGCGCGGGGCGCGGTTCCACCTCGCCGTCCCGGTCGCGGACCGCATCTTTTTCGCCGGCGAGGCGACACATCCGGTCGACATCGGCACCGCGCACGGCGCGCACGCCACCGGGGTCCGCGCCGCCGACGAAGTGCTGGCGAGCCTCGGTCGCGCTTGACGCTGCGTGCTGCACCCGCACAATGGCGGCGTGGCTAACGGGGGAGCAAGTTCAGCAGTGTCCGCCGTCGGGGGTCTTTTCGGGCGGTTTCTGCGGCTGGTGGTGATCGGCATCGTCGGGCTCGTGCTGCTCAGCGTATTGTGGGTCGTCGCCTACCGCTGGGTCGATCCGCCGATCACCTGGCCGATGGCGCGTGACGCGATCCATGGCCAGCATGTGGAGCGCAACTGGGTGCCGCTTACCGAGATCGCCAACGCCGTGCCGCGCGCCGCGATCGGCGCCGAGGACGCGAACTTCTGCAATCACAACGGCTTCGACATGAACGCGATCAGCAAGGCGTTCGAGCGCAACGCCGAGTCCAAGAAACTTCGCGGCGGCTCGACGATCTCCCAGCAGACCGCCAAGAACGCCTTCCTGTGGCCCGATCGGTCGTGGGTGCGAAAGGGTCTGGAGGCCTATTTCACCGTCCTGATCGAGGCGATCTGGGGCAAGCCGCGGATCATGGAGGTCTATCTCAACATCGCCGAGATGGGCCCCGGCATCTACGGCGTCGACGCCGCCGCTGGGCATTATTTCGGCAGCAGCGCCGGCAGACTGACCGCGCAACAGGCGGCGCGGCTGGTCACCATCCTGCCCCAGCCGATCAAGCGCGACGCCGCCGACCTGCACGGCGCCAACCGTCGCCATGCCCGCGCCATCGAGAAGCGCATCCGCGTCGTCCGCCGCGAGGCCATCGACTCCTGCCTCCGAGGCTAACGCCTTAACCAAAATTACTTGTTTCGGTACCGAACCGTGTTCATGATCGGCACGGGGTCGGGGGAAGTCATGCGCGCAGCGATAATGTGTGTCGTCGGAACGCGACCCGAGGGGGTCAAGCTGGCGCCCGTCATCCTGGCGCTGCGGGACCATCCGACGTTGCAACCCCTGGTGTGCGCCACCGGCCAGCACCGTGAACTGCTGAGGTCCGCCCTCGAGGGTTTCGGCATCGACGCCGACATCGACCTCGACGTCCTGCAGCGCGGCCAGACCCCCGCCGATGTCATCGCCTCGACGCTGCCCGCGTTGATGGCGGTGATTGCCGCCGCCGCCCCCGCCGCGGTCGTCGTCCAGGGCGACACCGCGACTGCCTTCGCGGCGGCGCAGGCGGCAGGCTATTCACGCGTCCCGCTTGTCCACGTCGAGGCCGGCCTCCGCACCGGGGTCGCTGACGAGCCCTTCCCCGAGGAGATGCACCGCCGCGCCATCGCGCAGCTCGCCAGCCTGCATTTCGCGCCGACGGTGACGGCCCAGCGCGCGCTGATCGCCGAGGGCATCGACCCGGCGAGGATCCACGTCACCGGCAACAGTGGTGTCGACGCGCTGCGGCTGGTCGAGGCGAGGCTCTCCGACCCGTTCGAAGCCGCTCGGCAGTTCGCGTCCCACCCCCGGCTCGATCCGTCGCGGCCGCTCGTCGTCGTCACGGTCCACCGTCGCGAGAATCACGACGCACCGCTGCACCGGATCATCGACGCGCTGGAGCGCCTCGTCGACGAAGGCGTCGAGGTCGTGCTCCCGGTCCATCCTCACCCCAAGATCGGCGAGGTGCTCCGGGCCCGCCTCGGGGAGAGGCCATTCGTTCACCTCGTGCCGCCGCTCGACCACGCCAGCTTCATCGCGCTGATGCGCCGCGCTGCGGTCGTATTGACCGATTCGGGTGGCGTGCAGGAGGAAGCGCCGGCGCTCGGCGTGCCGGTGCTGGTGATGCGCGGAGTCACCGAGCGCGCCGAGGGGATCGCGAGCGGCAATGCGCGAATGGTCGGCACCTCGACCGCCGCGATCGTTGCAGGCGTCCGCGCGCTCCTCGGGGACCCCCGCGCGCTCGCCCGGATGTCGGCGCCGGCGTTGCCCTACGGCGATGGCGAGGCGACGCCGCGCATCGTTGCGGTGATGGCTCGCCTGTTCGGACCGGCCTCGGCGCGGGCGGAGCTGGTTCACTAGCCAAAGGCGCGTATTGAACCGGCGATAAGCCCATCCGATATAGCTCAGGCGTCGGGGTCGATGGCTGGCGCTTTGACACCCGGGGGGCGCTGTGGCAAGGCACCGCGCCTGTGACGCACCGTACCCGGGGCGCAGGAGTCTGACACATCGTGATCAAAGCCGAATGGGGCACCAAGCGTGCCTGCCCGAAATGCAATACGCGGTTCTACGACCTCGGTCATGAAGACCCGGTGACGTGCATCGCCTGCGGCAACGCCTGGGCTCCCGAGCCGGTGCTCAAGTCCAAGCAGACCCAGTTGTTCGAAGTCGCGAAGCCCGCCGCCAAGGTCAACGACGAGACCTCGACCGACGACGATCTCGACATCGATGCCGACGAGGATGCCGCCGACGCACCCGATGTCGATCTCGGTGACGACGAGGAAGACCTCAACGCGGTCGTCGCGGGCAGCGACGAAGAGGAGCGCTGAGGCGCTGCCGGGCGGCGGGGGAATTCCCCCGCTTGCACCGGGCAGCGAATTGACTTAGGGCACCGCCTCCCGGACCAGCGGGAGATACGAGAGATGGGGCGTTAGCTCAGCTGGGAGAGCGCTACGATGGCATTGTAGAGGTCAACGGTTCGATCCCGTTACGCTCCACCATCTCTCTGTGCGGTAACAATATAAGTGCGCCGCTGGCGCACATGGATGCGCCGCTGTGCTCGACTACGAGGCGGGATCCCCCGAGCGGCATGCGAGAGCGACGCGAACGGCGCCTCGTTGCGGCATTCGTCGCGCAAGCTACCATCAATGGATCCACAAAAGCCGTTCTGTTGCGGCGTGCACCGGGTGATGTGATATCATTCGATGCGGACGTACTGTGGACAGCTCTGCGTATGCGGCTGTGGATAAGCAAAATAAAGATCGGCACCCGACCGACGCTTATGAACCCAGTCGTCGAGGCTACGATGTGCTCCGTAGGTTGTCAGGTCCTTACAAGCGGTAGTTGAGGCATTGGCATCGACACCACGACGGCAACGCGATTTGTCAGGGGGATCGCAACCGCCCAGAGTTGCATGCATAGGAGCGATTCGCTTGAACAGGTCGCGATCGACAGGGCGTATAACGAGAGAGGTTCAGATCGGATGCTATCTGACGAAACTTGAGGGTGCGATGCTGGCGTCGTACGCAGCGGATCTCGAGCTGTCTCGGCAAAATCTCTGCGCGCTGCTAGTGCTGAGAGAGATCACCCGTAGTCAGCTTGGCGATCTGAAGAAGCGCTTTGCAGGCTCAGAATCTCGTGCCAGGTCGACGAGAGTGACGGCCCGTATCTCAAGTCAGACGACCAAGACCGCCTTCTCGAAGATTGCCAAGGCGAACGGAGTCGGATCCGACGACGCAGCCGCGTTTGTGTTCCGTGCCGAGCTGCAGACTGGATGGTTGAAGGGAGCGTTGCATGCCTGAAACAGAATCGCAGTTGATTCCCCGATTCAGTCGAACTACGCTCGGAGCCTATGGCGACCCGGTCGAATAGTTGCAAGAGTTCTTGTTTTGTTCTATCGCATACAGTTCGAGTTAGCCTCGACGGAAAGAGACCTTCATGCCGATAATGTCCGTCGTCGAACGCAGCGATGCACGAGCTTCCGCACGCGTTCTCGCCAAGACCGCGAAGCGATGCATTGACGGCGAGCTCGAGGCGAAGACGCATCGGCATGCGCTCAACAATCTGTTCCGGTTACTCAACGCCTATCGGGCGCATGGTTTCGCGGGCTACGAGTACCAGGCTAGATCGCAACGCACCCCCGAGAAGCTGACTCTTATGCCTTCGACCGATCGGCATGTCGTCGATCTCGGTGTGGCGCTGGACAGCGCTCTCACCGAAATCTACGGCGAAGAGGATCGTGGCCAAGCGATCAACCATATCGATCTGGTGATCCGTTGCGTCGCCAAGTCGGATGCTCCGGATGAAGGAGAGCGCGCCCGCACGTCGCGTTTCCTCGACGCGTTCATCCATCGCCTCGCCGTACATTGAGCGTTGGATCCGCGGAGCTTTCTCGTCGAAGAATGGAAGAGCGTTACAGCGACGCTGAATGAGACCCTCCGACATGACTACGGGCCGGAACGCAGCCGCACCTACTTCGAGGAATGCCGAGTCCGCCTCGACGTCGTGGAGCAGGCGCTCGAAGACGAACCGGTCATGGACCGTGAAACCATCGCCGAGCACATGCGCGCTCTCGGCGCACTCGGCTCCCGCATATCGCTGATCGAACGTTCCCACCTCGGTGAATTCTCGTGGCCCTTCTCGACGATAATCGAGAACGTAGCGGAGAAGCTCTTCTTCGAAACCACCCTGGACGAACACGGCAACCCTAAGAAGATGGAGCCGATCGTCCATGTCGTCGCCGAAGGCACGGACTACCTGATCGTCGATGACGAAGTGCCGCCGCCGGGCGAGCGGCGCATCGTCATTGTCGCCTTTCCCCGTCAGCTCAAGCACCACGTTCTTCTGCACACCATCTTCGGTCACGAACTCTCACACGTCGCGATTAACGCGGAAGGGCCCGGACGCGACATGGCACGCGCGGTCCTGCCGCTGCTCTTCTACGGCCCGCTGCAGGACGAGACCCAGGCGTCGGCGTGGCTTCGCCGTGAGGATGCGCCGGCGACCATCCGGGCAACGGCGTCGGCTCCCGGATTCATCTTCCAGGAAGCTTGGCTGGCCAACTGGCGCAAGGAGATCGTCTGCGACCTCTTTGGGCTGATGCTGTTCGGCCCCGCGTTCGCGGCCTCGCACCGGACCATATTCGAGGCGCTTTGCCCACCCCCCGATTTCTTCGATCTCAGCAGTACGACGCACCCGCCCTATCCCGTCCGTCAGCGCATCCTCGCAACGGCGATCCACGTGCTTGAGTGGGATACGCCGGTCACGGTAGCCGCCGACGGCGCCGTCAACGACGCCGAGATTGGGTTGATATCGTACATCACCGAAGGCTTGGACGACCCGTGGTTCGCGATCTTCGACAAGCCTCATCTCGAGACGATCCTCAACGGTCTCGCGGAGGTCCTCGCACTGTAGATTTCCAGTGAGAAGTGACCCGGGAGCGGCATAAGTTTTCACTGAGATTTGACCCATGTTTGGACCTGCCTCTGGCTGACCGGCCGGAGGTATTAGGAGTGATCAACATGGATTTACTGAGCGTAGTACGTCGCTGGCGTTTCCGGCAGAAGCTCGCACTTCGGGAGATCGAGCGGCGCAGCGGCTTGTCGCGCAACACGATCCGCAAGTACCTGCGCGCTGAGACGGTTGAGCCGCAGTTCAAGGTTCCCGACCGGCCGAGCAAGCTGGACCCATTTGCCGAGAAGCTGTCGGGCTGGCTGGTGATCAATGCCGGCAAGTCGCGCAAGCAGAAGCGCACGGCCAAGCAGATGCACGCCGATCTGGTCGTCTTGGGCTACGATGGATCTTACGGCCGTGTCGCGTCATATGTGCGGGCGTGGAAGGCTGATCGACAGATTGAACAGCAGACCAGCGGCCGCGGCACCTTCGTGCCGCTGGTGTTCCAGCCAGGCGAGGCCTTCCAGTTCGACTGGAGCGAAGACTGGGCCATTATAGGCGGCGAGCGCGTCAAGCTGCAGGCGGCGCACACGAAGCTGTCACACAGCAAGGCCTTCATTGTACGGGCCTATCCGCTCCAGACCCACGAGATGCTGTTCGACGCGATGACCCAGGCGTTCCGGGTTCTGGGCGGCGTTCCGCAGCGCGGGATCTTCGACAACATGAAGACCGCCGTCGACCGGATCGGTACCGGCAAAGCCCGGCAGGTCAACGCCCGCTTTGCCGCGATGGCCAGCCATTACCTGTTCGAGCCCGAGTTCTGCAACCCGGCGTCGGGGTGGGAGAAGGGCCAGGTCGAGAAGAACGTGCAGGATGCGCGGCGCCGCCTATGGCAGCAACTGCCGAGCTTCCCGGATATCGATGCGCTCAATGTCTGGCTCGAGGAACAATGCATCGCGCAGTGGAGCGAGATCCAGCACGGCAGCTTGCCCGGCACTGTCGCTGATGTGCATGCGCAAGAGGTCGGCAATCTGATGCCGCTGGGTCGGCCCTTCGACGGCTTCGTCGAGCACACCAAGCGGGTCTCGCCGATCTGCCTCCTGCATTTTGAGCGCAACCGTTACAGCGTGCCGGCCTCGTTCGCCAACCGCCCGGTCAGCGTCAGGATCTATCCCGAGCGGATCGTCGTGGCGGCCGAGGGGCTGATCCTGTGCGAGCATGCCCGCATCATCGAGCGGTCTCATCACCTGCCCGGGCGGACCATCTATGACTGGCGGCACTATCTGGCGGTGATCCAGCGCAAGCCTGGGGCGCTGCGGAATGGCGCGCCGTTCACGCAACTGCCCGATGCGTTCAAGCAGCTGCAAAGTCAGTTACTGCGCTGCGCCGGCGGCGATCGCGAGATGGCCGAGATCCTGGCGCTCGTGCTGCAGCATGACGAACAGGCGGTTCTTTGCGCGGTCGAACTGGCACTGGAGGCTGGCGTCGCGACCAAGACCCACGTCCTCAACGTTCTGCACCGGCTCACCGATGGTAAGGCTACGCCAGCCTCCCCGATCGACGCCCCGCAGGCGCTGCGCCTTGCGCAAGAGCCGCTCGCCGATGTCGGGCGATATGACGGTCTTCGCGATGGAGGGCTGCGCCATGCGTCATGATCCCGCCAGCGCCGCAGTGGTCGTCATGCTCAAGGCGCTCAAGATGTACGGCATGGCCCAGGCGGTCGGCGACCTTATCGAGCAAGGCGCCCCGGCGTTCGAGGCGGCAGTGCCGATCATCTCCCAGCTGCTCAAGGCAGAGATGGCCGAGCGGGAGGTCCGCTCGATCGCCTACCAGATCAAGGCTGCCCGGTTCCCGGCCTACAAGGATCTAGCCGGGTTCGACTTCGCTTCCAGCGAAGTGAACGAGGCAATGGTCCGCCAACTGCACCGCGGTGACTTTATCGACGGCGGCGACAACGTCGTACTGATCGGCGGTCCCGGCACCGGAAAATCCCACGTCGCCACCGCGCTGGGCGTCCAGGCTGTCGAACATCACCGCAAGAAGGTCCGGTTCTTTGCCACGGTCGATCTGGTCAATGCGCTTGAACAGGAAAAGGCAATGAACAAAGCCGGCCAGCTTGCCGAGCGCCTGCTGCGCCTTGACCTCATTATCCTCGATGAACTGGGCTACCTGCCGTTCAGCCCGTCAGGCGGGGCGTTGTTGTTCCATCTGCTCAGCAAACTCTATGAGCGTACCAGCGTCATCATCACCACCAACCTCAGCTTCAGCGAATGGGCCGAGGTGTTCGGTGATGCCAAGATGACCACCGCCCTGCTCGACAGGCTTACCCACCACTGCCACATTCTCGAAACCGGCAACGACAGCTTCCGGTTCAGGGCAAGCGCTGCTGCGCCCAAAACACGGAAGGAGAAATCATCAACTTGACCCACACCCCGCATCGCGGGACATAACTTCACCCGGGTCAAATCTCGATGAAAACCCCGGGTCACTTCTCAGTGGAAATCTACAGGCTTCCGAACGACCGCTTTGTAGCGCCAGGCGGATCTCAGTATCTCGCAACCTCACGCGTGATCGGCTGAAAGTGCACGATAGCACGACCGATCGTCTTTGCATGGCCGACCACGTCGCCGGTTCCCCCCGAGCCTGCCGCCGGCTCCCCGTCCCAGACCGCCAGTAGGACGTCACAGTCGTCGGCAACGCGCATTCCCGCTGCGAGGAATGCCGCTTCGTCGTCCTTCGCCTCGGGCATCATGATCACCTCGGACGATGATAGTAGGCGTTGATAGCGAGAGAGGTCTTCGCCACGGAAGTTCTCCTCATATCCCTCGAGCGGGATGATCGCGGTCAGCGCTCCCTGCGCCTGCAGTATCTCTTCCGCGAAAACCTGATCGGCACCCCGCGCCAGCGAGGATAGGCCGCGCAGGTCCGGCCCTCCGCACTGCACTTCTCCGCGGATCATCACGCGGACCCATGCCCAGTCGATCCCTTCGCGTTCCTGATGCCCCGTTATGCCGTAGATCATTTCCGCTTCTTGGCAGCCTTCGTCACCGCCGCGATGCTGGTCTCGCCCGTCGCCTTCCGCATCGTCTCCAGCTTAGCGAGAGGGGAGAACTGGTGTATCGGGTCGGGGAGGTTCTTGTTCAGCGTGTCGCCACGCTTCTGCTGGATCCGTCCGGTTTTCGGCGGCGCCGTGTCACGATGACGGCCGTCCAAGCCAGGTTCCTTCATCGCCCACTCCAGATCAAAGCTGTGGTGTTCACCTTACCAGCCCCGAGCAGACACGGGAACCGGTGCGGCCCGAGAATTCGAGGAACTCCCGATTAACTCGCTCCCGGCCATCCCTCGAAGGACAGAAAGGCCGGAAGACGATCCGGTGCGAAGCTTGAGATTCGCCAACCGAACGGTCAGCGGTAGCGGGTGAGGCTGGTGACCTCAAAGAATGCGGGTCCGCTGACCCTCGGGTGGGCGGCGTCGGAGTAGATGTTCCTCGCCAACCAGAACTCCTCGGCCATCCGCTCAGTGTCGGGCACCTCCCGCGCCCACACCCTGTCGACGGGATCCCAGCCATACCCTCGCGCCTTGAGCTGGTCCTTGACTTCGAAGTTGGCGCCGATGGCGCGGACGACCCAGCTGGGCAACTCGGCCCGCTCGATCAACCTGGACAACGCAGTGCGCCCGTCCGACGCGACATGGGTCAGCAGAGCGATCACCGCGTCGACGTCGGCGGTCGCCCGGTGGGCGTCGTAGAACCAGCCGATCTGCGACACCAACCAGCCCAGTGAGCGGCCTTCGAGGGCATGATCCTTCCAGTCGATGCCGACGCAGGAACACGCCCAGGCGAGACCGGACGCCGTGGGCAGCCGCCGTTCGACGAACTTGCGGTCGAAGCCCGCGTTGTGTCCGATGCGGTAGTCCGCCGATGCGATGATCTTGACCGCGAGGTTGTCGTCCAGGCGATGTCCGGCCACCGCGGCGTCGGTCAGACCGGTGATCCTGGTCACCTCGTGCGGGATGGGCGCCGAGGGCTCCTGCAACCAGGAATACGCCCTGTCGATCTTCGTGATGATTCCGGCGGCGTCGTAGCGGAAGCGCCGCAGCGCCAACTCGATGATCTCGTCGTGCTCGTGGTCGAGGCCGGTGGTCTCGCAGTCGATGACCACACCGACGAACGGTGCAGCCGGGTCGCCGAGGCCGGTCGGACCTTCGACAAGGCGCAGGCGCCTCAAAATGCGGACGTCGTCGTCGCCATCGGCCACTAAGCCCGAACGTTGATCATCAATGTCCATCGGTCATCTCCCAGTAAGAGGCCTCGCGAGCGGTCAGCCGCCGCCTGCCCAAGCGGCGGCTGACAATGCCGTGCGGGATCACGCATCCATGCGCTGCTCGAAGTTCAGATCGAGTCCGCCGGCGACCGGAGACACGGGATCGGCGTCGACCTTCTCGAGGAGATCGGCGACGGCCGGGGCGACGAGAGCCTGAGCGAAGGCCTGTGTCCGATCGAAGCCGGGGGTGATGGCAGCCCCGGTGGCAGCGGTCCCGTAGCGCGCCCAGAGCCGTGCCGCGATCTCCGCCGGACTAGACGCCACCGAGGCGTGAAAGGCGTGAAGCAGCGCACCGCCGGTGCGGTCGGCGATCGTCGCGGTGTAGAGACGCGGCCGACCGTCCGGTTGGCCCGCAGGTGTGCCCTCGCCGTTCGCCGGACCGAGATCGCAATGGTCGGCGGGGGTCTCATGCATGTCGAGCTCGGCGTCGTCCGAGAACAGGTCGTCGAGGTCGTCCGGGTCGGCGTCCAAGCCGAGCGCCAACCCGTGCAGGAGCATGGCGCGCATGAAGGGCTGATGCTCACGACAGGCGCTCAAGGCGTTGCGGCCGTCGAACAGGCGCCGGGGCGCGAGCATCCACGCCATGGGGTCATGCTCCGAACCCTCGGCCGCGAAGCGAGTGGCGGCCTGCGCCGCGATGAGCGCGACGCGGCACAGTCCCCGCGCCGTCGTGATGACCGACACGTCCCGAGGATCGTCGATGCCGATCGGATCCTCATAGGCCAGGGGCTGGGTGACGAGCGAACTGTGATGCGGGGCCCGATTCAATACATTCATCTGCATGTTCATTCCCTTCGTACCGTCGACGGGACCTGCCGTCCCTGTGCCCGGCGGCGAACGGGGACGGCACCCGCTCATCGTCGCGCATCCAACATAGACCTCCATTCGCAACAATACAATAGTTCCGGAACTGCCGAATGATTGGATCAGGGGTTAGTTGATTGTTAAGTCGGTTCTGCTAATCCCGAACGATGGAACTGGAAGCCGCCGCTGCCGTGATGTCAGCCTTGGGACAGACGACGAGATTGAAGGTGGTGACGCTCTTGGCCGACCACGAGCCGACGGGGCTTCCGGCGAGCGAGATCGCCGATCTGGTGGGCACGCCCCGCAATACCATGTCCGGGCATCTCGGCATCCTCTCGAACGCCGGGATCGTCACGTCGAGCCGGTCCGGTCGGACCATCACGTACCGGTTGTGTCAGAACGTGGTGGCCAACATCGCGGATATTATCGGCAGACTTTCGCCCGCCAAGTTGCCGAACGTCTCGAAAAGGCGCCGGGTCTAGCGTCAGCATCGGGAGCGGGCGCCAAGGGCATGCGTTTGCAGAATGCAGCGACCGGACGTCTCGCCCGCTCGCCTCTGTGGCCTTCGTGTCTCGTAGCTGGACCGCTAACGGTCGCCTTGGTCCAAGTGCAGAACCCGGTATCTAACGCAAAGTCGGGCTGACCGCTGCTCGTGGCGGCCGACGCACGGCCTGTCGGTGACGAGTCCCGTCAAGGCAACGGTTTGAGCTCCCAGTAGATGTGGCTCACGGCGACCTTGCTCGTGAAGTGGCACGAGAAGCAGTTGGTGCCCTGCGCGAAGGTCTCGATGGTCGCGTTGGCCAGCTGGTTGGTGCCGACCTCGTTGCCTCCGCTCGGGGCGGCGCCGCCGATCGTCCAGGTGGTGCCGACCTGGAAGTAGCTCTTGCGGACGTCACCGGCGACCAGTTGGCTGAGGACGCTGGCGTTCGCGGAGATGACCTGCGTGTTCAGCGACGTGTTGGTTCCGATGGTGCCCCACGGAAAGGCGCGGATGACGGCGCTCGGAGCGACCGGCGGTCCGGTGATCGCCGTCCCGTTCCAGCTCGCCTTCATCGCGTTGAACGGACCCCCCGAACCGGACGGGGTGAACGTCCAGCTGCCGGCGGTGTTCTGGGTGACGGTCTTCAAGCCGGTGGTCGAATTGTACTTGTAGGTCGCGTTCGGAGCGTTGTCGGCGTGCTCGAAGCTGCCCCACACCATCTCGCCGTGGCCCTTGGTGCTGCCGACGACGTGGACGCCGACCATCACGAGTTTCACGGCCTTCTGGCCAAAGTGAATCCAGTTGTTCGGATCGCTCGTGTTGAACGTCGGCACGATCGCCGTGGTCTGCACGTACGACGCGGGATCCGCGACGGACATCGCCTCCACCCAACTCGACTTCGTCTCCACGGCCAGCGCGTCGGGTTCGAGGATCGTATGACCCTTGCCCGCGGCGAAGGCCTTCACCGCCGCACCGTCCGCGGCCGTCAGCGGGAACGTGATGCCGGTGTTGGCAGGTATGACCGCCGCTCCCTGCATCGTACGGTGATACGCATATCCGCGCGCATCGGAGCAGGCCGCGTTTGCGCTGGCCGAGCGGGGGGTGCGGGCGTCGGTGGTCCGTCCCGCGCGCTCGGTGCACGGGGTGGGCGAGCGTCACGGCTTCGTGCCTCAGCTCGCCGGTGTTGCTCGCGAGAAAGGCTTTTTAGCTTTTGTAGGAGACGGACAGAGCCCGTGGCCCGCCGTGCATCGGCTAGATGCGGCGCGCGTGTTTCGCCTCGCGCTCGAGCGGGGCGTCGGAGGTGAGGCATATCATGCCGTCGCCGAAGGCTTATCGTTCAAGCTCATGGTCGAGGCGATCGGCAGGCAAGTCGGCGTGCCCTCGAGGTCCTTGGCTCCAGACGCGGCCGAAGCGCACTTCGGCGCTTTAGCGATCTGGCTAACTGGCAGTGGCACTGTGTCCAGCGAGTGGACCAAAAAGGTTCTCGGATGGCAGCCGAAAGAGATCGGCCTGATCCAGGACATCGATCGGCCGGAGTATTTCGCGTGAGCGCCGCCCACACCGGGGCGGCGAGCACGACCATGCAGATCCATCGCAGCAGGACCGCGCCGACTGTTGCGCGACGATCTGGGTGAGAGACGCATTGCCTCGCCTGATTTGCTCCCGCGGCGGGGGTCGTTGCCTCATTTAAAATGCTCTCGAGATTGTTCGGGAGCGAGCTATGAGGACGGTGAGCATGGCAACGCGTACGGAGCTGGTCGCTGCGATCAGCGAACGGTACCGATCGGCTGATCGAGCAAGCAAGGGCCGGGTGCTGGACGAGTTCGTTGCGGTGACGGGATTTCACCGCAAGCATGCGATGCGGCTGATGCGGGCGGGCCCCGCGGTCACGACGGCGAACGTCCGCATCGAGCGTCGGATCTACGACGAGGCGGCCCGGACCGCGCTTATCGTGCTCTGGGAGGCGGCGGATCGGCTGTGCGGCAAGCGATTGCGACCGCTCATTCCGATCCTGCTGGAGGCGATGGAGCGCCATGGCCATCTGGACTTGGCGCCGGCGGTGAGGTCGCAGCTGACGAAGATGAGCGCGGCAACGATCGATCGCGTGCTTCGCGCCGCAAAGGCCGGTAATCGCAAACCGCGGCGACGTGGTGTCGCGGGAACGGCGCTCCGGCAAAGCGTACCGATCAGGACGTTTGACGACTGGGACAATCCGGCACCGGGGTATGTCGAAGCCGATCTCGTATCGCACAGCGGTCCGGTCGCGAAGGGAAGCTTTGCGTGGACGTTCACGTTGACTGACATCGCGACCGGCTGGACTGAGTGCGCGCCGCTACTGGTTCGCGAGCAGACGGTGCTCGTCGCGGTGCTTAGCGAGGTGCGCAGGCTGATGCCGTTCCCGCTGCTGGGGTTCGACACTGACAACGATAGCGTCTTCATCAACGAGACGGTGCGCGATTACTGCGCTGCCTCCGACATCGCGTTCACGCGCTGCCGACCCTATCGCAAGAACGACCAGGCATGGGTGGAGCAAAAGAACGGATCAGTCGTGCGCCGCCTGGCTGGCTATCGTCGCTTCGAGGGGCTGGAGGCGACCGTTGCGCTGGCTGAGCTGTACGCGGCGTCGCGCCTGTTCGTGAACTTCTTCCAGCCCTCGTTCAAGCTGGCCGAGAAGCACCGCGACGGTGCGCGGGTTCGCAAGCGCTATCATGCACCAGCGACGCCCTATCAGCGGTTGCTCGACGATCCGCGGGTATCTGATAAGACCCGGACACGCGTGCGTGCGATCTTTGCCGACCTCGATCCCGTCCGCTTGCTGCGCGATATCAGGGCGGCCCAACAGCGGCTGGTCGCCCTTGCCGACATGGTCAGCCCAGTACCGGTGAGCGAGCAGCCCGCGGCCCCACCATTGGACGCGTTCCTCTCCAGCTTGCAAACGATATGGCAGGGCGGTGAAGCGCGACCGACTGCATCCAATAAACCGGTCATCAAGCGCGGTCGTCGCCGTCCCGATCCGCTGATCGAGGTGAGCGAGCAGTTGAAGCGCTGGTTCGAGGACGAGCCGTGGCGCACCGGCAGGGAGCTGCTGGAAAAACTTCAGGTCGAGCGGCCCGACAACTATCCCGATGGCCTGATCCGTACCGTCCAGCGCCGCCTTAAGGTCTGGCGGTCCGAATACGCTCACGCACTGGTGTTCACTCATTCCGGGCTGGCGGCGGAATCTCCTACGGATACGGCGATGCCGGTGTCGGTGCTAGTCGAAGGTTGATGGGACGCTGCTCCGCTTCGCCTACGGCTCCGCTCCACAGCGTCCCATCAACCGGGAATCGACCTCGCCTGGTGATCGGCGTAGGGGAACACTCTGGTGAGGCAACGGCATCACCGCTCGGGAACATCTTCTCGTGAGGCAACACGGTTCTCACCGTGATTGTCGCGCAGCACAAGCCTGAATCTGTCGAACTGAATGATCTAGGCGTCTTGGCGCGGGTTGAGGGGACGGCATCGTCGAGGGGCGAAGTCCGCGATCCGTCATGCGGCCGGCGATCAGCGCCCTCTCCTTGCGCCGTGCGCCTCTACCGTCTTGGGCGCGCGATCTTCCTGGATCGGCACCGACGGACAGTTCGGCGAGTTGGTCGAGGGCACGACCCAGGGCTGCCGTGCCTTTGTAGTATCCGGTTCGCAGCAGGTTGCCTGCTTAATGGATGTTGTCGTGGGTGAACATCCAATCGCGGAACCGGTCGCGTGCGGCGGAAGTCGTGAAGCGGTGGCGGTAGACCTCTTCGAAGTCGGTGCCGTTCCGACTGAACAGCATCTCGCCGAAGACCACCTCGACCGGATCCTCGTGCTTCCTGACGACAGTGCCAATCACTTCGGCGATGGGCGTTTCGGTGAGGAGCTTTGACATGTGCCGGCCGACGGCCTCGTGATCGACGGCCTCGGCCAGGCGTCCCCACGCCGGCCACTGGTCCCGGCGGATGCTCAGCCATCGGCCGAGCTCATCGAAGGTCCGCCGATCCGTCGCCGCCCGTCCCCACAGCGGATTGATGTGGCCGCCGCGCTCGAACATCGCCCTCGTGAGGAGGACGAAAAGGTAGCCGTCCCGGATATCGCCGACGAACAGATGGCTTCCGCTGTCGTCGATGTGTTGCAGAAGCATTTCGTATTCCTTGCTGATGGCTGAGTGCCGTCAGCGTTACGGGAGATTGTTTTCCTCCCACTTGCCTCTGGCGCCTTCCACCTAGACCCTAGATCCTTCCTTCGTTTCGCTTCTGTGCCCCACTCGAGTTGAGCATCCTCGCCGGGAGCGGTCGCACGGCGGGTCCGTCTATCGGTGCCCTCAGGTCGCCGCGTTGGACGGCCGCCAACGGTTTGCAGGGGCGGTCGCGCGCTGTAGCAGTGCCGCAACGGCCGGGGGACGCGTATGACGAGCATCACTGTGACATCGACCGATATCGGGCACATCTCGATCGGGAGGCTGACCGCGAAAACCAACGCTGCCGGAACGCGCGTTCTGAGATACTACATCGATCTCCGCCACACGAAGCTCAACCTGCACAAGGAACTGAGCGCGACGGAGATCTCGATCCTGCAGAGCAAGGTCAACGTCCACGTCACCAGCTGGGATGTCAAATCGGCGCAGGACGGCCTTCGCAGATTGCTGCAGTCCGGCAAGGAGGCGGCCGACGAGGCGACTGTTGAAGCCGGGGCCGCCCAGGAGGGCCTGAGCCGCATTTGGGCTCGTACCCTGTCAGTGGACGACGCCGTGGACTGGTATGCTCTCAAGGACCGGTCCGCCTACGCGATGCCCGCCCGATTCTCGGAGCCGAAGCCCGTGGCGACGGTTATCGACGTCCCCGTGTTCGCGGCGCCCAAAGTTGGTATCGCCGACCGCCTGCTGGGTCGGAAGCAACGCATCATGTCGGACGCCGAAGAGGCCCATGCCGCAAGCGTCTCCGACTGCCGCCGAAGGCAGTCCGAAGCGGACGCTGCGGATGCCGTCGCACTCGCCGGGTGGCAGCGGCGGGAGAGGAAGTTCTGGGCTCTGCACCGGGAACAGGAGCAGGCCTTCCTGAGTGAGCAGGCGGCGAACAACGCGAAGATCGACGGGCTGCGCTCGGCCTTGAAGACCGGTGAGCCGGAAGCCGTCGGCCCGCGCCATTGATCTTGACCGGTTGAAATTTCTGCGAGTCCAGCAACACCATCACTTTCGATCGCCGCCAACGATCAATGTGCCGCCCGCGTACAACGCCGTGATGATACCCTTTCAGTTTTTATATACTCCGGATCTGCAAACACCGCCTCCGCTTCGTTCGCAATCACGGAACAATTATCAAGTCGTTACAGCCTTATGGACATCGCGCCGAAGATTGGGGATGACTACTCCCGTAAAGTCTTTTTAAAAGCACAGAACAAGTACGTTTGCCCGCCTCTTGGAGTTCCTGAAACCCGGGTGCGGACGCGTAAGTTCAGCCGGACCAACAACCCTAGCAGAGGCCGCATGGGTGCCGTATCCAGACCCTTGGCGACGCGTTTATTCGGCTCTAAGACTAGCGTCGGACGCGAGCGCTAAGACAGTCGAAAGCCGAGCCACGATGCAAATCCTTGTCCGCGACAACAACGTCGACCAAGCAATTCGTACTCTCAAAAAGAAGCTGCAGCGCGAAGGCGTCTACCGCGAGATGAGGCTCCGGGGTCATTACGAAAAGCCGTCGGAGAAGCGGGCGCGCCAACGAGCGGCGGCGATCAATCGTGCTCGAAAGGCAGACCGCAAGCGAGGCGAACGCGATAATTGAATAAGTCGTGCGCAGTGATGCGGCATTACCTTGCGAACCGACCTAAAAGTTCCGGGCACAGAGGGGTCATGCCGACATCGCGGCGGTAGCAGGCGCTCGCCGCAAGGCGAGAGGTGCCTTGCGTCGGGAGGGCGCCGAGAGGTTCGTGACAGTCGTTAAAGCGCTTGATCTGCCTTTGAGACAGCGATGCCGGTTGGGCCGACATAGAATCACGACGTCAATACGTCGACAGCTAAAAGCGAGTTAGCGACTGCTTCCCTGGTGCAAGGACGATTCGCGCATACTTCATTTAAATCATTTCACCAGTCGGATTAATCTGGCCGTTGTCACTTAACGGTCCATGACCGCGCTGTTCCCCTCCCCGGCCGAGGCTGGTATCGTCTTGCCGGAACCATGATCGAGCAATGGACGATGAAGGAAACTGGGTTGGACGGCCGTCACCGGGACAAGACCCCGCCCAAGACCGGCCAAATCCAGCAGAAACGTGGCGACACGGTGACCAAGAATTTGCCCAATCCGATCCCTGAGTTCTCGGCGCTCGCGAAGCTCGGGACGATGCGGAAGGAGACCGGTAAGACCAGCGTGGCGGCGGTGACAAAGGCCGCCAAGAACCGCAGCTGAGGCGAGTTTGGGCGTTCTGCTTCGCCGTCACGCCGGACGTCCGCCGGATCTTTGCCGATGCTGCGGCCGCAGACCATCGCCTACTTCGAGCGAGTTGCGTGTGGAGACGTTGCGGTGATCCGGACGACCTTGGCGATCCTGGCGCTGGTCACGACGCCAGTGTCGGCCGCCCCCGTCTACCCGCCTTTCGGGTTGGATCTCGCGGCGCCCGACCTGTCTGTCCGCCCCGGCGACGACTTCTTCGAAGCCTCCAACGGTGGCTATCTGAAGCGTCTCGAGATACCCGCGGACCAAGTCCTCGCGGGCAAGCGCTTCGATATGACCCAACGCATCGAGGATCGCCTGCACGGCCTCCTCGAGGATGCGGCGAAGCACGCGCCGGCGGAACCGACGACGCTCGAGGGCAAGGTCGGCGCAATGTATGCGGCGTTCATGGACGAGGCGGCGATCGAGTCCTCGGGCGCGGCTCCAATCCGGCCGGAGCTGAAGGCGATCCAGAACGCGCGCGACCGCGGCGAGCTCGCGGCGCTGATGGGCGAGAACGGTAGCTCGTTCTACGCCTCGCCGTTCGCCGCCGGCATCGATCAGGATCTGAAGCAGCCCGGCCGCTATGCCGTCTTTCTCAATCAGACGGGGATGCTGCTGCCGGATCGGGATTACTACTCGAAAGCCGAGTTCCAGCCGCACCGCGACGCCTACCTTAAGCACGCCGCGACGATCCTCGCGGCCGCCGGGTGGCCAGACCCGCATGCCGCCGCCGCCGCCGCGCTCGCCTTCGAGACGAAGCTCGCCGAGGCCAGCTGGACGATGGTCCAGCAACGCGACCTGACCGTGCAGTACAATCCGATGACGCCCGCTGCACTTGCGGCCTACGCCCCCGGTTTCGACTGGCAAGCATACCTGCGCGGCGCCGGGCTTGGTTCGAAAACGCGGCTGATCGTCATGCCCAGAACCGCCTTCCCGAAGCTCGCCGCCCTAGTCGGGTCGACGCCGCTGGAGGTCCTGAAGGACTGGCTAGCGTTCAGAGCCGCTGACGCCGCGGCGCCCTACCTCGCGCATGCCTTCGCTGACTCTCACTTTGAGCTGCACGGTCGGATGGTCGCCGGGCAGTTAGAGCAGAAGCCGCGGTGGAAACGCGCCATCCTGGCGGTCTCCGGGGGCGATTGCGCTGCCGAACCCGATTCATGCTTCGGCACACTCGATTGGGCGGTCGGCGAGCTCTATTCGGCACGCTACTTTCCCACCGCGGCCAAGGCCATGATCGAGGCGCTGGTCGCCGACTTGAAGGCAGCCTTCCGTCACCGCATCGAGAAGCTTGACTGGATGGGTGAGGCGACGCGGACGGAAGCCCTGAGGAAGCTCGACACCTACGTCATCAAGGTCGGCTTTCCCGACCGCCCGCGCGACTATTCCAGCGTGCGGATCAGGCGTGGCGACCTGCTAGGCGACGTCCGCCGCGCGACCGAGGCCGAGTGGGCCTTCCAACGGGCGCGCAGCGACGGGCCGGTCGACCGCGACGAATGGATCATGACGCCCCAGACGAACGACGCTTACAACGGCCGCCTGCGCGACGTCGTGTTTCCTGCCGGCATCCTGCAGGCGCCGATGTTCGACGCCGAGGCCGATCCAGCGATCAACTACGGCGCGATTGGCGGTGTCATCGCCCACGAGATGACGCACGGGTTCGACGACCAGGGTCGCGCTATCGATGCCGCGGGGGCGCTGCGCGACTGGTGGACGCCCGCCGACGCCGCCGCCTTCAAGGCGCGGGCAGCGGTGCTGGGCGCGCAATACGCGACCTACCAACCGGTGCCGGGTTTCCACATCG
Source organism: Sphingosinicellaceae bacterium (assembly GCA_019285715.1). NCBI lineage: Bacteria > Pseudomonadati > Pseudomonadota > Alphaproteobacteria > Sphingomonadales > Sphingosinicellaceae > Sphingosinicellaceae bacterium. The sequence continues at coordinate 3,986,784 of CP079108.1, forward strand.
ATCCCGACCTGACGATGGGCGAAAATCTCGCCGACCTTGGCGGCCTGTCGATCGCGCTCGACGCCTACCGGGCTTCGCTCCACGGCAGACCGCCACCCGTGATCGGCGGTCTGACCGGAGATCAGCGAGTCTTTCTCGGCTGGTCGCAGGTCTGGGCCGGCAAGGCCCGACCTGAGACGATTCGCAAGCAGGTCTCCAGCGACCCGCATTCCTACCGCAGGTACCGGGTCAACGGCGTCGTCCGCAACATAGATGGCTGGTATGCGGCGTTCGGGATCAAACCCGGCGACGCGCTATACCTGGCACCCGCCGAACGCGCCCGCATCTGGTGATACAGGACATGTTGCGGCATCTTGCAGGCGTTTCGTTGCGCTTTAACGCAATGACGGCAATTAGTGAGCGTCGGTCCCCGTACCCACTGGACCCGTCCCGTCAAGGTCTGGCGGAACGCCCGCAAATGAGACATCTGGAACGAATCCGGAGGCTTGCGGCTGCGTGTCCGGCGACCGGCGTAGTCTTGGCGCGGTAGCCTTCGACCGGCGTTAGACGCCCGCCCGTTGGAATGTGACTACGACCCTAGCTGGATCTTAAGGCAAGCTGGCATATTTGACTGCCCTCCGTTGCGGTGCTGCTCCTGACCCGGCTTGCGTGGCGACCCGGGCAATCAGGTCCGCTTACGCCCTCGGGGCAGGTTCGCAGGAGTCTCGGCACCTGCCGCGGGCGCTTTCAGAAGCACGGCGACCGGGACGTCGAAGGTGGTTGCTAGCCGGTCCATCAAGTCAACCGACGCTGCCACCACGCCGCGTTCCAGCTCGCTGACGTACGCGCGGTCGATTCCCGAGTCGGCAGCAAGACGCTCCTGCGAGAGGCCCCGCTCGGATCTCAGCGCCCTCATGTTCCATCCAAGCAGCGATCTCGCGTCCATCCACTGCAGCGACGGTCTGGACGACAATTAAACCACGGGCTATAGCCCGAGTTATTAATCCGAAAGCTATGGAGGCACCTATGCGCGATGCCGGTTCGTGCACAATCCCGTTCCTGGCCCTGACGATCGCCGTGCTCGTCGCCGGTCTCGGCACCAAGGCCGTCGCCGGACCGGCGGCGGGCGAGGTGCTGATAGGCTCAAATTTGGCCGGCCATCAGATCGGGGCCGATACCACCGGCGGCCGGGCGGATCGACGTCCCGAAGGCATGACGGCAACGCCGTACGAACTCGAAACCTACGATACGACGGTTGCGTCGAAGTTGCTCGTACAGGGCGATCCCGCCACTTTCGAACTCTACGGCTTCAAGCTGGGAATGTCGGTCCGAGAAGCTGACCGCAACGCCAGGCGCCTGCACCTGCGCTTCAACGGCGGTGACTTCACGAGCCCGTCCTTCGACGGCCGGGTTGCCGTCCGCGCGGCCGCGTTGCTTGGCCGTCCAATCCCTAAAGTGCCTCGCGTACTGTCACGCACCTCGATGGCCGACGCCGAGGGCAACCACTACCTGCTCGAATTCCTGCCGATGGAGGCTGGAGCGAGCGTTTCCTCCATCACCTATTCGGGCTCGCGGCAGGGCGAGTCGCCGAGCGAATTCCTGGCCGCTCTGCAAGCTAAGTACGGCAAGCCGACGTCCAAGTACGCAGGCGTCGACAACCTCGAGGCAAGGTGGTGCTCCAACGGTGATCTCGTCGCCCTGTGCGATGCAAGGCCGGCGCTCGGCGCAACCGGTTCGGACCGGGTCGACATCGTGCTTGTGCTGGGGAGCCGCGCCTCGCACGAGCTCGACCACCGGGTCGACACGAAGGCCGCGGAGGTCGCTGGAGCGGAGCGGCGACCGCCGGCATTCTGACCCACTCCCGATTTAACCGGGTTGCCGCCGCGGGGCCATGATCAGTTCTAATGAAAGGTCCGGTTGATGCCGATGGTCTGGGTGCTTCTCGTCGGGCTAGCGCTCCGGGGGCGGGGCGTGGTCGGGCTGTTCACCTGGACGTTGGGATCGGCGCTCGTACGCGCCGTCGTCGGTGCCAACGTGTCCCCAGCCGCCGGGTCGTGGTCGCAGATCATCTTCACCGGTACACTGTTCGTCTGGGCGATCCGACGTCCGACCGAGTCCGAAGCCAAGCTCGGCTTTCTGCGGGCCCTTCGACTGCTAATCGCGCTATGCATGATCGCGACTGGGCTGATTGGGCTGCTGATGCTGGCCATCCACGGCTTCCGCTTCTCCGGGTCTGGAGCACCGGTCTGGCTGCCGCTGGGGACGTCGGCGATATGCGGATCGATCCTGTTTGCTTTCAAAAAGTGGCTTGTACTCAACGAGAGGCGCAAGAAGTCTACCTGACTGGGCGGTTCGTATAATCGCCGCGCGCATCGCCGATAGAGGCGGTTCAGCTTAAGGGCACCATAGGGGGGCTCCCTGATTGGGCGTTTGCAGCGAGACGGACCTGACACGGCATGAGCCGCTAGCCCTTCCGAAGGGGGCCGCTCACGCACGGCGCGCGCAGCGCCGCAGTTGCTCGCGATCAACCTAATTAAGCGGCAAAGGGCATCATTGAAAGCTGACATGCGGGCGCGAATAAGATGCGATAATGCTGGTAAATGTCGAAAGTTGCTAATTTATCTTATTTTCTGAACCATTCAGGACATAACCCGATACAAGCAAGTTGAATAGCAACGAGGTTTTTATTTAGAGGAGATCATGAAACCTTATCCTCTGCTGTTTCTCGCATCATTGTGCGTCTTTCCGGTGTCGATGACTGAAGCCCAAGGAAACGATTTATCCGGATACATGTACATCGGAACCAACGCTGGTTCTGCCAATGGAATAGTGGTGCTTGGCCGGCATCAAGATGGAACCCTCACTGAGCTTAAAGGCTCACCGTATTCGACTGGAGCCAGAGGTGAAGCCTTAGCTGGCGATTTCGATACGCAATGGGCGGTGCGGATTGTCGGGGACTATCTGCTGACGATCAATGCCGGGCACAACCCGATCAACGGCAGCATCTCAGTGTTCAGGGTGAACCGCGACAATGGCACCCTGACGCAGATTGATCAGAACCCGGCGACGCCCGCCATGGACAACATCGATTCACACGGGATCAGGCCCGCCTCGATCGCAACGACAAGCGCGGAAGGCGTCACGTGGGTGGTCATCGGCAACCAGCACAGCAATCCGCTTTATCTGGACAACAAGCCGGCGCTGACCTCTCCCGTCGAAGCGAGCTCGCTTCGTAACCTCGCGGTGTTTGACCTTGATCCTGCTACGGGGATCATGAAATTCCGAAGTATCGGGGCCACCTACGACAGCGGGAAATATGGGGGGCCTGTAACCGTAGAGTTTAACCCCGGCGGCGACAAGCTCAGCGTGGTCACCTTCGGAGTGCCTGATGTGCAGGCCCATCCCCGGCCAAAACTGCAGGTCCCTGGACGGCTTTATATCTACAGCTTCAAGCGGGGGAATTTGAAGCAGACAGGTTTATATGAGGAGACAGGAGTGTCCGGCAACACTGGCTCCTCCTGGAGTCCTAACGGGCAATACGTCTATGTCACCAATGCAAACGCGGTATTGCAGGACCATGATCTCACCGTGCACGATGGTGTTACCGCCGCCAAGGTGCAGCATTTTGCGACGGGTTCCGACAATGACCAGAAAGATGAGGTCTGCTGGTCGCTAGTCAGCCTTGACGGAAAACGGCTCTATACCGCCAGCACGGGCACCAACGAGATCACAGTATTTGACATCGGCGATGATGGACGCCTCAGCAAGTCTCTCAAAAACAATGTCTTCCCGCTAAATGAAATCACCGGGGAAGATGCCAAGGATATGTATGAAACGCCCGGCCGCCTCTACGTCATGGCGGCGTTGAGAAGCCATTCAGTCGTCGCTTTCCGGACGGCCGCGGACGGGAGATTGACACAGGTAGGACCGCCCTATCGCATTCCCTCCTTGGCGAGCGCCAAAGCGGCGATCGCGGGCGGTGAGGGGGAGGTGGGGCTCGAGGGGATGACAGGGTTCGAGCGGTCGTCCTCAACAGCTAAGCCTTAGGAGTTACTCATGAACATGACGATCCCCGACCGCGCCGCACGAGCGATAGGCAAGACGGCGGGGGTGATCGCTTTAGCGCTGACGATCAACGCCGGCGCAACCGCTCAAGGAGCTGAAAAGGTGAGAACTGCTACGGCCAGCGATGCCGCATCCGCGTTCGACAAGCAGTTCACCCACCACAAGATTTATGTCGGAGATGTCCGCCTCCACTATGTGCGTGGAGGTCATGGCAGCCCTCTGATCCTCGTGCATGGCTGGCCATCGACATGGTATGAATGGCGCCGCGTGATGCCCGCATTGGCCAAGCATCACGACGTCATCGCGCTCGACATCAGGGGCTTGGGCGACTCGAGCAGGCCAGTCGGTGGGTACGACAAGGAGACTGCTGCGGCCGACATCGCCGGACTGATCCGTCAGTTGGAGCTTGGTCCCGTCGACATGGCCGGTCACGACATCGGCGGGCAAATCGCCTTCGCATTCGCTCGGAAGTACCCGGACTTGCTGAGGCGGGTCGCTATCCTGGATATCGCGTTGCCGGGGCTGCCGGAATGGGACCAGTCGCAGTTGTGGCACTTTGCATTCCAGGGTCAGCCGGACATGCCCGAATGGCTGGTAGCCGGCCATGTGCGGGAATACATAAGCTACTTCTTCAATAACGAGACGTACAACCCCTCGGCGTTCACCCGAGAAGATGTCGACGAGTACGTGCGGACCTACACGCAGCCTGGCGCGCTGCGCGCCGGCTTCGATTATTACCGCGCGTTTAAGCAGGACGCGATTGCCAACAAGACATGGGCCGACAAAGGCGGGAAGCTTTCGATGCCCGTGTTCTGGCTCGGCGGGCTTTCATCATCGAACCAGCGGCCAAGCGGCCAGTCAGAACCGGCCGGCGTTGGCGACCTGCTCCAACGTCAGTTGGTGGGTATTGCGACTGATCTTCATGGCGAACAACTTGCAGCCTGTGGCCACTGGATGTCCACCGAATGCCCCGACACAGTGTCGCGCAAGCTGCTCAACTTTTTTGACGGGGCGGCTGATGAGAAGAGGAAAGATTCCTAGCCGGAGGATGTGCTTTCGGTAGATATCTTAGCTGCTTGGTTAACTAACGATATTTACACCGTGGGCCATTTGTCTTCTGGGACCGCAAACCATACATGCCCTGACTCTTGCAAATTGAAGATGAGCTTAGATCGACCGAAAACAATGTTGCGAATGGAGATTTTTTTATGAAACGAACCTATCTACTCCTCAGCGCCAGTACAGCCCTTGTCGTAAACGGAGCGGGATCGGGGGCGGTCGCCCATGTGAGTAACGTTTCACACGCGACAGCAATCGCGCCGGTCAACCCCAACAACTGGTTGGGGTTCGCGAACACCCACGATTCCCAGCGCCGATCCGATCTAAAGCAGATCACGCGCGCAAATGTTGATCGGCTTGCCGTAACCTCGACTTACGACTTAGGCGAAACGAGTAATTTCGCGTCGGCGCCGGTGGTGATCGACGGTGTCATGTACATCAGCGCCAACACGAGCACGTTAGCAATCGACGCTGTCACCGGCACGCTCAAGTGGAAGCACGTTTACCGTGACTTCAAGCCGTCGCCGCCGCCCGACGCGATCAACAACTCTCGGGGCGTCGCCTATGCAGATGGTCGCATCTTCCGCGGTGTTGGCAATGGTTATGTCTATGCCCACGACGCGGTGACCGGCAAGGTGCTATGGAAAGTCAAGGGAGCAAGTCAAGTGGGCGGGGAAAGCCTGCCAGCGGCACCACAAGTCTGGAAGGGCCACGTTTTTACCACGCTGGCCGGCGGCGATATCGCCGGGGTTCGCGGGCGCGTTATGGCGTTCGACGTCACGACCGGCAAGCGGGACTGGACGTTCGAGCTGGCTCCCATAAGCGGGGCTGGTTCCGAGACATGGCCCAAGCCGACGGCACAGGTGCCACGGACGGGCGGCGGCTCCTACAGTTCGAGCACTCTAGACGAGAAGGCTGGCCTGCTTTACGTCCCTGTCGGGAATGCAGGCCCTGATTTCGACATCGCCGCCCGTCCCGGGCTGAACCTGTACACCAATTCGATCGTGGTCCTGAAGGCCGATACTGGAAAGCTGGTCAAGTATTTCAAGATCACCCCGGACGATTATCATGACTGGGACATCGTCGCGCCCCCAGCGTTGATAACCACCAAGGGCGGCGTCCGCATGATGTCAGCGGGCGCGAAAGACGGCTACCTGTACGGTATCGATCTGGACACCGGCAAGACGCTTTACAAGTCGGTAATCACGACGCGCGAAAATACGGCAGCGCCAGTGTCGGCGGCAGGTACGCGCTTCTGCCCCGGCATTCGGGGCGGAGTTCAGTGGAACGGACCTTCCTTCGATCCGCCGTCGAATACCTTGTTCATCGGCACGGCCGACGTCTGCACCACCGTCAAACTGGGCAGCCCTCCGCCACCGGTGGAGCTGGGCAAGACCTATAGCGGCGAGCCTAAGGGCTCCTTCTTCGGCACGTTCGATCCGTTCGATCAGGCCAAGGGCTGGCTGACCGCTGTCGACGCGGACAGCGGCAAGATCAAGTGGCGATATCATGCTGAAGCGCCTGTGATTGCGGGCGTGATTTCGACCGCCGGCGGACTGGTGTTCACTGCTGATCTGAGAGGCAACGTCATGGCCTTCGACGAATTGAATGGTAATATGCTCTACAAGCATGCGACAGGACAGCCGGTGGGTGGCGGCGTCATTACCTACGCCGTGAATGGCAAGCAATATATTGCAGTCGCGGCAGGTATGGAGTCCCAGGCTGAGTGGCGTATCAAAGGCACCAGGGCGCAGGTCTTCATATTCAGCCTGCCGGCGAAAGGTGCGGAGCCAAATCGGGCCGTGCGATGACATGTGTATAGACGACAGGGTTAATTAGCCCTTCTATCGGAGCTTTGAACCGGTTGAAAGTTTTATTCGATTTCGAGCCTGCATCAACTGCCTGCCACTTGGTGATCGCGGGAATGCATCACCCTTAGTCGGATGATTTTGGGGCGGGTTACGCGTTCGGCGGTGTTCCGTTAGACTTTTTCACGTACTATAACAACGACAAATACTGGATTTGAGCGCCCGTCGCGTGCGGCCGCCGCGACCGCTCACGGCGCCCGCCAAACTCACCGCGAATAAATGCGCCGTCGTCCGACACGTCCGCCCGTAAACGCGTCGGGCCCAGGCATTTATTGGAGGACAGCCATGAATGAGTATATATTGGCCTCGAACTGTCGTTGAAAGAGACTGCAGTTTCCGTGCGACGCGACGACAAGCGGATCTGGCGCGGAAAGCGCGTGTCCGATCCGAAGATCATTTCCGATCTCATCCGCAACAGCGCACCAGCGACCGAGCGGGTCGTGTTAGAGACGGGGCCGTTGTCGGTCTGCCCCTTGAAACCGGTCGTTCTCAGTTAAGCTGGAGCGCCTTCCTCTTCCAACGCTAGTCTATGCAAAGTCTCAAACAGCGCCTCGCCGGTCATGCGCGCCGGATCAAAACCACTTTGCTGTACCAGTGAACCGAAGCAGGCCGCATCAACCATGGACGCACCCACAAATCCCATCGACCAGTTTGCGAAAGCTCGGGACGGCACCGCGTCGAACGCCAGCAGTGACACATCGCCGTGGCGTTCATCCTGCTGGATGCGCTCGAACACCGCCTCGACGGCATCGCGTCCACCCTCCAGTACCTGAGCGAAGCACCCTCGGTTGAACATGAGGGCCCCCGTGACCCCAACCCGTTGATTATTGGCCTGGCTTTTAGCAAGGATCGATGTGATCGCGTTTGCCGCGTCGCCTCGGATGGCGTTGTGGCTATAGTACACTAACCGATAGAGATCATCGGACATGTCGGAGTTCCTCAGGCCACTAGGGCAAGGTGCGCGGATTGTAGCAGTGCCGTAACGGCGGCGGCTGGCATCGGTCGACCGGTCAGAAACCCTTGTACCTCGTCACACCCTGCGGCGCGGATACAGAGAAGTTCGGCCTCGGTCTCAACCCCTTCCGCAACGGTCCTCATGCCAAGCGCCGAGGCAAGGGCAATGATAGCGCGAGTGATCGCCCTTCGGTCCGCGTGGGCATCCATATCACGGACAAAGCACTGATCGATCTTGATCTTGTCGAACGGAAACATCTGAAGGTAGGCAAGAGACGAATAGCCGGTGCCAAAGTCATCCATCGACACGCTGACACCCACGTCTCGCAGCCGGCTCAACGTCCTTAAAACGTCAACGGTGTCTTCAAGCAGCGCGCCTTCGGTGATCTCGACCTCCAGCCGCTGCGCCGACAGTTCGGACAGGGCGAGCGCGGCCGTCACCACCTCAACAAGCTTGCCGCTACGGAACTGTATCGGCGCGATGTTAACTGCGATCGTCAGTGATTCCGGCCACCCAGCGGCTTGCATGCATGCCGTCCGCAGCACCCATTCGCCGATCGCGCCGATGATACCAATTTCTGCCGCTAACGGGATGAAGTCGCCCGGTGAGACGATCCCGCGCGTCGGATGTCGCCAGCGTAGCAGTGCTTCAAATCCCGTGATGTTATTCGACGTGAGGTCGATCTGAGGTTGATAGGCGATTTCAAATTGCTTGAGCGCAAGAGCCCGGCGCAGGTCGATTTCCATCGATCGCCGCGCCTGCATTCGCTCGTCCATCCCCGGTTCGAAGAAGCGATGGCAGCCGCGTCCCTCAGCCTTAGCGCGGTAAAGCGCCAGGTCGGCATTCTTGAGCAGGGCATCAGGCTCACGGCCGTCATTCGGCGCTACGGCTACACCGACGCTGGCGCCGATGTGGAGCATGTGGCCATCGACCGCGTAAGCACGACCGATCAGGTCGACCAGCCGCGTTGCGAGAGCGACTGCAGCAGCAGGCTGCGGCGCGCCGGATTGAATTACCGCAAATTCGTCGCCGCCAATCCGAGCGGCGAGATCTCCTTCGCGCAGCGCGCTCTTGAGCCTCTCGGCTACCTTGCGGAGAAGCGCATCGCCGATCGGGTGGCCGAGCGTGTCGTTAACTGCCTTGAACCGATCGAGATCAATATAGAATACCGCTGTACTTTCGCCGGTCCGGCTGGCGGCAGAGAGCCGTTCGACAAGGCGCTCGCGCAGAGCCTTACGGTTTAAGAGACCTGTCAACCCATCGCGCAACGCAAGCTCGGCGTTTCGCACGTAGGTCGTGACGTCGTCCATGCTAAGCACAAAACCGCCGCCGGACAGCGCCCGCAGTGTACAATCGAGCAGTAGGCTATCGGACAGCCGCAGTCTGATCGGTGCCGGTTCGGCGCCCGCGTCGACAGTCAAAAACACATCGTCGCCGCCGGTTGCGCCGCTGCTTGCGAACAATGCAGCGAGCGTGCATCCAATCGGATCGACCGGCGCGAACAGCGCTTCGGCACTGGCGTTGACGTACTCGACGTCGCGGTTTTCATCGAGGATCAGCACGGCCGTCGCCATTTCCGGCAGCGCCGCGCTTCGGGGCTCCAACGCTTTGACAGTTCCCTTCAAACTGGCGACGGTCATCCGGGCCTCCTCTACTGTGGAAGCTAGGCGATACTGCTCAACTTTGAATGAACACTGCCACCCGGCGATGCGGGACGCTATCAGCGCTGGCCCCGCCATCGAACTGCAATTCTGATGTCGTCGATGCAAACAGCCTGCTGGACGCTGGAGCCGGCTTGGCGTGTTCAACCGCATCTTCGCGGCACTGGCGGCGATGGGTGGCAAGCCCGACCAGCTGATGACCGGCGCGACCCCGTACTCCGGAAGTTCTATGACAACGTAAGAGTTCGAGCCTGATTGCCGGACACGCGAAAGCCGATCAAGGTGTGCGGTGGTACGCGGGTGCCGTCTGACGCTGTGCGGACCTGGTCAGTTGGATTGAACAGATTAAAATCAACGGCGACATCACCGGCTAGGACACACTGTTCGATCACCATTTCTTCATCCCCCAGCAGAGGAAATCGGCACTGACTTGTCTGCGCACGGAGAAGACCTGCAAACAGCTCGGCTCTTGTCGGCGAAAGCTCGTCCAGGCTGTCGCTGGTCATGAGGACACCGCCGGCTGCGGCTGCAAAGCGCGCCAATGCGTCGACCTCAACTTCGCTCAAATCGTGGAACCGATCACGCAGCAGGATGCAGTCGGGATCGGCCTGCCAAAGCACCCCGTGGCCATGGTTACGTGTCAGAAGGTCGCGCAGCAGGCTCTCTGCCGAATATTCACCATGCCAGCTGACGCCCATGTCGCGGCCGATACGCACCGTATCAATGAGACCTACCGAGGCCCACAGAGGCGAACCGCAACCGGCAACTACGACGTCTTCACCGACGGCCTCGCGGATCAGCGTCATCATGAGCCGCCAGATCGCTATCCGCGACAGGCCCGGTTGATACCAGCGCGCACGCTCAGGACCATATTCGGCACCGTGGAGCAGGAAGTCCGCTTTGATATAGCGGGCGCCCCACTCCTCGGTCCAGACGCGCAATACCTCAGCAATGTGGCCGGCTGCGCCGGGATGCGTGATGTCGAGAACATGATATTCTTCCGATCGCTTGTGCCACCGGAACTCGCCGTAGAAATGAAAGGCAAGGAGCGGCTTGCCTGTCGTGCAGTCTGCGACCAGCCACTCTGGATGTGTCGCAAATAGGCTTGAGCGATTGCCAACAAGGAAAGGGGCGATCCACAAGCCGGGCATGAAACCCGCCGCTGCTACTTCGGCGAGAAGCGGTGCAATGCCGCGTGGGAATTGGGGCCTGACGTCAAGCCAGTCGCCCATCTCAGGAGTAAAGCCGTCGTCGATCTGAAAAATTTCGAGCGGCACCTTGTAAGCGTCGCGATAGGCGGCGGCAGCGCGGATCTCGCGGCTAATCGTTGTCTCATCGATTGCCGCAAAATGATTGTACCAAGAGCACCAGCCTGTAATTCGCCGCGTCGGTAAGCGCGGCGACAGCGGCGCCACGGCGGCGACGCGGCGGGACCAGCGGCGGAGCACAGCTTCGACTTGATCACCGTCAAAGAGGAACAATGTCTCGGCCTCACAACCGCCGGTGCGGTCGAGAAGGGTCTCGGCGTCGATAATCAGCCCGGCCGCGTTACCGCCGAAGCGAAAGCGTGTCTGAAAACGGTCGTGGCGGTCAAATCCGAGCACGGCGGCCCCGTCCGCGTTCTCGGGCAGCAGGGCTGTCATGGCGAAACCCAGGGTCGGCGCCTTCGCAGGTTGGCCGTCGCCCGTAGAGGTACCCGGGCGGACAAAGTAGCTGCCGTCCCAGCTCTGGTACCCGTTGCGTAAATACGAGCGCACGCCGGTCGCGACTATGCGGATACCAAGGCTGTCGAGAAGCTGTCTGCAGCCGTCCATCGCAACGTCGAGAGCCAGCAGTTCATCGCCGTTCATGCGGAGTACGACCGCACCGCCGCTCTCGAGCGGCCAGCGGATCTCGTCGGCGCTGACGCTGGGCACCCCATGGTTCGGAACGGCACCGTCAAGTAGCGGCGCGACGATGCGCAACGTCACGCCACGGCGGACAAATTCAGGCAACAAGACGAATCTCCCGGCGCTCGTCCGCAGATTGTCGGGCAGCGAGCGCAAGGCGCAGGCTTGCAGCGCCATCGGCAAGGGTTACGGATGGCTGCCGGCAGCTTTCGATCGCGTCTACTACGTCGGCGAGCTGCGCCTGGAAAACGTCGATTGTGCCAGCCACGACTTCAGCTTCGCTTCCGGCGATCGTCGGCGTCAGGATCGCATCGTTCCATCCGCTGAAGCGCCCTGTCACCTGCTCGGCATAAAGCTGCCAGTCTTTGTGCCACAGGCCCGGTGTTGCAATGTTCGACGCGTTGAGCGTCGCCAGGCGCCCGTCGTCCCAGCCGAACACGATCGCCGACACGTCCTCGCCCGTATACCCGGCTGTGGACCGGTGCAGAAGGTTAGCGCGCCGGGCGTAGACGGTATCAGGATCGCCCATAAGGTGGCGGATAAGGTCGACTTGGTGAATAACCTGTTCAACGATCTGTCCGCCGGACCTGTCCTCATCGCGCCACCACGCCGCGTGGAGGGCGTTACAGTGATAGGTGCCAGCGTACAGGCAGACGGGGCCCGTGTCGCTCGCCCGCCAACGGCGCACCGCATCGCCGAAGCGGTACATGAAGCCGTTTGCAGCGACGATGCCTGCCTGGTGGACAGCGCTGACCATGCGGGCAGCCGCCGCGTTGGTCAACGTAAGCGGCTTTTCGACGAGCAGGTGCAAACCTCGCATTGCGGCATGTTCGACTTCGCCCGAATGGGCGAACGGCGGCAGAGCGACAATTAGCAACTCGGGAGCCTCCGCGTCGATCATGACGTCGAGATCGGTATACGCCGCACCTCCATTGGCTGTTGCAAACGCCTGCGTACGCTCGACGTCGCGCCCAACGCAGGCGACTAGCCCGTGGCCGAGCGCCTTTGCGGCGGCCGCATGACGCACGCCGATCCCGCCACAGCCGAGCAATGCGATCCTCATGTGTTAAATTCCAGCATCGCCTGAAGCAGGCCGGGCTCGCCGCGATCGAGCCGTTCGAACAGTCCGGGTGCATCGGCAAAGGGCGCGACGTGGGTTATCAACGGGATCAGGTCGAGGACGCCGCGGTACTGCAACTCGATCGCCGTGCGCCAGAGGCGCGGCTTCGACCAACGGTGCTGAGCTTCGGGTGCGGTACCCGAAATCTGCGAGCAAATAAGTTCGACACGATTATGGTGAAACTCCTCGCCGAGCCGGAGTCCTGGCACTTCGCCCTGAAAGAAGCCCATCGCAACGACGCGGGAGGAATAGGCGACGGCGCGTATTGCGTCGGCAAGCGCAGGCGGTGAGCCCGAAACCTCAATGCACACGTCGGCGCCGCGGCCCTCGGTCATCGCCTTGACTTCCTCGGCCGCCCCTCCGGCCGAGTCGAGCAGGTGATGCACACCGAGCCCCGCCGCCAATGCGCGCCGCGCGGGATCGGGATCGATGCCGATCACCGTCGCGCCGCTGGCGATCGCAGCCTGAGCGACGATCTGGCCCGGTACGCCCAGCCCCCACACCGCAACCGTATCCCCGATCCGGAGCCGCGCATCGTGAACCCCGTTAAGGGCGACCGCGCCGATATGGCTGAAGATGCCGATGCGGGGATCGGCATCTTCAGGCAAAAGTCGATCGCGCGCGTAAGCGGCCGCGGCGACGTGGTGCGAGCGGTGGTTCCAGGTGCCGTAGATCCGCTGGCCGACTCGAAGATCGTTGACGCCGGTCCCCAACTCGACGATCTGGCCGACTTCCTCGTAGCCGAGGTTGACGACCGGGTAGGGCCAGCTTGGTGCTTCGGCCTCGACGAACAGTCGACGCACCTCGTCCCAGCGGCGGTGCATGAACGGATTCGTGCCGCGATACTGCGATAACTCCGTGCCTGCGCTAATCCCGGAGAATAAGGTGGCGATACGTACTTCATCCTCACGCAGCGACGCATCGGGCGTCGTTTGAAAGGTGAGACGGCGCGGCGCCTCAAGCATGAGCGAGGTACTCACGCCAACACCTGAGCATTGGCGATCACAGCCCGTCGTGTCGTGCCGGCGGTCGCAAGCAGGATAACTACCGCCAATGCATAGAGCGCTGCAAGCGAGCCGAGAGCCGATGCCATGCCGAACGCGCCTGCCGCCTTAGCAACGAAGAGCGGCGCGATGCCGGCACCAGCAAAGCCACACGTCGTCATTAGGCCGACTGCCGTGGCGCGGGCGGTGGGCGGTACCACGTCCTGCATCGCGGCGTAGATGCAGCCGTCGAACAGACCCTTGCCGAGCGTCGTCCCGATCAGCACCAACGCCACTTGCGTGCCCGACGTCACCCAAGCCATCGGGGCAAGCAGCAATGCCGCCACAGCAAGACCAATGGCGAGTGTGTAAAAGCGACCTGCTGGCGTTTTGCGCGCCAGGAGGTCCGCGAGCAAACCCCCAAGTGGGACGGCAACGAACCCTGCGATGTTAATGCTCGCGGCGCCGTATAGCGCCGACCCCGCAAGGCTTTCGCCGAGTGCGTCATGGACGAAGGTCGGTGCCCAGACGGTGATGCCGCTGGCGACGGTGTTCGCGAGGAAAAACACCGCAAACAGCATCAAAGCGGGTTTTATCCGCAGGACAATCCCGTAGGGTTCTGGCTTCAGTCCCTTTTCGGCCGCGGTATGACGGATCGGTGCATCGCGCAGTGTCCGAAACAGCACCGCCGTCCAAACGAGGCCCGCGCCGGCAAACACCATAAACGGCGCGCGCCAGCCAAGCCGATCGGCGATGAGGCCGGCGAGGACTGCTCCCAGACCCGATCCTGCGAAGACCGCCGTCTGATGCAGTGACAGCGCACGGCTACGCCTTTCGGACCCGTGCCAGTCCCCGATCAAAGCTGTTGCGGTAGGATAGTAGGTAGACTCGCCGACAGCGACCACCGCGCGAAGCGCCAGCAACATGCCAAATCCTGCCGAAAGTGGCATGAGGCCCGTTGCTACGCTCCAAAACATCAAACCGTAGATAACGACCCGCGTTCGCCGTGTACCGTCGCCGAGTCGGCCGGCGAAAAGCGCAGCGGCGGCGTAGACCCAAAAGAATACACTCGACACGAGAGCGAGCTCGGTCGGCCCAAGGCCGAACTCGGACCTGATCGCGGGCATGACAGCAACGATGACCGAACGGTCCGCGGCGTTCAGGAAGGCTACTACCCATAGCAACCCGATCAACATCCACGGGTAATGCGGCGACGACGACGGGTTGTTCGTTGACGTGGCCATCACATCTCCATCAACTGTCCGCATCGATCAAGATCGCGCGGAAGTCGTTGACGTTGGTCAGTGTCGGACCCGTAACGACGATGTCGCCGAGACGTTCGAAGAAGAGATAGGCGTTGTTCTCGGTCAAGAACTGGATTGGATCGAGACCGAGCGCTGCGGCGCGGGCAAGCGTGGTGGGCGTGACGATCGCGCCGGCTGCGTCCTCGGTACCGTCGATCCCATCGGTATCGCAGGCGATAGCCCAAATGCCGGTCGCGCCATTGAGCGCAATTGCCAGGCCCAAGCAATACTCTAGGTTACGGCCGCCACGGCCAGCCTTGTTGACGACCGTCACCGTCGTCTCGCCGCCGGAAACGATCGCACGGCGCACGCCGTCCTTGGCTAGGCGCCGCGAGAGCGCGCCGTGACTTGCGCCGAGGTGGCGCGCCTCGGCCTGTAGCTGATCGCCAAGATCGGTAACCTGATAGCCGAGATCGCGAGCCATTTCACCTGCAGCGAAGAGCGCGTCGCGGGCTCTTGCAATTATTGCGGTCTCGGCACCGGCGACGCCAAGGGTGTCGGCTGCAGGCGTTTCGTTGACCGGGTCAGCAAGTGCTTGCATCACTTCTGGTGAGGATGTGATGCCGTAGCGCTGGAGGACTTCACGCGCCTGTTCGAGACTGCTGGTATCGGCGACGGTCGGGCCCGACGACACGAAACTGGGATCATCCCCCGGCACGTCCGAGATGATCCACGTTGTAACGGCAGCATGCCGAGCGGCAACCGCGAGGCGGCCGCCCTTGATCAGCGAAAGATGCTTGCGGACCCGATTTATCTCCTCGATCGTTGCACCCGACTGCAGAAGTGCACGGGTGACGACCTGCTTGTCGGCCAGCGTCACGCCTTTCACCGGGGCCGCAAGCAGCGCCGAGCCACCCCCCGACAGCAGGACCAACAGATGATCGCCTGCTTCCAGCCCGTGCGCCAACTCAAGCGCACGATGAGCGGCGCGCACGCTGTCCTGATCGGGATAAGGATGGCCGGCCTCGATTAGCTCGACGCCCGGCCAATCGACGCCGCTGTCCGGCAGATGGCCTTTCCGTGTGACGACCAGTCCCTCGATCCGCCCCTTGGCCCGGACGTGGGCAACGCGCATCATCTCGGCCGCACCCTTGCCGACCGCGATGACGACGGTGCGACCATGTAGCGCCAGCGGAATGTGTGCCGGCATCGCGGTCCACGGTAAGACCGCGCGTACTGCCTCGGCGAACAAGCTTCGCAACTCCGCGCGAACCCGTTCTCCAGCTTTGGCAGACATGCTGTCGATGATAACGTCCTCCTGGCTGGCGGCGACCACATTGTCCGATTGAAGCGACTTTGCCGGATAACCAAGCCAGCGAACCTGCAACGCTCCGTTGTAAAAGTTGCAACAGTGCGCTTCGGCTTTAGAGTTCCCAGGAAAGCGTCGGGCGCAGGTGCTCGACGAGGAAATCGATCAGCTTGCGGACGCGAACCGGCACGCCTTTGGGGTCGGCAAAAAGGGCAAAGAAGTGCATGTCCGCGGTATGCCAGTCCGGAAGCACTTCGATCAATCTGCCTTCCGCAAGGTCGCGCTTACATAAAAAGGCAGGCAGGGTAGCGATGCCCAGTTCGGAGAGCACCGCCTGTCGCAGCAGGATAAAGTCGTTGCACAGCAGACGCGGGGTGAACTCCACCGTAACTTCAGCGTCCGCCGAATGCAGGCTCCAGCGATGCCGACGATCAATCATCCCGGCTGCAAGCAAGTCGAAGCGCGGCAGGTCGACATGGCTTTGCGGAGTACCATTCCGCTCGAAATAACCAGGTGCGCCGAACGCGCCGCAGCCCGTCGAGCCGAGCTTCACTGCGATCAGCCCAGAGTCCGCGAACGGTCCAACGGCGAGCGCGACGTCGAAGCCCGCCTGCAACAGGCCAACTGCATCGTCGCTCAAAACGCTCACCAAGCGCACGTCGGGGAACTGCTGGAGGAACCTTGCAAGCAGCGGGCCGATCAGGCTTTGGCCGAGCACGTAGGGTATTGCGATCTTGACGACGCCGTGGGGCACCGCGCGGCGGTTCACCAGCGCACGCTCACCGTCCCGCAGCACTCCCATCGAACGCAGGCAATAATCGAAAAAGGTTGCACCGTCTTGGGTGACCGTCACGGCACGGGTGGTGCGGTGAAGCAGTTGTACGCCAAGATGCTCCTCCAGGCGTGAGAGGCGCCGACTGACCGTGGACTTCGGAAGGCCGAGGACATGGCCCGCTTTCGTCAGGCTCTCGGTTTCGACGACTTTCGTGAACACCATGAGGTCGCCGAGATCGAGCATAACGCAGTGCTAAGGTATGTTGAGCGATTTGCAACAGTGCGTTGCGCGATCGCCGACTTCCCGACCTATGTCTCTGGCCTCACGCTCGTCAAATCCAAAGACGCGTAACAAAGCGTCGGAGCAGGGGAGAGAAAGATGAGCCGCTTAGCCACGTCCGGTCTCAAAGTCGCCATGCTGACGACATCAGCGTTCTGGGCACTACCAGTTGTGGCACAAGTTGCGCCAGACAGCACCCGAACCAGCGCACCGACCGCAGCCGTCGGGACTCCCGACGACCGTCCGCCACAGGACGATCAAAGCGAGATCATCGTGACCGGAACAAGTGTCGCGCGTCGCGCCCTCGACACACCGCTGGCGGTGTCGACGATCAACGCGGACAGCCTGCAACGGACCAGCCAGATCAACCAGGCCGACATTCTCAACACGATTCCGACGATCAAGGCCGACGGCGGTGGCGGTGAGGTCGCGGCCAACGTCTTCGTTCGCGGTTTGCCCTCGGGCGGTCAGTACCAATTTACGCCACTTGAATACGACGGCATTCCGGTGCTTTCGACCTTCGGTCTGAATTCCTCAGCCTTTGACGTGTATTATCGCAACGATCTCGGACTGGACCGGCTCGAGTTCGTCCGCGGCGGCGTGTCGAACCTGTTCGGACCTGGCTCGGTCGCTGGGCTCATCAACTATATCAGCCGGACCGGCGGCGACGAGATGCGGGGTACGGCTCAGCTCGAGATTGCGGAGCGGGGGCGCTACAAAGGCGACGTAGCCGTCAGCGGGCCACTTGGACACGGCCTCTATTATGCGCTGTCTGGCTGGTACCGCACCGACGACGGTCCGATCCGAACCGGGCTTGACACCAAGGGCTACCAAGTCCGCGGCAATCTGAAATACGAGTTTCCCGACCAGAGCGGTTCGATCACTGTTTACGGACAGTACATCGACGATCAGGTGCAGTATTATCTGCCAGTGCCGCTGGACGGCAAAACCCGGAATCGAACAGCGGGTAATGACGGCAAGAAGGTTTATCAGGTCATCAACAACAACGTGGCCGGGCTCGGCTTTAACACGCCTGACGGACCGTTTACGACCGATATCACCGACGGCGTCACGACCAAGGGCGGGCAGATCGCCGTCGCCTTCGACAAAAAGTTTGGTGACTCCGGGTTTGCGATCAACGGTCGCGGTAAGTATTCGCGATACGCTCACAAGTTCGGGCTTTGGTCGGACGGCGACGGCATCATCAACGTGCCCGAAACCCAGGCGAGTTTTCTCACCAATCGCGGACTAGGCTCGACGGGCAATGCGAGCTTCACCTACGCGGACGATGGCACCACATTGCCCGGCGATAACATCCTGTTCGCCAATCGCTTCACGGATCGCAATCGCCCGACGCATGACTACACCGGCGAACTAAACCTGACACTGGATGCCGAAACCGGGTCGGTGCATCACAACTTTACGCTAGGCGGCTTCTATGCCGACGCGACGGCGCGCGATTTCAACGTGACGACGACCTATCTCGGCGAGTTCAACAACAAAGCCCGTTTGGTGGACCTCACGGTCACCAACCCAGTGACCAACCTGCAGACGATCTATTCACGCGATGGGCTACTTAACGCCGGTGCGGGCTATGTCAACAACCGTGCCGAGGTGAAGCGCTACGCCGCCTATTTCGCTGACCAGACAAGGATCGGCGATCGCTTCAATCTCGATATCGGGGTGCGAGTGGAGCATTTGAGCGGTGACATCAGCCGGGAACGGACCTCAGTCACGGTCACCGACGCGACGACCCCCAATCTGTCCCCAGCGCTGCGCGACGTGATCTGGGGCAATGACGGCTACCTCACCGGTCACGTGTCTTCGACACAATGGGCAGTTGCAGGTGGCGCCTTGTACAAGGTTTCGGACCGGGTCAGCCTATACGTAAACGGTTCCCGGGGTTATTTCTTTCCCGAGATCAGGGCAGTGCAATTTCGTCCGCTGCCCGTAGGGACTGCCGCGAACGCCAGCGTTTCCCCCGGCACCAACACATATGACGGCGAGATCATCAAACAATTCGAGGGCGGCATCAAGGTCGACCAGCCCTGGTTCAACCTGACTGCGGCAGCCTTCTACACCAAGCTCGACAACCGCCGGCAGATCAATTTCATCAACGACGGCGCGGGCGGTTTCACCGAACAGGTCAACCTCGTCGCCACCCGCTCGTATGGGGTCGAAGGCACGCTGGATGTCAAGATCCTTGATCACCTGCACTTCAATGGCAACCTGACTTTGACCAACGCAAAATACACGAAGTTTCAACAGAACGGGACCGTTTCGGTCTTTGTCGGTAAAGACTTGGAGAGACAGCCGGATCTTTTGTATAACGCCGGACTATACTACGACGATGATCGGTTTGATCTCTCAATTTCGACAAATTATACCGGAGATAACTTTACGGCGGCGAACAATGCAATCCGTTTGAATGGCTGGAACGTGGTCAATCTCGACACGGGGATTAAGATGCGGGTGCTCGGCGACCGGCACGTCAGGCTGAGTCTCAACATCTTCAACTTGCTGAATACCGACGCAGTCACCGAGGGGTCTCCGCGGCAGGACATCAATCAGGCGGCCGGAGGGGATTATTTCGTCGGTCGCCCGGTGCTGCCGCGGCGCCTGACTGGCCGCCTGACATTCAACTTCTAACGATCTCCAGTAAGTTGAGCGGGCCTCCGGGCCAGTTCTCATCATTGACGGATAGCATGTGACCGAACCCGACAAAACCGCCCTTGATGAGGCCGCGCGCGCGATCTTGAAGGAGAACGATCGTGGCGGCTACACCGTGCCGAATGGTCGGGTATACCCGTTCCAGTGGAACTGGGATTCGGCGTTCGTCGCGCTCGGCTTTGACACTTTCGACCGTGACCGCGCCTGGACCGAGATCGAGACGCTGTTTCAGGCCCAGTGGGCGGACGGCTTCCTTCCCCACATCGTCTTTTGGCAGGACGACGCGGGCTACTTCCCCGGCCCCGACGTGTGGGGTGCCCAGCGTACGCCTCGGACATCCGGAATCACACAGCCACCGGTCGCCGCAACGGTCGTTCGGCGGCTCTGGGACAGCGCCGTCTCGGCTAGCAGCGCCGAAGCCTTCCGGATCCGCGTCGAAAAGCTGTTCGACCAGCTGCTGGCGTGGCACCGATGGTTCGCCGAAGTCCGTGATCCGGAAGGGCGCGGGGTGGTCGTCGCGATGCATCCTTGGGAGACGGGCCGCGACAATTCTCCGGAATGGGACGCCCCGGGAGAACTGATCGACGTTTCGAACGTGGGCGATTACATCCGTCGAGATACGGGGCATCTCGACGCTAAGATGCGCCCCACCAAACTCGAGTACGACCGTTACCTGGCGCTCGTCCAATACGGCCGTGCCCAGGGCTGGGATCACGCTCGCATCGCCACTAGCAATCCATTTCGCGTTGCGGACGTCGGGATGTCGATGATCCTTTTACGGGCCAATCGCGACCTGCTAGCGCTCGCCCGCATGCTCGGACGAGACAGCGGCGAGATCGTCGCTTGGATCGAACGTGCGGAGACGGGTATCGGCTGGTTGTGGGACGAGGCCGCAGAATGCTGGTGCTCGCGCGACCTGTTGACCGGGCGGTCTTCCGGGCTGGTGACCAGCGCCTCATTCCTGAGCTTCTACGCCGGACTCGCCGATCCGGGGCGTGATGCCGCCACAATAGGGCATATCGAACGGATCGTCGGGACAGTCCGCTACCTGATGCCGAGCCTTGATCCCGATGATCCCGGCTTCCAGATGATCCGCTACTGGCGCGGTCCCGTATGGGCCGTCGTCAACTGGATGATCGGCACTGGCCTCGCCGAGGCGGGTCAAGAACGCTGGGCCGCCAAGGTCCGCGACGATACCTGCGTCCTGATCGCCCGTCACGGCTTCTTCGAAGCCTTCAGCCCTGTTGACGGCACCTGCAGTGGCGGCGGTGACTTCTCATGGACAGCGGCGATCTGGCTGGTTTGGGCCAAGGGCTGACGGCGCGATGGACGCATATTATCCCGATCACCACATCGCTCCGCTGTCGGTCGCGTACCCTGCTTCTGCAGTGCCAAGCGACCTCGACGAATATTTGTTCGACCTGCGCGGCTATCTAATTCTTCCGGCACTGCTCAGTGCCGACGACCTGCGCGATGCGAATTCACGGATCGACGCGCTCCCGCCGCTGTCCCGCGGTGAATGGCACGGCTGGCTTCAACGCGAGGACCACCCTGATCATCGCGGCATCAGCTATCAGCAAGCCTATGAACTCGGGGGAGTATTCGAGCGACTGATCGATCACCCACGATACCTGAACTATGTTCTGCGGTTCCTTGGCGGACAGGACACCTATGATACCTATCACGGACCCGGCTTCGTCGACGAAAACTTCATTACGCTGCGCGGGCCCGGCGACGCCATTCCGGTGCATTCGGGCGGCCACGAGCGCGCCAAGCGGACGAGTTACGGCTATCACAATGGCCGCTTCGAGTGCGGCCAGATCAATGTCCTGACTGCGCTTACCGACATCGGACCCGGCGACGGCGCAACGATGGTTATCCCCGGATCGCACAAGTCGAACATCATCCATCCCGCGTTCCTGCGCCGCGACCGCAAACACGAATGGTCCTCCGCCGGCGGCGGCTCGGTAGACGGTGTCGAGGGCGCGATTGAGGTCCATCTGAAGGCGGGCGACGCCATCTTGTTCGTCGACGCGCTCTGCCATGGTTCGGCCCTGCGGCAGAAGCCGGGCGACCGGCGGATCAGCGTTTACCGCTACGGCTCGGCCTGGAACCGGACCCGTTTCGGTCACCAGCCCTCGCCCGAGCTGCTCGCACGGCTGAACCCGCTGGCGCGTCGTCTGATCCACCCCCGCGACCTGATCCGGCCGCCCGGCACGCCGCCACGTTGGTAGCTTAGCGATCCGGATCGACCGGAAGCAGATGTGCCGCCGCGCGGATTCCCGAGGGGCTGCTGCCAAGGACGCGCCGCACCGTCTTGTTGAAGTGCTGCGGATCCGGGATCCCGGCACGTTCGGCGATACGCCAAACTGGCAAGTCGGTCGATTCGAGCAGATAGCGCGCATGCTCGACGCGGCGCAGGAGCAGGCGATGCGGCACCGTCGTGCTGTAGCGCGAGCGGAATGCCCGTGCGAGATGGGCCTGGCCGCACCCGGCGGCGGCGGCGACGTCGGCGGCGCTTAGCGGCTCGGTGAACCGCTGGTCGATCAGCGCGGCGGCACGCTCGGCGACCCCGGGCCGGGCAAGTGGTTTGTCATCGGTGAGCTCGAGCAGCAACGTCTGTAGGGCAAGTCCGGCAAGCGTTGCTGCGGTCGACCCGCCGCGTGCATAAAGCGCCGCGATATGGGCCATCTTCTCGCGCGTGTCTTGGCGGCCCGTAATGTGCAGCGGCATCGACACGGTCTCACCTCGCGCCGCCGTGGTGAAATGAATGCACCAGTGTGCGCCTGGGGCATCGAGATCGTAGGCCGAGGCATCCCCAGCAGGGCTGATGGTTACGTCGCCGCGGGCGATCTGCCGTTTCCCGCCAGTCAGCCGAACTCGTCCCGTATAGTCGTGGCAATGCAGCGCATGCGTCGCGCCGAGATAGCGGGTCTCGTACCCGCGATCGGCGAGCGGGAACCGCCCGGCGACCGAGATCCGGGGGATGGAGGCAAGCGGCCAATCGAACATGCGATTTTATACCACAAAGGGATACTGGCGCCATAGGCGTTGCCCTGAAATCCCGCCATGATCAAAGCGACATCAGGAGAGCCTCTCATGACCGGCCTTAATTCGGAGCAATTGCAAGCCTACCAGGATCAGGGCTTCATTCATCTTCGCGGCCTGCTCTCGCCCGGCGAGGCTGCCGCCTACCGAACCGAGGTGCATGACATCGCGGCCTCGCAAGGGACGAAGGACGCGACATGGGCGAGCGTGCGCGGCAGCACCCAATTGATCCATTGTCACGACGTCCAATTCCGATCTGCCGCCTTTACGCGGTTGCTGGTCGACCCCCGGCTGACCGGCGTCGCCCAGGCGATCATCGGGCCGAATGTGCAGCTCCATCATACGAAGATGTTCGTGAAGCCGCCGGAGCGCGGCTCGCCCTTCCCCATGCATCAGGACTATCCGTATTTCCCCCACCGCGATCATTCAATGATTGCCGTCATTCTTCACTTCGATGATGCGAGCGAAGACAAGGGCTGCCTGCGGGTCTATCCAGGCAGCCACAAGCGGGGCGTACTGCCATCGCTCGGCGATGATCACCACCTGAGCGAGGATGAATTCCCGCTCACCGGGGCAACGCCCATCGCGGCGCGGGCCGGCGACGCGATCTTCTTTTCGTACCTGCTGGCACATGGCTCTGGTCTCAACATCTCGGACGAACCGCGCACCACCTTGCTGATCCAACTGCGCGACCCAAATGACGTGCCCTTGAAAGAGGGGCATGGTTCCCGCGGACAAGGCATGATGCTGGCCGGTGTCGACAGGTCGGCAGGCGCGTTCCGCTTCGCTTGGGAAAGCAAGGCTGCTTGAAGTTTGCCGCAATCTGGCTGCTGCCGCTCTTGCTCGGTCTTGCTCCAACGGACTCCTGCCGCGACCTCGCAAAGTTGAGCCGTCCCGGTCTGACCGTCACGGCAGCGAGGGATGGAAGTTCGTGCCGCGTCGAAGGTGTAGCTCGGCCGCGCCCGGCGAGCGCGATCCGGTTCGAACTCTGGCTCCCCCCGAAGGATCGCTGGAGCGGACGTTACTATCAGATGGGCAATGGGGGCTTCGCGGGACATATCGACCGTCCGGCGCTCGTTGCTGCCGCGGCTCGGGGCGATGCCGCAGCAGCAACCGATACAGGGCATGAAGGCGATGGCTTCGACGCAGGCTGGGCGGTCGGACGACCGGATCTTATCGTCGACTATGCCTGGCGTTCGATCAAGGTCACGTCGGATGCTGCACGGGCGATCGCGCGGGAGTACTATGACCGGATCCCAACGCGCCGTTATTACATGGGATGCTCGTTCGGCGGACGGCAGGCGCTGGTCGCCGCTACACGATGGCCAAACGACTGGGACGGAGTAATCGCCGGCGCGCCGGCGACCCGGTGGCCGGTTCGACTTCGCGCCTTCGGGCGCATACAGGCGGCACTACGTTCAGGTCGGATCGCGTCCAAGCAGGTCGAGCCGCTGATCGCAGCCGCTCGGCTCACCTGTCCGACGGCGGGCTATTGTGGCGCACGTGCGGCGGCGCTCGCATGCCGGGCAGGTGATAGGCGGCTGTGCCTGACAATGTATCAATCTCGGGCGATAGCAACGATCGAAAGGGCGGGTTATCCACTGACGGCTGCTGAGGCCGGTGAATGGCGTCGCTGGATCTTGGATCCCGATGCCACCGCGCCTTCACAAGCGGCATTCGGGCGACAAGCGTCCCGGCTAGCAGGATACGATCGAGATTTTGCGTTGGGCAGTCTCCGGACCTTCGCCGCGCGTGGCGGACGCGTGATTAGCTATTTCGGTACCGCGGACCCCGTCCTTCCGTCAGGTCGGGCGCTTGCGGACGCGGCCTCGATCGGCGCTCGAGATGATTTCTATCGTCTGTTCATGGTGCCAGGCATGGCGCATTGCCAGGGTGGCACGTCGGCTCCGGCGTTCGGCCAGTCGCTCGCTGCACCCGCGGCGGTGGATGATCCGGAGCATGACATACGCAGCGCACTGGAAGCATGGACTGAGCAGGGCGTTGCGCCGGACCGGCTGCTTGTGGTTGTTAACAGCGGTCGACGGGCCGTGGCGCTGTCGCCCGTCATCTTCCCGAGGTGACGAGACACTTATGAAGCGGCCCGATGCCGCGTGTTTTGCTTTCGTCAACACAGCGTTTCGATCAGCGTGCTGGCCATGATCCGATGACGCTGGGATAGCTGTTTTGAAGGCTAAGGTAGGTGAGCATGACGCTGTTGGACAAAGTTTACGGATGCCTGATCGGTGGCGCGATCGGCGACGCGATGGGGGCTCCTGCGGAGGATTGGCACTACAGCGACATCCGGCCGACGTTCGGCCGCATCGAGACCTTTCTGCCCCAGCCGGCGCGGTCGCGCGATGGAGCCCCGGGCCAGATCACCGATGACACGACCCTGCGGCACTACATGTGCTTGGCAATCATTCAGAAGCGGGGTCGGATCACACCGGACGACTATGCCGAGATCTGGCTGTCGACGCTCAATCCAGCGAGGCTTTTCTTCACCGAGCGCATCGTTGTCGAAAAGCTCAAGCTCGGCATGAGCCCGTGGGAAACGGGGCGCGGCCAGCCGCTGGCGGACGCGGCGATCATGGCGGTGGCGCCGGTCGGGATCATCAACGCAGGTAATCCGGCGCAGGCATATCAGGACGGGTTCAACCTATCATCCATTCATCAGGATGGCATCGAGCGTGACGCCGCCGCCGCGACCGCCGCCGGCTTTGCAGCCGCGTTTCTGCCTGATGCGACGGCGGCAAGCATGCTCGATGCCATGTACGACCATGGAACTTTCGACACTCGGCGACTCATCTCAATCGGCCGCGAACTTGCCAGCGACACGGGCGAGGTCGATCGATTCACCGAGCAGTTCTATCTGCGCTTTCTAGACCGATCATTTCCCAGGCCACCCGGTTGGGCGTGGGACAAAGATCGGACTGTAAGTCCGACCAGCCGCGAGGTGTTGCCGATCGTCGCAGGCCTGTTCGAGCTTTGCGGTGGACAGCCTGAGGCGTGCATTTCGGCGGGCTCAAGCTTCGGTCGTGATGCCGATACGATCGCGACCGTCCTCGGCGGTCTAAGCGGCGCTTTATGCGGGGCGGCGGCGATCCCGGCGGACTGGATCGCTGCGTCGGAAGCAGCCAATACTGACTTTTTCCATGAAGTTTCGCCCAACTGCGTTACAACGTTTTTGACGACGGCCGGTGATCTTGTTGAAGCACTTAAGTCGGAACGGGATCGGACGGCAGATCGGCTCGCATGGCTTGACCGACTTGTTGCTCAGGCATGAGGCTTGCTGCAGCGACCGTCTCCGTCCTGGGCAGCATCAATCTAGACGTAGTGTTTCGCGTAGCGCGATTGCCGCGCCGCGGCGAGACGCTCTCGGCATCGAGCATGATGCGGAACATGGGCGGGAAAGGTGCCAACCAGGCAGTCGCTGCAGCACGCGCCGGAGCGACGGTACGGATGTCCGGAGCGGTTGGCGATGATATCGAAGGCCGCATGCTGGTGCAAATGCTGCAGCAGGAGGGCATCGACTGCAGCGAAATCCGATATGTTGCCTCCGCTCCGACTGGCACCGCCTACATAGCCGTCGACGACCTCGGAGAGAACCACATCGTCGTTTCTGCCGGCGCGAACGCCGTTGGTGAAATGGAAGTGGTGACCGAAGCTCGCGTTCTCCTCGCTCAACTTGAGACGCCGCTCGCTTCCGTCGCGGCCTTTCTCTCTAATCGGCGAGCAGGCTCGGTCACCGTCCTGAATGCGGCGCCGTTCCACGGCGACGCGTTTGCCTTGCTCACACTCGCTGATATCGTCGTTCTGAACGAGATCGAACTTGCCGGGTACTGCCGCGAGCGGGACCCGCCACGATCGCCCCGGCACGCAGCCGAAATGGCCGTCACCATACTGAACGGGGACGATCAGCGTATCGTCGTCACTCTAGGCAAAGCGGGCTCGGTGACCGTCGATCGCCAAGGAGTGTCGTTCGCGTCAGCCGGCGTTGCGGACGTCGTCGATACGACAGGCGCCGGCGACTGCTTTTGTGGTTTTCTTGCCGCCGGTATGGCCGCCGAGAGGACGCTGGCTACATCGATCGCGGATGCACATCGAGCCGCTGCGATCTCGGTCGGGCGATCGGGTGCCGCATCGTCGATCCCGTTTTTCGGAGAGCTATCGGCGGCACGTTGGCCCGTTGCCTGATCATCGATTGCAAACCGGGCCGACGTTCACGTCCCGTGCAAGCGTCTGCGGTGTGCAAACGGCAGAGCGTTACGCCAGGTGCAGGCAATTCGCGGAGCGATCAAGGGCGTACCAGCGCGAACAGGCCGCTCTACGAGACCTTGATGGATAGGTTGTCGAGCGGACCAGCTCTTTACGCAGGTTAAATCCCGACCAGCCTGGCTTTGTGGTTGTTAGCATCAGGCCTAGGTCTGGAGACTAGGGGCCGATGATCACAGTGCCGAACGCGGCGATGCCGATGCTCGCGATGTGGGCACCTCCCGGCAATGCATCCTCCACGCAGTCAACTATGCTATTTAACGCGGTCGCCGGGTACGCATCCGGTGAGGGCCGCAGGGTCGCTGCGACACGCTCAGGCGGCTTGAGCGAGCGGCACGTCTGAGGTGTCGGGTCGCCAGTTCCACGGGAGCAGTTCGGCGAGGCGCTGCTGTGGGAGGTCGGCGATGCGGGCGAGGACATCGGCGAGCCACGCTTGCGGGTCGATATCGTTGAGCTTGGCGGTGACGATGAGCGAGTACATGAACGCAGCGCGCTGTCCGCCGCGGTCGGAGCCGGCGAACAGCCACGACTTCCTGCCGAGGGCGACACCGCGCAAGGCTCGTTCGGCGGCATTGTTGGTCAGGCAGATCCGTCCATCGGCAAGGAACCGGGTGAACGCGGGCCAGTCCTTGAGCATGTAGTTGATCGCCACCGCGACCGGATTATGCCGGGCAAGCGTCGCACGCTGCTGGCGCAGCCAGTGTTCGAGCTCGGTTACGATGGGCGTGACGAGTTCCTGACGCACGGCGAGCCGCCCTTCGGCGGTCTTGCCGCAGATCGCGCGTTCGATGTCGAAGATACGGTCGATCCGCGCCACCGCCTCGAGCGCCAATGGCGAGATCACCGGGGCAATGTCGGGCTTGCGCTTCACCTGGGTGGCGACGTCGGCGAGAACGAAGAACTTGCGCCGTGCGTGTGCCCAGCACAGCGCGCGGGTGACCTGCCCGGCTGAGCGCCCCGGCTTGAACAGCTCGTTGTACCCGGCATAGGCGTCGGCCTGCAGGATGCCGTTATAGTGGGCCAGATGATCACGCGGATGCTCACCGCGCCGGTCGCGCGAGTAGTGGAACAGCGCTGCTGGAGGGGCTGGGCCACCGAATGGCCGGTCATCGCGGATATAGGTCCAGATGCGACCGATGTCGGTCTTGACCTTGGCCAGCACGGGCACCGTGGTATCGTCGCCGTGCAGGCGCTCGGCGGCGAGGACGTGGGCCTCGATCAACCGATGCAGTGGTTTAAGCGCGGCGGTGCAGGCGCCGACCTGGTCGGCCAGCGTCGACAGGCTGAGATCGACACCTTCATGCGCATAACGGTCGCGTTGCCGGTTTAACGGCTGGTGCTGCCCGAACTTCTCGAACAACAGCATCGCCAGCATACTTGCGCCGAACAGCCCCCGCGGGGTGACGTGGAACGGTGCCGGCGGCTGGCTGACGCGCTCGCAGGCCCGGCAGGCGAAGCGCTCGCGCACCGTCTGGATGACCTTCCACCGGCGCGGGATCACCTCAAGGGTCTCGGTGACATCCTCGCCGAGCTTCGACAGGCGGTCCGAGCCGCAGCCGGCGCAGCAGGTCGGGCTCGGGATCACGACACGCTCGCGCGGCAGGTGCGCGGGCAGCGGTTGCCGCGACGGTAGGGCGCGGACGAACGCGGTGACGGTCGTGGTCTTCGCGGCAGCACGTGCGGCGGCGGCTTCGTCGGCAGCGGCGGTCGCCTCGGCCTCCTCGAACACCAGCTCCATCTGGTCGATCAATCGCCGGCTGCGCTCCGAACGCTGGCCGAACCGGTCGCGCTTGAGCATCGCGATCTGGAGCGCCTGAAGGGCGATGCGGGCCTCAAGGTCGGAGTTGATCGCGCGAGCGTTGGCGGCGTCGGCCCGGGCGACGGCGGCATCGCTTCGTGCCTCGTCAAGCGCCTGTCGGAGCGCAATAATATCGGCGGGAGACAACGCTTCCATCGCCCCACAACCTAGCAAAATCGCGAGGAACCGTGAAGCGTTTTGGCGTCGTCTGGCTTGGGAAAAGACCCTATCCCGCAGCGCTTGGCCGCCATGTATGCTGCGGGTTACGCCAGTCGATGCCCTCCAACATGCACGCCATCTGCGACGCCGAGATCGCGACGACACCGTCGGTCGCGGAAGGCCAGACGAAGCGACCGCGGTCGAGCCGCTTCGCATAAAGCGACGTGCCGAGGCCGTCGTGCCACAGGATCTTCACTAGGCCACCGGTGCGTCCGCGGAAGATGTACAGGTCGCCCGCGTGCGGGTCGCGGCGCAGCCCCTGCTGCACCTGCAGCGCCAGCCCGTGCATGCCTTTACGCATATCGGTGTGACCGGTTGCGAGCCAGATCCGGACGCCACCCGGGACCGGGATCACCGCGCCAGCGACCGCAACACCGCCGTTACCAGCTTTGCCGGCGCGTCCGCCGCGATCCGCACGACCGAGCCACCGATCTCGACCAGCATCGCCGGCGGCGGTGATGATGCTGGCGCGACATCGCGGGGGTCGGCGCTGACAACGACCGGCGCAAAGCCCGCGCCCGCGTGGCCAGCGCCGTACAGGTCGCGACGCCACCGATAGATCTGGCTCGGTCGGACATCCGCGGCCCGCGCCACCTCAGCGACAATCGCGTCGGGCGCAAACGCCGCATCGATCAAGGCCCGCTTCTGCTCGTCGCTCCACTGGCGACGACGCTCGACACCCGAATATACCGTGACCTGGCCCATCGCACCGTCGCTAACACTGGTGCAAACACCGTCGCTTGCACCAGTGCTACGTCACCGCAGCCGTCAAATCACTCAAGGCGGCCCTCACCGGAAGCGTACGTCGCCGGTGACGTCGCAGGCCATTGATGTTGCACCAACGTCGCTCAGAGCTCCACGACACGGACGACGATTTTTTGTCCCGCCCGCTTCGATAGCCGCGTACACCTCGCTGTTCGCTACAACACCTTGGGCGGCCCTGATTAGACGGACGTTAGGCGGTGCAGTCACCGACGACCCTCTAAGGGGGAGACCGACTTTAATCCTGTGCCATCCCGCTTTTGCCGTTCGCAGTGCGGTCTCACCAGTTTGTCAGGCTTGTGGCCGGAACTCATATCTTCCGCGACGTAGATTTTTGCATGCATATCGTAACCACCCATCGCTGACAGCGAAGTTTGTGATCTACAAGGGTCAGGTGCGAACATTGGACAAAATTAATTTCGCGCATTGAAAGCATCGTGGGCATTCTCTTCAATCAAGTCGGATATTCGATCAAGTCGGATCTTCGATCACCCCCGCCACAGCCGCCCCGCGACGATCTTCACGTTTTGCCAGCAGCAGCGCTTCGTCCGCGATCGCGATCAGTCCATCCAACGTCACATTACTCGGGCCAGCGACTGCGAAGCCGGCGCTAACACCGACGTGGATGACGTGTCCCTTGGCGGTATAGGGAGCGCAGATGACGCTGCACAACCGCTGCGAGTAAAGTCGTACCTCGTGATGACTGCGCGCCGCGCGTTGCGCGACGACGAACTCATCGCCGCCGGTGCGGGCGGCGACATCGCCTGGCCCGATGACCGAGCGCACCCGTTCCGCCACTTGGCGCAGCAGGTCGTCGCCGGCAGGGTGACCAAAACGGTCATTGACCGGCTTGAAATGGTCGAGATCGAGACAGTGGACGGCAAGCCTCACGTCGTCGTGGTCGTTGAACTTCATGATCCGATCGAAACTCTCGCGAAGCCCGAGGCGGTTCGCGAGCCCGGTCAGGACATCGTGCCGCGCCACGGTCGCCATATCATCGCGCTGGGTAATCTGACCCGCCGCGACTCTATAACCGCTCCACACGCTCTCAACGCTGCCCAGTAGGAACACGGCATAGATCGCGGCCACAAGATAATCTCCGGAACGGCCGTTCAGCACCGCCGCGGCCACGACAGGCACCGCGGCAAGCAGCAGCGATACCGTGCACATTCGGGGTCGCACCAATCCGCGAACGATCACGCCAGCGCAGTAGCCGAACATCAGGGCGGCTGCGAGAGACTGAGACACCGCTGATGGGCGGCTGAAGTTCACCGCCGCGAGACCGCCAACCGCAATTGAGAAGACCCACGTGCAATAAGCGTAGCCGCGCTCCCACTGCCTCGCCTGCGCAACCGTAAGGGCCCGCTCCGACCGTCGGTCCCGAAAGGCGTATAATAAGAGCATTTTGACCGCCGACGCTGCGGCGCCGGTCACGCCGACGCTTGCCGCCAAGACGGCGATCAGGCCCGTCGAGGTACGGTAGGAGACCGCCGCCACAGTGATGAAGATCATTGCCATGATGAGCGTTGGCCAGAGCACGAGAAAGAGGGCGGACACCAGCTCGACGTATACGCCGTCCGGCTCGGAGCCGGGATCAAAGTAAGCTTGCATTTTTCGTGTTCGCATGGCGGCGGTTAAAAAGGATGAAGAGAGGCTCGCAGACATACGATTTTGGTCACGCGCCCCATTCAACGTCATTGCCTAACGTGCGAGCAGGATCGTAAACTAGGGCGACCAAGCCGTATTAGGCCGAGGGGAGTTTGCAAGTTAGGCGTTCGCCTAATCCGCCTCCGAACCGCCTTATTCAACCTGAAGCGAGCGACGATAGTCCACGTCAGGTCGTGGCTACATAGCAGCTGCAAAATATGGCCTACGCAAACGAGCCGATCGCGTGCCGGTTGCGGGGGCGTTGCATTCGCCATCACCTTTTCATGCTACATCTTCGGAGTTATTGCGCTTTTTGGTCGCCGCTTGGCTCGATTAACGGTTTAGCGCCGTTGCACCTGAAACCGAACGGAGCGAGTTTTCGTGCGGTCAAGTATGCTTGTCGCTTCGCGTTGATGCGGTATCGCCCGCTGACAATGAAAGCCTCGGTCATGTTCGATGGTCTCGCCTCTGAATCGACGGTCGCGCCACATGAGCGTTAACCCGACTTTTGACTGTGCCTGGCCCACCGGAACGGTGACAGACCTAATCGACGGCCCGTTCATGACGCCTGCGACCAGCACGGCGCTTCGCACACGGCTGGACTCTAAGCCGCGAACCGGTGTCGCAGTTTTCGACGCCGGCCAGTTCAAAGCTTTGGAAGCGATCGCGGCGCGGCTTCTGCCCCAAGGTGGACGCTCCGCACCGATCGACCATGCGCGCGAAATGCACGACCGGTTGGCTAGTGGCAGCGGCGACGGCTGGCGTTTTGCGAAGCTTCCGAACGACATCGAGGCGCATCAGCGCGGTCTTTCCGCCGTCGACGCGGCAGCGGACGCCGGTTACGGCAGGACATTCGCGCAATTGTCGGTATCCCAACAGGACGATCTACTTCGTGAGATCCAGTTCGGCCGCGTGAGTGCTCCCGGTTGGGGAGAGCTTGATCCGGCGCTGTGGTTCACGGAGCTGTTGTCGCTGCTCGTCGACATCGATTATTCGCATCCTGCCGCTCAGGAAGAAATCGGCTACCTCGGGATGGCTGACGCTCGCGGCTGGCAGGATGTCGGCATCGGCGCGCGAGCGCCGCACGAGCCCGAGCCCTTGGCGAAAGAAACATCATCCCAATCATGACCAATCGTTTTGCGGCCAACGACCCTGTCGATGCTGTCGTCATCGGAACGGGCGCAGGCGGCGCACCGCTGTTGGCCAGGCTAGCCGCCGCCGGGCTCAAGGTCGTGGCTCTCGAGGCTGGTGTCCACTGGTCACCCGCGGCCGACTTCGCGACCGACGAAGAGGCTCAAAACAAGCTTTTTTGGATGGACGAACGGTTGAGCGGCGGTGATGACCCGCTGGCTTTCGGCAAGAACAATTCGGGTATCGGCGTCGGCGGCTCGACGCTTCACTACACGGCATACGTGCCGCGCGCGCAGCCAGACGATTTTCGCCTCCGGACGGAATTCGGCGTCGGTGCGGACTGGCCGATCGACTACGACGACCTGGCCCCCTATTATGACGAGATTGAGGCTTTTCTCGGCGTTTCGGGCCCTGCGCATTATCCGTGGGGGCCGCCGCGCGCTACAAGCTACCCGCTCGCGCCGCTGCCGCTGAACGGTGCCGCCCAATTGATGGAGCGGGCGTGCGGCACCCTTGGTATCCGCACATCGGCGGCCGCCAACGCCGCGCTGTCGGGGTCGTATTTTCAGCCCGGCGTCGGATGGCGGCCTGCGTGTAGCAATCGCGGTTTCTGCCAGGCGGGCTGCTCAACCGGCGCCAAGGCGAGCATGGATGTCACGTATATCCCGCTTGCTCTGATGCACGGTGCCGAGTTGCGCACCGAGTGCTTCGTGACAAGTTTCGAACGTAATCGGACAGGTGCGGTAACCGGCGTGGTGTATACCCACAGGGGCGCCGAGCACCGCCAGAAATGCGTTCACGCCTTTCTGTGTGCAGGTGCAATCGAGACGCCACGGTTGTTGATGATCAATGACATGGCAAATGCCAGTGGCCAACTCGGCAAGAACTTCATGGCGCACACAGGCATGCAGGTTTGGGGATCGTTCGACGATATGATCCGCCCGTACAAGGGCATTCCCGGCGGCTTGATCTCGGAAGATACGCACCGTCCTGCCGACGCCGACTTCGCCGGAGGCTACTTGCTCCAATCGATCGGCGTCATGCCTCTGACCTATGCCGGCCAGATAGCGCGCGGTCGCGGATTATGGGGCGAGGATCTAAGGCGGCACATGCGCGGCTATAATCATGTCGCTGGCATCAACATTCTCGGCGATTGCCTGCCTCACAGCGGTAATGAAATGGTGCTTTCGGATGAACTCGACGCACGTGGCCTTCCTAAGCCGCTGATCCGTTTCACGGCTGGCGACAATGAACGCCGCCTTACCGCCCACGCCGAGCGTGTCATGCGGCAGATCTGGGACGCCGCGGGTGCGCACGACGTCTGGTCGTTCGACCGTTTCGCCCATACAATCGGCACCGCGCGAATGGGTG
The DNA here is from genome assembly GCA_019285715.1 of Sphingosinicellaceae bacterium. Taxonomy (NCBI): domain Bacteria; kingdom Pseudomonadati; phylum Pseudomonadota; class Alphaproteobacteria; order Sphingomonadales; family Sphingosinicellaceae; species Sphingosinicellaceae bacterium. The sequence goes on from CP079108.1 coordinate 4,020,888, forward strand.
ACGATCGCGCGACCTCGGTTGTCGACGCCGACGGTAGGGTCCACGACGTCCCCGGCCTGACAATCTGCGACAATTCGGTGTTCCCGAGTGCGCTCGCCGCGAATCCCGCGCTGACGATCATGGCGCTGTCGCTGCGAACTGCGGACCGCTTCCTGAGCCGGAACAAGCGTGGAGACACCTGATGGCCACTGGTTTTCTCGATATGGTCAAGCGCAAGTTCGGTGACGGCAACTACGCCGGGGACGAGTTCGGCGGTGCGCGCGGTGGCGACGGCAGCGGCCTGCCTACGGGCAATGCTAGCAACTTCATGTTCGCAACGGGTATCGAATGCTCCAATCCTACCATCGACAATGGGCGCACGCGGCGCGACCAGTTGCTCGAATGCGGTCATTACGATCGCTGGCGTGACGACCTGCGCCTGACCTCCGAGCTCGGCATCAAGGTCTTGCGCTACGGCCTTCCGATCCACCGTGTCTGGCTGGGGCCGGGCAAGTTCGAATGGGAGTTCGCCGATCTTGTGATGGCCGAAATCAAGCGGCTGGGCATCACCCCGATACTCGATCTCTGCCATTTCGGAGTTCCGGACTGGATCGGCAATTTCCAGAACCCCGACTTCCCCATGCTTTTCCACGGTTATTGCGATGCCGTTGCGGAACGCTATCCATGGGTGCGCTATTACACGCCGGTCAATGAAATCTACGTCAATGCGCGCCTGTCGGCGAAAGACGGGTTGTGGAACGAGCAGCGCAAGGATGATCGAAGCTTTGTCAATGCACTCAAACATTGCGTTGCCGCCAGCATTCTTGGCAATCAGGCGATTGCGGCGCGCCGTCCGGACTGCGTCATCGTGCAGTCGGAAAGCGCCGAGTATCTGCATGAGGCGCGGGCGACGGTTTCCGACGCGGTGCGGCTGCAGAACAAGCAGCGCTTCATCGCGCTCGACCTGCTCTACGCTTTTCCGTTCGACGCCGAGGTCGACCACTGGATGGCAGACAACGGGCTGACGCGCGAGGAATACGACTGGTTCATGGCCGGCGAGCCGCCGGGGTATCAGATCATGGGCAACGATTATTACGGGCACAACGAACGCATTCTGAAGCCCGACGGCGGGATGTGCCCAGCCGAAGATGTGCTCGGCTGGTACAACATCACACGCGCCTATCACGATCGCTACAAAAAACCCGTTATGCACACCGAGACGAACGTCTTCGACGCTGCCGCCGCGCCGACTTGGCTGTGGAAGCAGTGGATGAATGTCCTGAAGATGCGCCGCGACGGAGTGCCGGTACTCGGTTTCACTTGGTACAGTCTAATCGACCAGATCGACTGGGATACGGCGCTTGGCGTCAAGAACGGCAACGTCAACCCATGCGGCCTCTACGATCTCGACCGCAATCCACGCCCGGTTGCAGCTGCCTATCGTATGCTGCTCGAGGAGTTCGGGCAGATTACGATCGTACCGCATGGCGAGTTGTTCGAAACGACGACGATGCCGGCCAAGCTCAAGGTTGAGGTCTGAACAATATATCCGGGCGTTCAGGTTAAATCAGATACATGAATTGAGGCGACCATGACCGAGACTGTTGGCGATTTTATCATCGAACGACTTCACGACTGGGGCGTCCGGCTGATGTTCGGCTACCCGGGCGACGGCATCAACGGTACCTTTGCCGCTTTGCAGCGTGTTGAAGGGCGGATCGGCTACGTTCAGGCGCGGCACGAGGAAATGGCGGCGTTCATGGCATCGGCGTATGCTAAGTTCAGCGGCACGATGGGCGTCTGCATTTCGACCGGCGGCCCGGGCGCGTCGCATATGGTCACCGGACTGTACGATGCGAAGCTCGACCACCAGCCGGTTTTGGCGATCACTGGTCAGGCCGCGCAGACTGTCCGGGGCGCCCATTACCAGCAGGAACTCAATCTCGACCGCCTGTTCGCCGACGTTGCCGATTATGTCCAGGAGGTCGTCGCTCCAGCGCAGACGCGTCATGTTATCGACCAGGCATGCCGTGTCGCCCAGGCCAATCGCGCGCCGACCGTCGTCATCTTGCCCGCCGATTTGCAGATGCAGGCCATGGAGCAGCCGATGCGTGAACATGGTTTCGTCCGGTCGGGTGTTGGCTATGCTTATCCTAAGATCGTGCCCTACGACACCGAACTGAGCCATGCGGCGGCGGTGCTCAATGCTGGTACAAGGGTCGCTATCCTGATCGGCGCGGGCGCGATGCACGCGCACGACGAGGTTATTGCGGTTGCTGACGCACTCGGGGCCGGCGTTGCCAAGGCGCTTCTCGGCAAAGCGGCGCTGCCCGACGACCTGCCGTTCGTCACCGGTACCATCGGGTTGCTCGGCACTGAGCCATCGTCGAATATGATGGACGAATGCGACACGTTGCTAATGGTGGGCACCAGCTTTCCTTGGGCGGAGTTCCTGCCCAAAGACGGTCAGGCGCGCTGTGTCCATATCGACATCAAGGCGCAAACACTCGGGATGCGCTATCCAAGCGAGGTCAATCTTCATGGCGATAGTGCCGAAACTCTGCGCGCGCTGCTCCCCCTGCTGACCCGAAAGACGAACCGGTCCTGGCGGAACAAGATCGAAGCCGATGTTGCCGACTGGTGGACGACGATCGAGAACCGTGCTTTCATGCATGCGACGCCGGTCAACCCGCAGCGTGTCGTTTGGGAAATGTCGCCCCGCCTGCCTGCCAACGCGATCATCACCAGCGACTCAGGCAGTTGCGCCAACTGGTATGCCCGCGATCTCAGGATCAAGCGCGGCCAGATGGCGTCGTTGTCGGGTGGCCTCGCGTCGATGGGTGCAGCGGTGCCCTATGCGATCGCCGCTAAATTCGCCCATCCCGACCGACCGGTAATCGCACTGGTCGGCGACGGTGCGATGCAGATGAACAACATGGCCGAGTTGATCACTGTCAAGAAATATTGGCGTGACTGGATCAGCCCGACGTGGATCTGCTGTGTGTTCAACAACGAGGACCTGAACCAAGTGACGTGGGAGCAGCGCGTCATGCTCGGAGAGCCGCGCTTCGACGCGACGCAACTCATTCCTAACGTCGCGTATTCAAAGTTCGCCGAGTCGCTTGGTTTGAATGCAATCTATGTTGACGATCCCGACGCGCTTGGAGCGGCGTGGGATGCGGCGCTGGCGAGCAACTGTCCGACAGTGATCGAAGTGAAGACCGATCCCGAGGTGCCGCCGCTGCCGCCGCACATCAGCTTCGAGCAAGCACGCAAGTTTATGTCGACTATGCTGAAGGGCGACACCGGCGGCGCGCATCTGGTCGTCGAATCAGCGCGGCAGGTGCTGAGCGACGTGCTTCCGGGAGATCGCCGGACATGAACCGACCGCGGCTGGTTTTCGCACATTATTTCGGCGGGTCGTCGCGATCCTGGGCTGCGCTCGTCGACGCGATCGGCGGCGACATTGACTGTATCGTCCCCGACTTGCCGGGTTTCGGCGGTACGCCGGCGCCGCGCGACCTGTCTCTAAACGGCTATGCCGATGCATTTTCGACAATTGCTGGCGATACACCGTTCGTCGCGGTCGGCCATTCGATGGGCGGCAAGATCGCTCTAGCCCTAGCGGCGCGGCGACCGGTCGGGCTGACCGGATTGATCCTCCTTGCCGCGTCACCGCCAACTCCCGAGCCGATGTCCGATGCGGACCGGCAGGCGAACCTCGACGCTTTTGGCAACCGCCTGATCGCACGCAAGAACCTCGGCTCAATCGGCAGCCGCTTGTCGCCACAGGCGTTGAGCATTGTGGTCGATGACGAACTACGCGTTGCCGAACCGGCGTGGCGGTGGTGGCTCGAACACGGCAGCCGTGACGACATTTCGGCAGCAACGCGCTGTATTACGCTCCGTACGCTGGTCGTCAGCGGCGATGACGACCAAGTCATGGGCGAAGCGACGGCGCCGGCAATTGCTCGCGGTCTGACCGGCGCGACATTACGTATTGTACCCGACGCCGGACACCTGCTCCCGCTCGAACGCCCGCAGGCCACGGCCGCCCTGATCCGTGACTTCATCGAGGTCTGAGCCATGGACGCGATCAACATCGACGACTTGCGGCGCACCGCGCAGTCGCGGCTGCCAAAACCGGTTTACGAGTATGTCGCAGGCGGATCGTATCGCGAACTGACCCTCGCCCGCAATCGCGCAGATCTTGACGCGTTGACGTTCTCCGGCACAACGATGAACGACGTCTCGCATATCAAGACAGCGACCAGCCTTGCAGGCGACGCCGCAAGCATGCCGCTAGCGCTCGCCCCCGTCGGCATGGTCGGAATTGTCTGGCCTGATGGCGAGCTCCTTGCGGCGCGCGCGGCAGAGGCGGCGGGGTTGCCGTTCTGCCTGTCGGGCTTTTCGATTGCGTCGATCGAAGATGTCGCCGCGGCGACGACCCGACCGTTCTGGTCACAACTTTATATGATGAAGCAGCGGTCGGTAAATGAGAATCTTATCCGCCGCGCCGATGCCGCCGGCTGTTCGGCGCTTGTAGTGACGCTCGACGTCCACGTCCACAGCCAGCGCTGGGCCGATAACCGCAACGGCCTAACCTCGCCGATCCGGGTGACCGCTGGCAACGTCGTCAACATACTCGGCCACCTGCCATGGCTCGTCCATATGCTCTCGAGCCGCCGCTGGACTTTCGCGACGATGGCGCAGGAACACCCGGAGGCGAAAAACGTCTTGGCGCTTGCGGCGTGGGTCAATGCCAATCTCGATGCGTCGATCGACGCCGAGACGATCCGCTGGGTACGGTCGCTGTGGCCCCGCAGGCTCATTCTCAAGGGTATCCTGACGGTCGACGACGCGCGCCGGGCGGTCGATCTCGGTGCCGATGCCATCGTCGTCTCGAACCATGGCGGCCGTCAGCTCGACGGCGCGCCGTCGACGATATCGGTGCTTCCCGCAATTGCGCGCGCCGTCGGCAGCGAGGTGGAGGTGCTTTGGGACAGCGGCGTGCTGACTGGCTTCGACATCGTCCGCGCTATGGGCCGCGGTGCGCATGGCTGCCTCAGCGGCAGGGCGTGGACGTACGGGTTGGCCGCGCACGGTGGCAAGGGCGCAACCAGGGCGCTCGATCTGCTGCGCCAGGAACTGCTAGATTGTATGGCGCTGACCGGCACGCGCGACATCACCGACCTCGCCCCGGGGCTGGTCACCACGGAGCAACCGCTATGAACCGGCTAGCATCGACGATCTACGCGAGCACCGACACGCCGCTCGGCAACGGCGCATTTACTGCCAGTGGGCAGCTCGTCGTTAGTCATCATCCGATGTACGAAACGCCGCACCGCGTATCGATCTTCGAGGCCGACGGGTCACTATCACCTTTCCCTAATCTCGCGTGGAATACGCCGGGAGATGAGCCGATGGCCTATCTCGACGCGGTGCTCGGTTTACACGATGACAGCCAGGGTCGAATCTGGCTCGCAGATATGGGAACGCGCTCCCAGATCCAGCCCAAACTCGTGGTCTGGGACACGCGCGCCGATGCTCTGTGGCGGGTAATACCCTTGCCTCCCGAGGTGACGACACCGTTCTCCGAGCCTAACGACTTCGTCGTCGATGAGGTACGCGGCAAGGTCTATATAGCCGACGAGGGCGCTGGCGGCGGCGGCGACGGCAGCCGGGCCGCGCTCATCGTGGTCGATATAGAGACCGGCACGGCCGAACGGCGGCTCGAAGGAGCTGAAGGGATCATGGCTGAGCGCCGGCCGCTGGTCATCGACGGCAAAAGGATCGAACGCAACGAACTCGACGGCTCGCGCACCGCGCTTCACGTCGGTGTCGACGGTATCGTCATGGACCGCGCCGGGCGCTGGCTGTATTTGTCGCCACTCAACGGTCATTCGTTATGGCGGCTGCAGGTCGCCGATTTGCTCGACCCGGCGCTCGATGACGCGGCGCTAGCAGCAAGGCTCGAACGCTATGCCGACAAGCCGAACTCGGGTGGCATGTGCATGGACGAGGATGATAATGTCTATCTGACGGTGATCGAGACAAACGCCATCGGGCGTGTCTCCAGCATCGACCGCAGCTACGACGAGCCCGTTAAGCGCGACGATATGTTCTGGCCCGACGGATTAATGCGCGGCCCGGATGGGGCGATATACTGCGTCTGCACCCAATTGCCGCGCTCGCCAGCGCTGGCTCGACCCGGCGATCGTCTCGATTTGCCGTTCAAGGTTTTCCGTTTCGATCCGCGCCCGGCGGAACTGCCGGGTGTCGCCGCGCGCGCAGCCGCCGGAGCACTCGCCGGCATCGTATCATCGGCGGCGGTGATGGTATTCCAGAGCGCGTGGGGACTTACCAAGCTGCCGCCGGCTCCCGACGGTCTGGTGTCACCACCAGAGAAGGTCGCCGTAATCGTCAGCCAAGCAGCCGGTCATCGACTCGGCCCCAGCGAGGCCCGCGTCGGCGGTACAGTCGTGCATTTCGCGACAGGGGTCGGTCTGGGTGCGCTATATGGCGTGCTAAGCGATCGCTGGCCGGCTGTCAGGAGGGGCGGCGGGACGCTCTACGGCCTCGGCGTATGGACCATTGTTGGCGAGACGGGTCTCGCACTGGCCGGCCTGAAGCCACCGCCGTGGCGCATCGACGCCGCACGCCATGGGCTAGAAGCCATGTCGCACATCGTTTTCGGCATCACGCTTGAAGCTGCTTTGACCCGAATCTTGCCAAAGCGGATGTGACCCACCTGAGGGCCTGGACTAGCACCGAGCGTAGCTGATCATCGTCCTTCTCCGGTTTTGGTGACCTGACCCAGTTCCGCCGGTCGTCGTCGCCGAGATCAGTCGCTCCTCTCCGCGAAGTGATCGGCCTCCACCGAGTGGTCCGAGACCATTGTTATTGCCTTGTTGCCTCCGCCGCCAACGGTGCGCTGGCTCGGCCGAAGGTCGGCGCAGAGCGCAATCTCAGCAACGTTCGCGCCCGGCTCGCACATCGCCGCGACCAGCGTCCGCTTCTGCTCACCCATCCACGCGCGACACCGCCCAACACGCGAAAACACCGTCACCTGAATCATCGCACCGGCGCTGACACCGGTGCAAACACCGTCGCTTGCACCAGCTCCACGTCAGCCAACCATGCCGGCCCGGCAAGGCGCACCTGACGGATACCCTCCTGCTCGGCACTCCTGGTCCCTTTTCGTGATCCAGACGATCATATTGATGGACCACTCGGGCAGGGGCAGATCAAACGCAGCCCCGCTATAAGCTCAATGCGCGTCCTTGCGTCAGCGCGGCAGACCTTGCCACTGATCCAGCTACGCTCGACATGGAAGAGTGCGCATTCTCATTCTACGACGCACCTGTCGCATACGGTCAGGCATGCCTGTGAAAGATTACAGCGCATGCTTGACGTCTTTGAGCGCAACGCCGCATTGCAAACGGCATAAAATAAACAGTTCTATCGTTCGTAAGCTTTCCCGACCTTGCCGCTGCGGACAAGTTCAGTGCTGCGGCGACGCATGGTGAAACCAATCATGCCGAAACCACCGATCATCAGCGCCCAAGTCGCTGGCTCAGGCACCGACGCGGTCACCGATACCAAACCTGTGATATTGAGTTCGGGCAGCAGTCCCGTGGTTTGTTCCAAGAACGATAATGAAGAACCATCGGCGCCGACGTTATAAACATTTATACCCCCCTTCTGACCAAGCAGCTGGTAGATGTATCTGCCATCGGCGCTTACCGCGATATCGTCGAACAGATCCGCGTTGACGAATGGGTCGGGGAGGCCGGGAACCGCGGGAATGCCAACAGCGGCGCGGTCGTCGATCAAAGTCGCAATGCCGTCGGCGTCCAATTTGAAACTAGAAATTGCGGCGTCCGCCGCACTCGCCGTCCAAAATGTCCGGCCATCGGGCGAAATGATGACCCAGCATGTGCTGACCGGTCCACCGGTCAGGCTCGGGCCGGTCTTGAAAAGACCTGTAAGAACATCCTGAGAGAGAGGTGTCATCGAGCCATCGGCGTTCAATTTCCATGTCGATACAGAACCTGTCTGAAGTTGTTCTAGCCCGCCAAGAATGCCGTCGGGTTGGATTTCGCGAGATTCGGTCGCGACAATGATCTCGGCACCGCCCCGCTTGACGATGTCAAAACCGATTGTCGACGGCAGATTGCGCCCGGTCGGACTGCCCGGCAAAGTCGATATGACGGTACCCTGCGCCCCAGCAGTCAGATTGCCGTCCGCCTGCACGCCGAAGCTCTGCAGTTGCGACAAACTTTGCTCAGGAAGCAGGGCTCCGCCTGCGTTCTGTCCTGAAGCAAGGACGTGCTTGCCATCTGTTGAGAACACGACATTTGCTGGACGAACACCGAGTTCGCGGGTCGAGCCTGCGATTGGCGTCAGCATGCCTGTGGTCTTGTCAAGCCTAAGGCCGGTGATGTTGCCGCTTTGATCAGAAATCGAAGTATACTTGCCATCGGTGTCGGCATTAGAGACGTAAACAAGTCCGTTACGGTAGGCAATGCTGTTCGGGCCAACTCCGCCGGTCGATACGGTGTTGACGAGTGACAGGCTGAAATCGCGATTCACCCGAAGGGACGAGATCGTATTGCTGCCAGCATTGACAGCCAAGATAAACCGGTTGTCGGCATTAAACACGGCATCGGAACCGGCAAGCGGATCGTTGGTAGTGCCGGGCGCCAAAATGCCGCCCAGACCGCCAGTCGCATAGTTGCCGATCGGTGTGAGTGTGCCGTTGGCATTACGGCCAAATGCGGAGAGCGAATTACCGTCAAGCTTGTTAGTTCCGGCGTAGACGGCACCGGAGAACGTCGCAGCGGCTGCATTGCCCGACCATCCTATGGTGAGCGCTATACCTGCAAAAAACGCGAATTCGAGATTTCGATATCTTGATATTCGTTCGCACTTCGCAATCACAGACGAGGCTGACATGCTTGTCATAACGAGGACCCTAGCTTGATTGATGATTTCAAGACTACGCTTGCTGTCTATTGTCGATTCGAAAACCTGTGAAGTCAAAGTGGCGTTCCAAACAGACAATATGAACATATCGGATTTGGCAATCGAAGATAAAATCAAGCAAAGATGCGCGACGGCGAAGCCCGCTACCCGGGTCCACGCCACACGCCTGATGAACTATGATTGTGCCTGGACGCTCGATGAGGGACACGACGTCCGGCTCGAGATCTCGATGATCAAGGCGGACGCGACCGGTCTGGTTTAACGATCGTCGACCGCGACATGCAACACCACTACGCGATGGGCCTGCGCGCGAGCTGCAGTTACACTTGATGGCTTCGAAGTTGCGGACGATGCGAATTTGGGACGGCCCGACCGAACTCCACCGGACGGTCGTGGCAGGCAATTTGCTATGTTGACGTCCGTCAACCGAAGCCCAGAGATGAACGTGCGCAAGCTACTTGCGTCGACTATGCCGGCAGCTTGGCCTTGATCTCGCATTTCCACCGTTGAGGCATTGCGCTGCGCTTCCGTACTGTCCGTGGCTCCGCTTCGTCGTCCAGCGGCACCAGCGGTACGCCCAGGCAGACGCTCTTGGCGCGAAGCACCTAGCACCACTCGCGGATCAACTGTTTGTAGACGGTCTCGACCTTACGGATCCTACGGTCCGGGTCGTGGAGACCGCGACGTTGATCCGACCGTTGTCCTCGCACGACGGGTGTCTCAGTTGAGCTGATCGGTCAGGAATTATAAGGTGGAGCCGGTTATCGGCACGCCGTTGCTGCGCACTTGGATGACGTTGGCCCATTCCGTGCGGAGCCATTTACCGCCTCGTCCCCACCTGGCCCCTCGTTGCGCTATACCCTGGCCGTCAGTCCGCCGTGGGACCGCCTGCTCGCCCTTCATTTATTCTGGTGTCGTGATCCGACTGATGCGCTTTGCGCCGCCGACGGTTCAGGAACACGAGCAGCCAGCCACTCAGCAGTACGGCCGTGCCGATGTACCAGGCGTTGTATTTGGCGGACGGGTCTGACGACGAGATGCCCGCCGAATACGCGACATAGGCAAGCATGACGAGCGCCAGCGTGGGAAGAAGCGACAAGGCCGAAGCCGTCAAACGAAGATGCTTCGACCATACGAGCCGAATGTACGCAGCGAGCATCGCCACATAGGACAGCACCAGCGTGATCGTGAAAGTGTCGATATACCAGACAAGATTCGCGATTGGCCGGAGCCAGACTGCGATGACGCCTGCAAACGCTAGGCCGAAAATCGCGTTGGAAGGTGCTTGATGACGATTGACTCGGCAAACCTTCGCCGGAAGATGTCCTTCTTCTCCCATACGGTACAATGTCCGTGCGCCTGAGTTGAGCGACGCCTGCATGCCCGCGAAGCTGGACGTAACGACGACTAGAGACGCAATCCATGTGAGCGAGTGTGGCAGATAGACCGCAGCGACGGATGCGATTGGACTGTCACCCGGCGTCGCGCTTGCCTTGATCAGCTCTGGTATCGGGACGGCGAACTGCCATCCGATTGCCGCGAGACTATAGACGACGAGCGCCAGACAGAGGACCAAGACCAGCGACCGCTGAACGGTACGTACCGGCACCTTGGACTCTTCGATGAAGTTGATCGCCGAGTCAAAGTTCGCGAGCATGAAGACACCGAATAGGATACCTTGACCAACCGCCATCAAGTCACCTGCTGCGCCGATTGAATAGAGCGACAGGACAGGTATGTCGTGGACCTGAGGAGCGATGAGGCCACAAAGACCGAGACCGGCAACGACGAAGATCTCGAACGCGAGCAGCACTCCCGCGATTTTAGCCGTCAATTCCACGCCGAAATTGCTGATTACCGAGAACACGACCAGCATCACCGTGCCGGTGATCCGCGCTTGGTAGTCCCCGGCCAGGGAAGGGAAGAGCGCTTGGATATACTGGGCACCTATGACTGCGGTGAGCGGAGCGGTGGTCGCGGCCATGACGGTATAGGTCCAACCCAGAATCGTAGCGGCACCGGGGTGGACGAAACGCTCGGTAAAGGTGAAGACGCCGCCGGCCGAAGGCGCTGCCCGCACCAGGCGGATCAGACAGAATGCCAAAACGCACATGGGAAACAAGAACGCAATCAGGATTGAAAGCGGCGCTGCGTGCCCGACTACTCCATAGATTAGGGGAATTGCGGAAGCCGCGATATACCCGGGAGCGTTAAAGGCGAACGCCGCCAGCGTGACGTCGTAGGTGTTCAGTCGACCCTTCTTCAAAGTGGTTTCGACTTCCGTGATGGACCCGCCTTGGTCATAGCCGGTCAGATCGTTGAACGTCGTCGCGCGTACTTGGTCGGCATTGCTCCGCTTACGTTCACGGGTCATCTTCTGCTCCTCGGCGCGAAGTTAGGTTGCCGCCTGCGACCCCGTCGATGGTGACGCGACTACGGCTTGGCCGGATACCATCTGTCCGGCTCGGGGTAGGTCCAGTCGCCAGGAAAGACATAGGTCTCGAAGCACGTCGTGGTGGCGTCTTCGGTGCCGAAGAAGGCGAAGTGGTTCGCACCCATCCAGCTACCCGACTGAATCAGCTTGAATCCCCGCCGAGCGAATTCTTCAAGCCGCGCTTCGAACGGAATGTCATTGCAGTCATGAGCAGTGTGGTGGATTCCCTCCCCATGCTGATCCAGGAAGTCACGGAAGATGGTATCTCCTGAGACAGGCTCGATGACTTCCCAGATCATGTCACCCATCTCCGCGAAGCAAACCGTCAGTACGAACTCACTGGGTCTCCCTTGATAGGTCTGATCGGTCGTGTTTTCGGGGCTGAACGTGAACACCTGCCATGGGCCTATACCGAGGCGCCATAGACCCTCCATGCATCGACGGTGATCTCGGGTGACGATGCAGGTCTCTACCATCTTGCCTAGGAACGTCATGCGCTCGACAGATATCTCGGCCGGTCCGCTGCTTTCCAAAAACTCGGGCTGGTGGGCCATGGCGTCAACTCTCTAGAGACGAGGTCGGCAGGTCGATTGCGTCGAGCCCAGCGCCAGGCTTCATCGGCATATCGGGAAGCGCCTAGACAGGATGATCCCGGGTGAAGCTCAGTATCAGCAAAAGGCGTTGCCCAAGCTTAACCAGTTTAAGCGACCGCCACGGCCCGAGACCCTGCGGGGGTCAGTCGGAGATCGGCCCGCCGCCTCTAATGTTTCTACCACGGCGGTCGACCGGCTCGGTGACGCCGGGCCGACGGTTACCGGTACTTGGCCCCCGGGACGAGAGGCGGACGTCCCCGCTCGCGCGCAACGCGAGCGCGCTCCGCTTCGGGGGTATGCTTCGGGACCCGGTCCCCGGCTATGATATTGGTGCCGCTGTCGAACTCGTCGTCGCCATGGCGACCGGCGTCCTCCCGCTGGCCGCTCACCTCCAGATGAGGCTGTGGTGACATCGGCTTGCCGGATGGTGTAGCCGTCGGATCCACCGCTGGCAGATCGTCGGCGGCATCGCTGCGGACCATCCCGTTCACGAGATCATCTCCTGTTCAAGGGATCCGGTCCGCGAAGCACCTTCCGATGGCTTGCGGTTCGGAGTTGTCGGCATGCGCCAAATCATCGCGAGGTGCATCAAGCCGGCGACCGCGACACGGCCCCGACGCATGACGCCGGCGAGGCGAATAGGCGGTACGCGACCCAGGTGCCGCCGAAACCAACGTGAGGTCCAGATCGACCGACGGTAGGGTCGGGTCAGCGGTCGCCTTGCGCGAAAACATGCCGCGTTCGGCAGGACAGATCATCGAACAAGGGCGCGTGCTAGCACCGCGTTCGAACGACTGGCCGGACGACGGTCCGGACATGCGCTGCGCGAAGATCGACGCCGGGCGGCTGGGGATACGTTCGAAAGGCGGTCCATACGCCTCGCATCGGGGAGGAAGGCGCTGAAGATCAGGCATGCTCGCCCGTCCCCCTTCTCCGGTCGGCTGCGAGGGCTCTCAGGGCTTCATTTAGGTCGCCATCGGTGCAGGCCTCAACGACTCGCCGAGCGTGGTCTCCTGGAATGTCGGGTGTTCCATCGTCGTGTACGCCGTCGATGATGCGACCGGTCGTCACCATCGCACCATCGGTAAGGGTGCGATGGACTGGACAGCGATCAGCGATCTCAAGCAGCCGGGCCTGCTGATCTTCGTCGATCCCGCCCTCGAAACCGATTCGCCGGGAAAAGGTCTCGCGCGCCGCGCCGTGCCTGCCCGTATGCCCCACCTCGACGATCGTCCGATCTAGGGACCATCCTTTGCGATCAGCGTACATCCGGCACGTCATCGCTGTGCACGCGCCAAGACCTGCGGCGATCAGGTCGTAGGGCGACGGCCCAGAACCCAGCCCTCCAACGCTCACCGGCTCATCGACGAGAAAACTGGCGGAGGGGCCGACGACCCTCACTTGGAACCTGCCCATGCCAGTTTCCTCGACGCGGAGGCCACGCACGGGAGCCACCGGGTCCGTGACCGCGGCGTCGAGATATCGGCGGGACCACGCACCGATCACCTCTGCGGCGTAGGCGGCGTCATTCTCTTTTCGGAGTAGATGATCGGCGTGATCGAGCGAGACGAAGCTCTTCGGGTGACGGGCTGCCAGGAAGATTTCGGAGGCGTTCGCGATGGAAACGATTTCATCCAGAGGTGAATGCAGGATCAGCAAGGCCCGGCCCAGTTCGGCGATACGAGGCTGCTGATGCTGAGCACGGATGTCCTCGACGAAGCTGGACCCCAAGCAGAACTCGCGGCTGCCGATCGAGACGGGGACACGACCGTCGCCTGCCACGTTGTCCAGCACGGTGCCAAGATGGGTAAGAACGTGCTCGGCGTCGAAAGGAGTGCCGATGACCACGACCGCCTTGACTTCATCGAGCGCGCCAGCCGCAGCCAGCACGGCAGCCCCCCCGAAACTGTGACCTATCAGGAGCTGAGGTGCCATCGCCGCGCGTGCCATCGCGGTCGCTGCCGACACGATGTCGCGAACATCACCAGACAATCCGCGCCCGAACTCGCCCTCGCTCTCGCCAAGACCGGTGAAGTCGAAGCGAAGGACGCCGATACCGACCTTTGCAAGCGACCGGCTCACCCTGACCGCGGCGAGCGAGGATTTGTCGCAGGTGAAGCAATGCGCGAAGATGGCGTAGGCGTGGATGGGTACGGATCCCGTCTCAAGGATCCCTGAAAGGCGATGACCTGCTTCGTTGTTGAAGGCGAATTTGGTGCTGGCCACTGCTTTCGATGCGCTCCGGTCCGATTAGCCGATCGGCTTCATACGCTCATCGACCTCGAGCGCGACTCCACCCCTACAGTGCGGCTGGGTGACCAGGCAATCGTGGACGACCAGAGCAGATCAATAATCCGAGCCGAACTGGGTCCTTTGCTAGCACTTTCGAGCCTTTCCTGCTGCTTAATCGCGCAAAGGCCGGTTTGCATATCGAAGTTCAATTCCAGCATGATACCAAATTCTTGGAACGATACGATGAGGCTCCTACGCTGAGTACTTTGGTAGTCTTAACCTCGCCCTTGAAAGTCTGCGATGACGGATAGCTTGACCTCGATTCGGCGTGCCGTGGACATCGATTCGGCAGTTGCCGCCGCTACGGCCGCGTACATCATGCGGTCGACACTCGGCGGAACGCCTCCGAAACGTGGTCTTGTCGGCCCGTTCCGGGCGTCGCCGGTAAGTCGAGGCCGGCTCGGAGCAACCACCGGCCGTGCTACCGACCCGCGTCCGGATGCATCGCGGCGCTCGGTATTGCGGAGCGCCATCTCCTCACCGCCCGATCGTCGTCGCCGCGATGGCCCGGCCGGTGCAGAACGAAGGAAAACGTCATGAATCCTACCAGCACCGCCACCGCAGAGACGCAGACCGAACCTGAGATCCAGATGGCCGCACACGGACTCGGCGCGACCGTCGCGAGGATCGGAGGCTGGACCATCACAGTCGCACTCACGATCATCTTCCTATGGTTCGGGGGCATGAAGTTCACGCCGTTCGAGGCGGAGGGCCTCGTCCCGATCATCTCCAACAATCCCCTGATCTCATGGCTGTACACGCTCTTCGGCGTACAGGGCGGAGCAAGGTTCCTAGGCGTGTTCGAAATCGTCACGGGCCTGCTGATCGCTGCGCGGTTCGTGGATCCTCGTGCTTCGGTGCTCGGCGGAGCGATGGGTGCTTGGTCGTTCGTCCTCACCTTAAGCTGCATCTTCACGACGCCTGGTGTCATCGCGGCGGGCCACGAGGGCACGTTGAACCTGTCGACGGCGCCCGGGGCATTCCTGCTCAAGGACATCGTCCTGTTCGCGGCTTGTCTATGGTTGATTGGCAATTCTCTGTTGGAAGCTAGCGACCATCGGCGCCTGCGCTGACGGATCGCCGGGCCGCGCGTCGCTCCCCCCTCCCCCGGCGCGCGGTCCGAAACGTCGACTCGATTGTTATCCGAGCCACCTCGAAGGTTGCCTACGAGCGGCTCGAGGTCCGCCACTGACACGTGACACTCAAAGGGCCGCCGGAGATCGGGTAACGGGCGAAGTCACCCCCTTTGCGCTGCAATGGATCAGTCTGGAACAAGGAACGACCATGACGTCAGACCTCAGGGATCCATCGTCGCCGTTCAAACGGTTCGCTGAGCATCTGCTGCGCGGTGCCCTCGTTGCGGTCTTTCTGATTTTTGGCCTCCAGAAGTTTTCGCCGATAGAGGCCAAGGGCATCGCTCCCTTGGTGAGCAACAGCCCACTCACCTCATGGCTGAACGTACTAGGCGTCGATGGCGCCAGCATGGTGATTGGCGCGTCCGAATTGACCTTCGGTACCCTGCTGGCTGTTGGCTTCTGGCGAGCAGGATCAAAACTTGCTCTGGCGGGTGCGGCTGGATCGTGTGTGACCTTTCTCACCACGCTCAGCTTCCTCCTGACCACCCCTGGGGTATTCGCGTCCAACGCGGCCCCGGTGATGTCGGCGGACGGCTTGTTCTTGGTGAAGGACATTGTCCTGCTCGCAACGTCGGTACTGATGCTTTCAATAGGTCTGGCTCAATATGGCGCGAACCGGGTGCCTGCGCCGCGCGCCGACCTCTCCGCCATGCTGACGTCGCGGGAGACTGTTGGTGAATAACTCGACGACATGGTTACGTGAACTCGGGCGTAGGCTCGAACCCACGCGGCTGCAGGACGACGGCGCCAACCCGCTGGTCCGCAAGTTGTCCCACTTCGCGCAACTGTCGCAACTGGACCGCGACGTCCTGGACGCGCTCGTCCGTGATGAGGAGTGCTTCCCGTCGGATGTCGACTTGGCAACCGAAGGGAATGCACCCCGGTCGATGTTTATCGTGAAGGAGGGCATGGCGGTTCGCTACCGCTCGCTTCCCGACGGGGGGCGGCAGATCATCACCTTCCTCCTTCCCGGAGATCTATGCGACGCCCACGCGTTCCTGCTTCGCTCGATGGATCACTCGATCGGTACGCTGACCCCGGTGCGGATCGCGCCGATCTCACGCGACAGCATGATGGACACCTTTGCACGCCGACCACGTCTTTCCGCCGCGCTTTGGTGGAGTTCGATGCAGGAGGAGGCGATGCTCCGCGAGCGCATCGTTTCGCTGGGACGCCGCGATGCTCGGGGACGCATTGCATACCTCCTTTGCGAACTTCTCTGGCGCCACGCCGCAGTCGGTCTCGCGGACGGCAACCGATTTCAATACCCGCTTACCCAGACCGAGCTTGGCGACACCCTCGGCATCACGCCCGTTCACGTGAACCGGATCCTAAAAGAGTATCGGCTACAGGGTCTGATCTCGATGGAGCGCCGGATGATTCACCTCGTCGACGTCCGCAGTCTTCAAGGCATCGCCTGCTTCGATGAGAGCTATCTGCAGCTACGCGGAGCGACCGCCGACGTGGCCCACTACTTCGACGAATTGGAACGTCGCGAACCCCCAGCCCTACGGGTGCTAGCCTGATCGATTTCGACACTACCGAAGCTCTCCGGCGGAGGAAGACAATCCAGTTAAGCGGCCGCCGGTCGATAGACGACTAGACAGGTGGTTGACGGCGAACGTCGGGTCGTTTCGCACTCAGAAGGTGCTGTCGCAGTTCTGGAGATAAAGATGACGGATCAAGAGCGCCATAAGGAAACTGTCAGGCGGATCTACGCGAGCTGCTGGAATATGGGTGACATGGCCAGCATCGATGAAATCTTCGCGAGCGATGTCAAGCACGCCCACTTTCTGCCGGGCTGGCCAACGGGACGTGAAGGCTTCAAGACGCTCGTGCAGTTCTGGCGTAACGCGTTCCCCGACATCCGCGAGGACGTCGTGGAGATCCTCGCTGAAGACGATCAGGTAGCCAGTCGCTTCCGGTTGCAGGGTACGCATAGTGGCGATTTCTACGGTATTCCTGGCACAGGACGTAGAGTCGACATCTACGGCGCCGAGATTTTCCGATTCAAAAACAATGTTGTCGTCGAATACGTGTACCACGAAGACGCACTCGGTCTCTTCTTCCAGCTCGGCGTGTTTCCGCTTGGCAATCCGGATATCGCAGGCGTGCTGACCAAGGCCGATTGACCAATCTACGCCACTTGCGTTCCGTTACCCTTGCTGCCGTCCAGCATCGGCACCGCGACTGCCACCATCGGATCACAAGCCATGCCTGTGCCATTCATTAATCTGTCGGGGCGCATCGCCATAGTCACAGGCGCGAGCCGGGGGATCGGCTACGCAGTCGCCGAAGCCTTTGCTAACGCCGGTGCGCAGGTTCACATCATCGCTGAAGGCGAGGACGTGTATCGGGCAGCGGAGGGGATGTGGCCGGGCGTCGGTCGCAAGGTGACCGCTCATCGCTGCGACATAACCGATCGGGTCGCCGTGGAGGCACTCGCGGCGAAGATCCCGCCGCCCGACGTTTTGGTCAACAACGCCGGCTTTGAGGGTCTTACGTGGATCGCCGACGCGAGCAGCGCGACGCTGGAACGGGTCGAGAGGATCAGCCAGATCAACATCGTCGGAACGTGGTCCCTCACCCAAGCGCTGCTGCCGGCCATGGTGAAGGGTGCATCGATCATCTGTACGGCGTCGATCTGGTCGCGAACGTCCGAACCCGGTTTTTCTGCCTATGCAGCCTCCAAGCACGCCACGTTGGGCCTAGTTCGAACATGGGCGAAGGAGCTCGGTCCACGCGGCATCCGCGTCAATGCGGTGGCGCCGGGTTGGGTGCGCACGGACGCGGCACTACGTTCGGCCGATCACCTGGCCGAAGCCACTGGACGTACGAGCGAGGCCATCCTTGCCGAAGTCACCGCGCAGCAGTCCCTCCCGGGTCTCATCGAGGCGTCTGACGTCGCGGGTGCGTATCTCTTCCTTGCGAGCGACTGGTCCGCGAGTATCACCGGCCAATCCATCCAAGTCGATCGCGGTGCGGTACACGCGTGAACGATGCCGCACTGAATTGGAAGCAGCCGAGATGACCCTGACCGACCATCCACGCGAATCAGGCCTAACGAAGCATCGCTACGCGTCAGTGCATGGTCGTCGCGTCTTCTATCGTGAAGCAGGCGACCCTTCCGCTCGCACGATCATCCTGCTGCCGGGATTGCCCAGCGGCAGTCAGATGTTCCGGGACCTGATCCCGGCGCTGACGAGCCGGTTTCATGTCATCGCCCCGGACTATATCGGCTTCGGTCATTCCGATGCACCACGGAACACGGAGTTCGAATACAGTTTCGACAACCTGACCACTCACGTGACCGGCCTGATCGACGTACTCGGACTTGCGTCCTACATTATCTACATGCAGGACTACGGGGGTCCGATCGGCTGCCGCATCTTCACCCAGCGTCCGGAGGCGGTGGCGGGTCTGATTTTCCAGAACGCCAACTCCTACTTGGAAGGTGTCGGCGATCCGCTGACGGATACGCTGACTCCACTCTGGACGAAGCGCACGGCCGCTACGGAGGCTCCCGGTCGCGAGTTCCTCAAGCTGGCCAGTACCCGGTATCAGTGGCTTGTCGGTGCCAAGGATGAGGAAAACATCAACCCGGACAATTGGGTGCTCGACCAGGCACTGCTGGATCGGCCAGGCACTCTGGACTATCAAGTTGATCTGCTGGAAGATTACAAATCCAACATCGCCAGATATGACGATCTGCATTTAGCTTTCCGGGAGCATCAGCCCAAAACGTTGATAATCTGGGGCAAGAATGATCCGATCTTCATCGCTCCCGGAGCGGAGGCTTACAAGCGCGACCTGCCCGACGCGAGACTTGTCTGGCTCGACGCGGGCCATTTCGTGCTGGACGAGAACACGCCGCAGGTCGCACGCGAGATCGAGACATTCTTCGCCGATTAGTGGTCTGTGCCGAAGGACCGCTGGGCAATTCGCCAGAGGCGGACCGATCGTCTAGATCGACCAGATCAACGCTGCGAGTTTGCGAGCCGGTCGGGAAACCTCGAGCAGCTCGCCGTCGATGGCGTTGACGACGCTTGGTGCAATACCGCAGGATCTTTTGATCGGCTTATACGCCGAGCGCAGGAGGCCGCCGGCCGCCCGCGGGAGCGATCAGCTCGAAGGTATGGCTCACGCCGCATGGCCCCTGCCGATGGGCCGAGGCCGTTCGTCGGCTCTGCGACACGCAGCCGACCGTCGATACTCGTGCTGCTCGTCTGAGCCCTAAACTTCGCGCTCGATCGGCAAAAACTAAACTGGTTCCGCTACTGTCTCCACAGGAACGGTTAAACGGTCGTATGCGCCAACATCAAGAGCCTCACGGTCACGCTGCGCTGCTGCTGTGCGAAAGCCTCATGATCACGTTGGTGGAAACCGGAGTCCTTGCGAAAGACCAGGCACGGGAGACGGTCGAGCACGTAGTCAACGTCAAGCGCGACAAGGTCGTGGTAGGCATCGAGTCGATCGGACTGCTGCGAGGCATCGAACGAAGTCTTGCGGCCACTGCCATGCAGCGATCGGACCGATCGTGACCGGGACGGTGGCGGTGCGTCACGGCCGGTCATGAGGGCAGCCGGCTCCAACCCGTCGGTCGACGCGACGGGGTCGTCCATCCACGCCATAGCCGGCACGGACCCGGGAGCCCGGACCGCCGCCGAGCAGGTATCAATGTTCTGCCGCGGGTCCGCCGACGTCTTCGCCGTGACGCGTTGCACGTTGGAAACGATCACCGCCGCGGCGGAAACGGCGATTTTCGTCCTCGTGACCCCGGATCGCGCCTTACGGGAAGCGGCGGAATCGTCGGCGCGGTATGGCGAGGGTCGACAGCTGGGGACGCTCGACGGCGTTCCAATCGCCTGGAAAGACCTGTTCGACTTGGAGGGGGAGGTCACTCGGGCAGGATCCCGGATCCTTTGTGACGTGCCTGCCCAGACCGACGCGGTCCTCGTGCAGCGCCTCGCTCACGCTGGTGCCGTCACGGTCGGCAAGCTCAACTTGACCGAATTTGCGTTCTCCGTCCTGGGACTGAACCCGCACTTCGGTACGCCGCGGAACCCATGGGGTCACGACCCGCGCGTGCCTGGCGGCTCCTCCTCCGGCTGTGGCGTTGCGGTGGCGCGGGGCATCGTGCCACTCGCGATCGGCACCGACACCAGCGGATCGGTTCGGGTACCGGCCGCGTTCAACGGCATCGTCGGATTCAAGCCATCCGGCGGGCGTTGGCCGTTGGGCGGCTGTTTCCCGCTTTCTAAGACGCTTGATACCGCGGGGGTGCTCTGCCGCACCTTGTCCGACGCGGTGGAGGTCGACGCGGTAGCGCGTGATGCCGTCGGGTCATCTCGAGGCACATGCGATGTCGCCGGCCTGAGGTTGGTGGTGCCGACCAACGCGGTCTGGGAGGGCTGCCAGCCGGCCGTCACGGCGAATGCCGAAGCGGCGCTTCGGCGACTCTCCGACGCCGGTGCGCTTGTCGACCGCCGCCCCGTACCGGTGCTCGACTCCGTGCTGGAGCTCAACGCCCGTTTCGGGACGCTAGTCGCCCTGGAAGCATATCGCTTGCACGAAGCCCGCCTTTCGAAAGACTCGGCGCAGATGGACCGGCAGGTTGCCGCCCGGATGCGTGCCGGCTCCAGCATAGGGCATCATGCAGAGCAGGCGATCCGTGCCGGGCGGGATCGCCTCATCCTGGAGCTTGACGAACTTTTCGACGGAGACACCCTCCTGGCCTTCCCGACCGTGCCGCACGTCGCGCCGCCGATTGCACCGCTCGAGGCGGATGACGGCCTCTTTGCTGCCACGAACGCGATGACGATGCGTAACACCATGCTCGGCAATTTCCTGGACTGGTGCAGCGTGTCGATACCAAGCGGCTTCGACGGCGAGGGTCTGCCCACCGGCCTTCTTCTCTCTGGCGGCCCTGGACTTGACGATCATCTACTCGCGGCTGCGCTCGCTGCGGAGCCCTTTATCCGAGGGTTCCCGCCGAACACGTCGCGTCGATCGGCCGTAGACATTGGCAACAATTCGCTGGAGGCGTCGTGACCAAGGAAATCCTCTGCAGCTTCGGCGTCGATGTCGACGCGGTCGCTGGCTGGCTCGGGTCCTACGGCGGTGAAGACTCGCCTGACGACATATCTCGGGGCCTGTTCGCAGGCGAGGTCGGCACCCCCCGACTGCTCAGGATGTTCGAGCGGTTCGACATCCGGACGACCTGGTTCATCCCGGGGCATTCCATCGAGACCTTTCCGGCCGAGATGAAGGCGGTAGCGGACGCAGGGCACGAGATCGGGATACACGGTTACAGCCACGAAAACCCGATCGCGATGACCCGAGAGCAGGAAACGGCCGTCCTCGACAGATCTATCGAACTCGTGACCGCTCTCTGCGGAAGGCGTCCTACCGGCTACGCCGCCCCCTGGTGGGAATTCTCAGCCGTCACGAACGAACTGTTGCTAGAGCGAGGTATCAAATACGATCACTCGTTGATGCATCATGACCACCAGCCCTACTATGTGCGGGTCGGCGACAGTTGGACAAAGATAGACTATTCGAAGCAGCCCGCGGATTGGATGAAGCCCCTCGTTCGCGGTGCCGAGACCGATCTGATCGAGATACCCGCCAACTGGCATCTGGATGACCTCCCGCCGATGCTCTTCATCAAGAAGGCGCCGAACAGTCACGGGTTCGTGAACCCTCGTGACGTAGAGCAGATGTGGCGCGATCAGTTCGACTGGGTGTACCGCGAGCACGAATACGCAGTTTTTCCGATGACGATCCATCCTGACGTATCCGGCCGGCCGCATGTGATCATGATGCTGGAGCGCCTGTACGCACATATGATCGCACGCCCAGGTGTGCGGTTCGTAACAATGGACGAGATGGTGGACGATTTCGCCAAGCGCTCGCCCCGCATCCGGTAGCGCCGGATGTGCTCCCTCTGCGGCGTACTGGGCGGCAGCGAGCATTGGGCGGATGCTCACGCCCGGCCAGGCACCTTCACGCGCAACACGTGCCCGACCGAACGACATCGCGAACGGACGCGAAAGGTTCGCCATGCCTGTGAGATCCTGCGACCGCTCGGCCTTGAGATGGTCGATTGGAACGGAGCAGCGTTCCTTCTTTCGACCCGAACCGGCAGGACCGAAGTCGTCGACAACCTTGGTCACCTCTGGGTTGCGGTGGAAGCGCTTCTCGGAGCGGCCGCCGATCCGCTCGAGATCAACCTGCTGCGCGCTTTCGAAGCCGGGCCGTGACCGAGATACCGGTGTTCACACCGGTTTTCCTACTCACCGGCTTCTTAGGCTCCGGCAAGACCAGCTTGCTCGGCCGACTTCTGCGCGATCCAGCGCTTGCGGACACGGCGGTCCTGATCAACGAATACGGTGAGATCGGGCTTGATCATCACCTGCTTGAACGGATCGACGAGACGGTGGTCCTCCTTCGGTCAGGCTGCGTCTGCTGCACGATCAGGGGGGAACTGTCGGGCGCGATCGGCGCGTTGCATTCCCGCCGTGCTCGGGGCGAGGTGCCCCCTTTTAGCCGGCTGGTCATCGAATCCACCGGGCTAGCGGATCCACTACCCGTGATGACCACGGTGGCAGCGGATCCCGTGCTCAAGCACCACTTCCGGATGAGCGCTGTCGTCACCACGGTCGACGCCGTCAATGGTGGCAACCAGCTCGCCAGCCAGCCCGAGAGCGTGCTTCAGGTCGCTGTTGCGGACCGCATCGTGCTCACGAAGACCGACATCGCCGCTCCGTCGACACGGCAGCCGTTGATCGAAGTTTTAAAGGCCATCAATCCCGATGCGCCGTTGATCAGTTCCGCCGACGCCTTCGATGCCCAAGACCTACTGAATGAACGATCATTACCTGACGCGGTCATCCGCGCCCGTTCGCCTAATGGCGCCCAGGGTCACGCGGCCGACGTCTCCTCTCTCGCCTTGATCCTCGACCGACAAATCGACTGGAGCTTGTTCGGGTTGTGGTTGACCATGCTTCTCCACCGCCACGGCGACCGCATCCTTCGCGTCAAATGTCTGTTGAACGTCGAGGGCTCCGAGGGTCCCGTGGCCGTTCACGGCGTCCAGCAGCTCGTCCACGTCCCGACGCACTTGTCCCGGTGGCCTGACCACGATCGTCGATCGAGGTTGGTGTTCATCACGCGTGGTCTGGATCCCTCCTTGATCGAGCGATCGATGAGGGCCTTCAACCTGCTCGGATAGAGCGCGGCGCCAGGGTGGACGCGGTCGGCGATTATACCGGCGCGCGATATACCAGTTAAGTGCGAGGATGAGACCTTGTCGATATACCGGGCATATCGAAACCCGGTCCGGTACCGATAACGTGTCGGGAGGGTCGCGGCGCGCACTTCGCGAGGAACGTTCATGGGGCTGCAGCTGGCGAAGATTTCGGGCCGGTACGCTCGATGAACTGGATCTTCCTGCTGCTGGCCGCGGGGTTCGAGGTCGCCTTCACGACGACCTTCAGACTGAGTGGGAATTTCAAGAACGTCGCGGCGACCTTCGCATTCTTGATCAGCCTCCTTATGAGCCTGTTCTTTCTTCAGCTTGCGATCCGGTCGATCCCGCTGGGCACTGCCTACGCCATCTGGACCGGGATCGGTGCGATCGGGACGGTGGCGATCGGAATGGCCTGGTTCGGCGAGCCCGTGACGGCGCTCCGCATCGTCCTGATCCTGAGCATCGTCGCGGCCACCATCGCGTTGAAGTTCGCTTGAACCCGCAACCGGAACGGA
The DNA here is from genome assembly GCA_019285715.1 of Sphingosinicellaceae bacterium. NCBI lineage: Bacteria > Pseudomonadati > Pseudomonadota > Alphaproteobacteria > Sphingomonadales > Sphingosinicellaceae > Sphingosinicellaceae bacterium. The sequence continues at coordinate 4,045,076 of CP079108.1, forward strand.
GAGGCTGTAGCGATATGCCCATCGAGCGACCACTTTCGCCTCACTTGACATGGTACAGGCCCCAGTTGACGTCGTTGCTCTCGATCATGCACCGCGCCTCCGGGGTGGCCCTATCGGCCGGGTCGATCCTCCTCGTCTGGTGGTTGATCGCCATCGCGTCGGGCGGTGCGACGTTTCTCGCGACGCAGGCGCTGATCGCGTCTCCGGTCGGCATCGCGGCGCTGGCCGGCTGGTCCGTTGCGTTCTTCTATCATCTAAGCAATGGCATTCGGCATCTCGCATGGGATGCCGGATACGGCTTCGAGCTCAAGACAGCTTACCGCAGCGGTTACGCCGTCCTGGCCCTCACCGGGATACTGAGCGCGATCGCCTGGCTCGTAGCGATGGGCGAGTAGATGGCCGCATCCAAAGGAACGAGCCCCGCAGGTGTGACCGCCCTGCGGGAGAGCGTCCGGTATCGCCGGGTTGCCGGCCCAGGAAGCGGCGGCAACGGGAGGGCGGAGTGGCGGCTGCAACGATTGACCGCCCTGGCGCTGATCCCCCTTGGCCTGTATTTCGTCGTGTCTGTCCTGCACTTGGCGACCGCCCGAAGCGACACCGCGGCGAACTGGCTCGGGCGACCCGCAAACGCGTTCGTCATGCTCCTGTTCGTTGTCGCGACGCTATCGCACGCGGTGGTCGGGTTGCGGTCCGTACTGACGGACTATGTACACGGCCAGGGCCGCTTGGTCGGTGCCGGGATAGTCGTCGGTGGGCTTGCGATAACTCTTTGTCTTGCTGGCGTCCTCGCGATCCTGAAGGTGTTCACCGACGGAGGCGGGTCGTGACCCAGGCCTACGAAATCATCGACCACGAGTTCGACGTCGTGGTCCTCGGAGCGGGCGGGGCGGGTCTCCGCGCCACGCTTGGAATGGTCGCAGGGGGTCTGAGAACCGCATGCGTCACGAAGGTGTTTCCGACGCGCAGCCACACCGTCGCCGCGCAAGGGGGCATCAGTGCGGCGCTTGGCAATATGGCCGAAGATGACTGGCGCTGGCACATGTACGACACGGTAGCCGGAGGAGTCTGGCTTACCGATCAGGACGCCGCTGAATTCATGTGCCGTCAGGCAATACCTGCGGTCGTCGAGCTCGAGCACCTTGGCGTACCGTTCAGCCGCACTGACGACGGACTCATCTACCAGCGACGCTTCGGCGGCCACACGACCCACTTTGCACGAGGCGAGTTGGCGCAGCGCTCCTGCGCCGCTGCCGACCGAACCGGACACGCCATCCTGCATACCCTCTACACGCAGTGCCTGAAGCATCGGGCGCGCTTCTTCGTGGAATACTTCGCTTTGGACCTCCTTATGGCCGAGGATGGTAGCTGCATCGGACTGCTTGCTTGGTGTCTCGAAGACGGAACGATCCACCGTTTCCGCGCTCACCAAACTGTTGTCGCAACGGGCGGGTTCGGCCGCGCCTACGAGGCATGCACCTCCGCACACACCTGTACAGGGGACGGCAACGCGATGGCGCTTCGAGCCGGGTTGCCGTTGCAGGACATGGAATTCATCCAGTTCCATCCGACCGGACTGTACGGCGTCGGTTCTCTGATCACTGAAGGCGCGCGCGGTGAGGGCGGATACCTCACGAACGCGGCAGGCGAACGCTTTATGGCGAAGTATGCGCCGCGTGAGAAAGATTTGGCGAGCCGCGACATCACCAGTCATGCCGAAGGCGTCGAGATCCGTGAGGGCCGCGGCTGCGGCATGAACAAGGATCACATCCTTCTCCACCTTGAGGACATAGAGCGCACCCAGTTGCTGGAACGACTGCCCGGCATCATTGAGACAGTGCGCATCTTCGCGGGCCTAGACGCCACGAAAGAGCCGATCCCGGTAGTGCCTACGGTGCACTACTGCATGGGCGGCATTCCGACCAACTTGCAGGCCGAAGCGATCAATCCCTCGGGAGGCGACGTCAACCGGACGGTGCCCGGTCTGATGGCGATAGGAGAGGCCGCCTGTGTCTCGGTCCACGGCGCGAACCGACTCGGTACCAATAGCCTGCTGGACCTGATCGTGTTCGGGCGTGCCGCTGCAGAGCGGGCGGTCGGGCTAATCCAGCCCAACCGTTTCGTCGCTGAGGTACCGAAACGATCCGAGGCAAAGATCATCGACCGGTTCGACGGCATCCGCTTCAAGAGCAAGGGGCGCACGCCGGGGCAGGTGCGGCGCAGCATCCAGAAGGTCATGCAGGACAGTTTCGGCGTCTTCCGCACGCACGACGCGATGCAGGAGGGCAAGGACAAGCTCCGATCGCTTCGGCCAGAGATCGCGGCGATGTCGTTCGACGGAGGGAGCCTGCGATGGAACGTGGCGCTGGTCGCGGCTTTGGAAGCGCACAACCTCGCCGATCAAGCCGATGTCGTCGTCGAAAGCGCACTGAGGCGCACCGAGTCACGTGGGGCGCATATCCGCGACGATTTCACCGAGCGCGACGACACGAATTGGCTCAAACACACCGTTGCGTGGCGCGACGACAATGGTGAGGTCAAGGTCGACTATCGACCAGTGCGTCTGAAGACCTTGTCGAACGAGACTCCCACCATTCCGCCCGGAGAGCGGATCATCTGACACTTTCCCGATGCCGTTTATCGTTATTGGAACAGGCCATGGCCGAATTCAGTCTGCCCGCGAACTCCAAGGTCGAGACAGGCCGTCACTGGCCATTGCTCAGCCCGTGCGCGGCGGAGAGGTCGAAGTCATTCGCAATCTACCGCTGGGACCCTTCCTCCGGGCGAAATCCGCGTCTCGACATCTTCGACATCGATCTGGACGGTTGTGGGCCGATGGTGCTCGACGCCTTATTGAAGATCACGGCGGACATCGATCCCTCCCTGGCCTTTCGATTCTCCTGCCGCGAGGGCGTCTGCGGTTCCTGCTCGATGAACATCGACGGTGTGAACACGCTGGCATGCCTGACGCCGATCGAGCATCTTCGTTCCGGCGAAAGCCGACTGGCTCCGCTACCGCACCTGCATGTCCTGCGTGACCTGATCCCCGACCTGACCGGACTGTACGCGCAGTATGAGTTGATCGAGCCGTGGCTCAAGAACGACCAGGCTGCACCCGACCGTGAGCGCCGTCAGTCGCCGGCCGATGCCGCCAAGCTCAACGGTCTGTCGGAATGCATCCTGTGCTTCTGCTGCTCGACCTCGTGCCCGAGCTACTGGTGGAACCCCGACAGGTATCTTGGTCCTGCGATCCTGCTTCAGGCGCAGCGCTGGCTCGCCGACACGCGGGATACGCATGCGGGCGAGCGGCTCGAGCAGCTCGACGATCCGTTCCGGCTCTATCGCTGCCACACCATAATGAACTGCACGAAGACCTGTCCGAAAAATCTCAACCCGTCGCGAGCGATCAATGCGATCAAGCAGCAGATGCTGGGGCGTGGATAAGGCCATGGGGAACGCCAGTCACGAGACTAGGGAATCGAACCTCGCCCTGACCAACGACCCGCGGCGCAACAAGGGCACCGCGTTCTCGCTTGTCGAACGGGAGGCCAACGGATTGGTCGGCCTTCTGCCGCACAGTGTCGAGACGCTCGAACATCAGCTCCACCGTGCTATGGAGCATCTGGCCCTGAAGTCGTCCGATCTCGAGCGTTACATCTACCTGACCGGTCTTTTGGACCGGAATGAGACCCTCTTCTACCGTGTCGTCATGAGCGACCCGGTTCGCTTCCTTCCGATCATCTATGCGCCTACCGTCGGTGAGGCGTGCCTGAAGTTCGGCAGCATCTACCGTCGCGCGCATGGCATGTACATCGCACATGACATGAAGGGTCGGGTCGCCGACGTGCTCCGGAACTGGCCGGAGCGCGACGTCCGTTTCATATGCGTATCGACTGGTGGCCGGATCTTGGGGCTTGGCGATCTGGGTGCGAACGGGATGGGCATCGCCATCGGAAAACTGCAACTCTACACCGCGTGTGCGGGCGTTCCGCCGGAGAAGCTGCTGCCGGTGCTCCTCGACATCGGCACCAGCCGGGCATCGCTGCGCGCGGACCCGCTCTATCTCGGCTTGCGCCAGGAGCCTCCGCCTACCGCCGAGCTGGACGAATTCGTCGAGGAGTTCGTGCAGGCGGTCCAGGAGGTGTTTCCCGGCTGCTGCATCCACTTCGAGGATTGGAAGGGAAGCGACGCCATTCGGCTGCTTGACCGATATGCCGACAGGATTCTTTGCTACAACGATGACATCCAAGGTACGGCGGCCGTCGCCCTTGCAGGGCTGACGACCGCCTCGCAGATCACGGGCGCGCAGCTCACCGACATTCGCCTGCTCATCCTCGGCGCCGGCTCGGCGGCGACGGGCGTCGCGGGGCTGATCGTCAAGGCCATGCAGCTCAAGGGGCTTTCCGAAGAGGACGCCAGGGCGCGCATCGCGATGTTCGACAAGCACGGCCTCATCGAAGCGTCACGCCAGGACCTTTCGCCCGAGCAGCGCCTCTATGCATGCCACGCGGCGCAATCCACCGACTTCGTCGCGACGATTAAGTGGTTCGAGCCTACCGCCCTACTCGGTTTGAGCACGCACGGCGGTGCATTCGATCAGCCGGTCATTGAGGCGATGACGGTGCTGAACCGTCGTCCGATCATATTCGCGCTTTCCAATCCGACCGAGAAGGCAGAGTGCACCGCCGAACAGGCCTATGCATGGTCCAAGGGTGCGGCTCTCTTCGCCGCGGGCGTGCAGTTTCCGGACGTCGATTACAGAGGCAGGCGGTTTCACCCAGGGCAGGCAAACAATTTCTACATCTTCCCGGCTATCGGGCTGGCCACCTACGCGGCGCGTCCGACACGGATCACCGACGAATGCTTCATCGTCGCGGCGGAAGCCTGCGCCGATCAGGTCGGTGAAGGTCTCCGCGAGATGGGGATGCTGTTTCCGCGACAGGTCGACATCCTCGCCGTGGAGGTCGCAACGGCGACGCGGGTCGCTGAGTTCATGTTCGGCGCGGGACTTGCAACCGCGGAACGGCCGTCTGAAATCCGCCCTTGGATCGAGGCAATGCTCTATACGCCGACATATCGCGATCAATTGTGAAGGTGGATTTGGCGACCGTGCTCTGCGACGGCGGTAACGACCTTCTTGAGAAAGGGATCGGACGATGGGCAAGATCAGCATCGCCGCGTTCATCGTGGGGGCGCTGCGCCAGGCCGGTGTACAGCGCGTCTATGGAATTGCGGGAGATAGCCTGAACGCGGTGACGGAGGCACTGCGCGAGCAAGAAGGCATCGCGTGGATTCATACGCGGCATGAGGAGACCGCGGCGTTCGCGGCCGGGGCCGAGGCCCATCTAACCGGGTCGCTCGCGGTGTGCGCCGGATCTTGCGGCCCCGGCAACATGCACTTGATCAACGGCCTGTACGACTGTCATCGTTCGCGGGTGCCCGTACTCGCAATCGCGGCCCAGATTCCCAGCGCAGAGACTGGACGCAACTATTTCCAGGAAACGCGACCACAGGCCTTGTTCCGCGACTGCAGCCACTATTGTGAAACGATATCAACGGCCGAACAGCTCCCTGGCGTCATCGAGTCCGCAATCCGCGTTGCCGTCGCCAAGCGCGGCGTCTCCGTTATCGTCCTGCCGGGAGATGTCGCATCGCAGCTTGCGGACTTCGCGCCGTTGTCCTCAGCGCTTCTCCCTTCCGCGCCTATAGTCCGGCCGCAGGACCAGGATCTGGACCGGCTCGCCGGCCTTTTGAATGACGCCACTCGCGTGACGATGCTGTGCGGGCGCGGTTGCGCTAACGCGCATTCCGGGCTGCTTGAATTGGCTGAGATGCTGAAGGCGCCCATCGTCCATGCGCTAGGTGGCAAGGAGCACGTCGAATGGAACAACCCCTTCGATGTCGGAATGACGGGGCTGATCGGCTTCAGTTCTGGCTACCGTGCAATGAACGACTGCGACATGCTGCTGATGCTTGGCACTGATTTTCCCTACCGGCAGTTCTACCCGGCCGACGCCGTCATCGCCCAGGTCGACCTGAGACCGGAAAGCCTAGGTTTGCGCTGCCGGCTCGACATGGGACTTATCGGGGATGTCGGCGCGACGGTTGCGGGTCTCCTGCCCCGGCTAGAGCGAAAGCACGACCGCGCCCATCTAGATCGGAGCCTTGCCCATTACCGCAAGGCGCGACTTGGGCTCGATGATCTGGCGGTCGGGCACGCCGGCCGAAAGCCGATGCACCCGCAGTTTCTGGCCAAGACGCTCAGCGACTTGGCGAGCGACGATGCGGTATTCACCTATGATGTCGGTACGCCAGCCATATGGGTGGCGCGGTATCTCGCGATGAACGGCAAGCGGCGGTTGATCGGATCGCTCAATCACGGGTCGATGGCCAACGCGTTGCCGCAGGCGATCGGTGCTCAAGCGGCCTACCCGGAGCGCCAGGTGATCTCGTTTTCGGGTGATGGCGGGTTCGCCATGCTGATGGGCGACCTACTGACGCTTACGCAGGAGAATCTGCCGGTCAAGGTTGTAATCCTGAACAACGGCACGCTGGGTTTCGTCGAACTTGAGATGAAGGCTGCGGGGCTGCTCGAAACCGGCGTAGCTCTCCATAACCCCGATTTCGCGGCGGTCGCGACGGCAGCTGGGATCTTTGCGCGGCGCGTCGAGGATCCGGCCGATCTCCAAGCCGCGCTGGCGGACGTTCTCGCTCACCCGGGGCCCGCTCTTCTCGACGCCGTCACGGCGCGGCAAGAACTGTCGATCCCGCCGCACATCGAGCTCGCTCAAGTCAAGGGATTTGGGCTCTGGCTCGCCAAGGCCGTTCTCAACGGCCAAGGAGATCAGGTCGTCGAACTTGCAAGGACTGCGCTCCTTAGATGACTTAGCGGTCTGACCGCCCTGACGAACGCAAGCTCGCTGGCGTCCCTGGGGAGGCTGATCTTAGTACTGGAAGCAGCCGGATCGGTGCCGATCGGCTGCGATGGCCAAGCGTACGCCTAACGTTTCACCGAGGAAGGGATGCTCGAGCTGCAAGCGCCCCCGCGGCGGTGTAGATGTTGATGAGATTGCCATCAGGATCGCGCAACAGCATCGACCGGTTGCCCCAAGGCTGTGTCGTCGGGTCCATCACCCAATCTCCTACGACGCCCTGTAGGCGCGAGTACTCAGCATCGACGTCGTCGACCTCGAACTCGAGGATCACCGAGCGGTTGGACGCCGACCGCGCCGCCGCGGCGTTGTCTTTCAAGACCGAGCGTTCGCTGCAGATCGCCAGCACGCTGCCCGAGGTGCGGATTTCGACGAAATCCTCGTTGCCTACCGGGATGACACCGATAACGTCCTCGTAAAACCGTGCGAGGGTGGAGACGTCCTTAGTGACGATCCTCGTGGAAGCAAGTTTCATTGACATGAACTCCATCTGAGGGCGACTCTACCTAGACAGCCCAATCTGATACAGTACGGTACTGTGCAGTGCCGTTTCTGGTCAAGCGGGAAGTTCGGAGGGCGGCGCATGACAGCGGAGGCGGTAGACAAGCGGGTCCAACGTTCGAAGGCGATTGTACTGGCTTCGGCTTATGCTCTCCTGTCGGAAGGCGGCATAGGGGGCGTCAGCATGGATCAGGTGTCACGCCACTCGGGCGTTTCCAAGACTACGATCTACCGGCATTGGCCATCCCGATCAGCTCTGCTGCTAGCGGCCTGCGCGACGATGAACTCGCCGTCTCTTGCCCCCGACACAGGAAGCTTAGCGAAGGACCTCCAACTGCTTGTCGCCGGCCTTGTCGACCAACTCGCGTCGGCGAAATGGACGACTATCCTGCCCTCAATCATTGATGCCGCCGAACGCGACCCGGAACTTGCTGCCCTCCACGCCGCCCTCCACACGAGCTTGATGGCACCGTTCCTGGTCGCGGCGGAGCGGGGCCTGGCACGGGGAGATCTGCCGGCCGGCCGGACTCCTGCCGATTTAATTGCATTGGTTGTCGGTCCGTTATTCTACCGTCGGTGGTTCTCCAAGGAACAGATAGACCGGACGTTTGCGGCCAAAGTGGTCGCACTGGCATTGATAGTTTCGAATTAATTTAGCGCAACGACAGTCCTTTGCCCGATATTCTTTAGCAGTGCGGCTTGGCCGCCGCACGAGCGCTTCCTGTTGCTTCGTTGGCAAACATGAGCTTCGCACTTTTTAACATGCTCGTACTGTGAGCGAACGTCAAATAGGGCCGAACAACGTGACACCTGTGGAAGTCAAGGAATCAAGGCGGGGCGGGTGTCGCGAGCTGTCATGCTCACCGCCGCCCAGCTCCGCCGTCTTGGATCATCTCATCTGTCGGCTCGAGCCCGCGCTTCAGCACCCGACGTCGGAAGCATTCGGCCTATAGGTCTGGAAGACCCAATTCCGGCCATTTACGGTCGATCTTGCGCTTCGCAATACCGGCCATTCATTTATCTCGGTTGAAGGGCTGTTTTCAGGCGTACCGCTCTTACTACTCAACGGCGGGGGCCAAGTGGCACGTGGACAGCGAAGCAGATGATCCGGCGATTGAGCCGGTCGGCAGTCCAGCGGTGGCTCACAGTCCAATTTGTCGTCTTCAAAATTCAAAAGATTATGACCGGCTAGCGGGTCCGGGTGCGACGACGACGGCTGCTAGGCTAGCAAGTCGCAAGAGGCCGCCAACGGCCGTCGTCAAGGATATAGGGGGCGAAGCGCCGAACGTCCGCCCCCTTTCGTCTCAGGCGGTTATAACCCTGCGACGTCGGATCGACGCCCCGACCAGCCCGAAACCTGACACCATCAACGCCCAAGATGCCGGCTCCGGTACCGCGCCGAGCTGCCCACGGATTTCACCACCGGGGAAGGTCGAGGTATGGACGTTAGCATAGACCAGCCCGCCGTCGAGCCCGGCAAGAAATGCTGACTGAGCGAGAGCGGCGGTCCCGCCTGACGCGGTTACGAACCCAGGAGTATAGATCGCCGCCGACGTCAGGTCGAAGGTCTGATTTATCGATCCGGAGGTCGCCGAGGCGAAGGTGAATGGGATTGCAACCGCGGCATTTGACCCCGGCGCGGCGCAGCAGTGGAGGTGGCCCGCCACCGCCGGTGCAGTCAAGCCGTTGAAGGTAACCGCGACTTCGAGCGAATTACGATCGTCGGACAGGGTGAAAAGGCCCGTCCCGACGCCGGTCGAGCCGGTCGGCACAGTCTCGTTCGCGCCGCTTAGCGTAGCATTAAAATTAGTGACCGCTGCCGCGGGCAGCGCGCCCATGAGAAGCACCGCCGCCGCGGCAACCGCTGCGATGGGTCGTGAAAGTCCGAATGGCATGATCCAGCTCCCAAATTTCGCCTCCGGCCGACGGCCATCAGCGTTCAGCCCACCCCGAGACATTTCGTACCACCGATCGATGACAAATCCAGCGATCGCGCAGACTGTTGCCGTGCTGTTCGGTATGCGGCGGCGTCATGCCGCACTCGGCGCTAAGTCACAGTCCAGCCGCCCCCGGCGACAACGACCCACATGCAGCCATTCGACTTCCCTGCGGAGCTCCCCAACTCTGGACGCTCATTTATGTGGGTGGATGACCAATTTCGGTAGGCGATGGTGTTCGGCCGAATGGCGCGAGGTGGTTGCGGTCCGGCAGCTATTGGGATTGATAGCAACGATAGCGGACTTCACGCGAACTCTTGGAGAAATGCATGACTCGGACCATTATCGCCACCCTCGCGGCGCCCAAGGCACCTCCGTCCTACAGTCAGGCCGTGAAAGTCGCCGGGCATGTCTTCGTATCGGGAACTGCGCCGGTCGATCCGGATACCGGCCAGCTGGTCGAGGGGCCGGTTCAAATCCAAGTCGCCCAGTGCTTGCGTAACATCGCTGCCATTCTCGAAGCGGCCGGGAGCAGCCTGCAGAAAGCCGTAAGTGCCACGTTGATCGTGGCCGACGAGGACGACTTCGCCGCTGCCAGTGAGGAATGGCTGAAGTGGTTCCCGACCGATCCGCCGGCGCGGCAAGGCGCGAAGTTGCCGGTTCGCATCCCCGGCTTGAAGATTTCGATTGCGATGATCGCCGAGGCTTGAGTTGATGCGAGCCTTGCCCGATCATGACCTTTGAGCACCGAATAACCGGGCCTTACGACGGCGCAGGGCGACGTGAGTTTGCGCCAGCAGTCTTCCTCTTCCCTTCGATTAGAACAGCCTGCTGCCATCGGCTCGGCGCCTTGTCGGCTCGGTGGATGCAACCCGCCCAGCAGCACGGTCGCTTCTTTCCTCCCGGTAGTTCGTCACGGGTGCGTGCGATGCGCCGCCGGCGGGTTAATGCCTGCTTGGCGTCATCGACCCAGCAGACGAACTCGTTGCGGCCGAGAGGAGTCAGGTGTTCCCAAAGGGCTAATACGCTCGGATCCGGACGCATCGCGACCTGGAGGTCTTCCCGGGCTCGTGCGCTGTGCCATGAAGAAAAGCGTTAGCCACAAGACCTCAGCCCGTTCGCTGGAACCGGGTCGCTACTGCCGTTTGCGCGTCGGCTCAAGCATGATCTCCGCACCACCGAATGTCCACGGCGGGGCGGCTCGTGCCATGGCAGTGAGGACCGGTTGAACCCACCCCCAAAAGCAGACATTCACTGTTGGTTTGCCGATCCCTGATAAAGGACGTTTGTTCAGGTGATGCCTTCATCATAAAACCAGCCGTGGTTCGGATCCGCTCAGCCATCGGCGACGGACGCTACGCTCATAGCGCCGATCACCTCGCATTCGCCTTTGCGTCATAAGCAGCGCGGATTAGACCGGCGCGGCGATGGAGCGCGCACTTGATCAAATAGATTTCGAACGGCCGCCCTTCGTTGTGCCGGGAAGGCTGGAGGCGGAGAGCTACGTTCAACCATCGCCATCCTTCGGCGGCGTGTCCGCTGGCTTCTACCGCAATGCCGGATCGCCTATCGAAATCAGCGATGAGTGGGATCCGGTGCCTGTCTACCAGATCCCCGTCCTGTTGCGGGGAACGCCCTCCCACAACGCTTGGCGCGACGGCCGACACGTCGTCCTGCCGTCACTATCGGCCGGAACAGTGACCTGCTTCGACATGCGTGATCAGTGGCGGGTGGAGCTCTGGTATCCATTCGAAAGCTTGCATTTCTACATTCCGCAGCAGGCTTTTGATGAGTTCACCGACGAGCTGAGGCAGCCGAGGATCGGATCGCTGACGTGCTCGCCGACTGACCAGGTTGTCGATCCGACCATCCACCACCTGGCATTGGCCCTGGCGAGCCTGATGGACCGGCCGTCCGCCCCGCCGAGCCTCCTGACCGACCAGATCCTTTCCTCGGTACAGATCCATCTCGCCTGCACCTACGGCGGCATCGCACCTCCGGTAAAGGCGACAGGAAGGCTCTCCGAGCAGCAGATCGGACTGGTTCGTGGGTTATTGCTCGACGATCTGCAGAGAGACGTCCGTCTCAGCGATCTTGCCAGCGCCTGCAATCTTTCACTGTCCGAATTTCGAAGGTCCTTCAAAGGCGCCTTCGGGCGCCCCCCGCATCAATGGCGTCTGGCCCAAAAGGTCGAGCGAGCTCATCGACTGCTCGATCGAACGAACTGCTCTCTTGCCGAGATCGCAGCGCTGTGCGGCTTTGCGGATCAGAGCCACCTCACCCGATCGTTTGCTCGAATGATTGGCGTGCCTCCTGGCGCCTATCGTCGAGCCCGGCGAAGCTAAACCCACGCAAGCTGGCCGTCGCCAATCGTTCAAAATTTGGTGCGGAGCGTTCAAGACGATCACGGCTGGAGTCCGTAGGCTCAGCGGCAATTGAAATGATCGACTCAGCTGGCTTCATCGGGCACGCACCCCCTGTGTTCCGGCGAGGGCGGTACTTCACCGAGGGGCATCGACATGACGGACGTGACTACCACCGAAGACGGCACCAAGATCTTCTTCAAGGACTGGGGCCCAAAGGACGCGCAGACCGTCTTCTTCCATCATGGCTGGCCGCTCAGCGCAGACGACTGGGATGCGCAGATGATGTTCTTCCTGCAGCACGGCTACCGCGTTATCGCGCATGATCGGCGCGGGCACGGACGCTCGACCCAAACGGCGGCTGGCCACGAGATGGATACCTATGCCACCGATGTTGCGGCAGTCACCGATGCGCTCGACCTCAGGGGCGCAATCCACGTCGGCCACTCGACGGGTGGCGGCGAGGTCACGCGCTACGTCGCGCGCGCCCAGCCCGGCCGGGTATCAAAGGCGGTGCTGATCAGCGCGGTCGGCCCAATCATGGTCCGGTCTGACAAGAATCCGGGCGGCCTGCCCATTGAGGTATTCGACGGTTTCCGCGCATCGTATCTTGCCAATCGCGCTCAATTTTTCGTCGACGTGCCAGCGGGACCCTTCTATGGCTTCAACCGGACAGGCGCCAAGGTAAGCCAAGGTATCATTCAGAATTGGTGGCGGCAGGGTATGATGGGCGGTGCGAACGCGCACTACGAGTGCATCAAGGCGTTTTCCGAGACCGATTTTACCGAGGATCTGAAGAATATCCAGGTGCCGGTGCTGGTGTTGCACGGCACTGACGACCAGATCGTCCCCTGCGCCGATGCCGGCCCGCTGGAAGCCAAGCTTTTGCAGAATGGGACTCTTAAGACCTACGACGGCTTGCCGCACGGCATGTGCACCACCCACGCCGACATCATCAACGCTGACCTCCTAGCCTTTATTGAAGGCTAGTCGACTGATCTAGCCGCTGCTGGTATGGCCGTCGCCGACGCGATCCTCGCCAAATGCCGGATGATCACGGCGCACTGAGCCCGAGCGTCTGCCGGCGACTGGGACAAGGATAAAACATGGTGGTTGGCGCAACGTTTATTCCTGCCGTGTTGCTGGCAGCGACGCTCATCGGCGTCGTCGCAATACGATCGCGGCCAGCGCCCCTTAAGCTCGCTGTCGAACTCGCTCTTGTCGCCTTGATCGCTGGTCTCTTAATCAGTCGTGGCCTGACCCCGCTGCCGACCAGTATTCAACTAGCGCGGCTAAACGATGGCCCGCTGCTCAGGGCGCTCGCCGTCGTCTGGTGGCTGATCGCTGGCCGGATGGTCGCGACGTTAGCGGTTCTGGGTCTCGGCCGTGATGCTCGGTCGAAGCAGGCCCGGCTGTTCTCCGACCTGCTAGCGGGTGCGATTTACCTGACGTCGATCCTGATCATTCTCAATTCGGTACTTGGCTTGCCGATCAATGGCGTGCTGGCCACGTCCGGGGTTATCGCCATCGTCCTCGGCTTGGCGCTGCAGAACACACTTGCCGACGTCTTCTCAGGAATCGCCGTCGGGCTCGAACAACCCTTTCATGTCGGTGACCGGGTCTCCATCGCCGACCATGTCGAAGGCGTCGTCGTGGAGATGAACTGGCGGTCAATCCGCATTCAGACCGATGGCGAAGATGTCGCGACAATCCCTAACAGCATCGTCGCCCGCAGCCAGATCATCAATCGAAGTGTGCCGACCGAGCGCCGGGCGGCGACACTCGACATTCCAACTCTGTCGACAGCCCCGTCAGAGCAACTGATCGGCCTGATCCAACAAGCGACCTTGCTGTGCGAGAACCTGCTTCCGGTGCCAGCGCCGAGCGTCTCGCTGAAGTATGTCGGCACCCGCACAGCGACGATCAGCGTCGGGTACTTCGTTGCGTCGACCGGCGTGATGACCGCCGCCAAGAGCGAGTTGCTCCGCCAAGTCCGCCGCCTGTTCCAACACGCGGGCATCGACGACGGCCAGCCACCCTCCCGCGTGAACTTGCTGGCGAGCCTCGTCCTGTTCGATTCACTGGATGAAGACCAGATTACCCGGTTGGCGGCCGGCATGACATTGCGTCGCCTGCAGCCTGGCGAAATACTGTTCGCGCAAGGGAGCGTCGGCGGGTCACTTTACATTATCCAGTCGGGCATCTTGGAGATCCGCCGTCGAAGCGGCGATGGACGCGACGTCAGCCTCGGCAAGATCGGTCCTGGCGAATATCTCGGCGAGATCAGCATGATGAGTGGCGAACCCCGCGCAATTACCACAGCTGCGATCACTGAAGGAAGCGCGTTCGAGTTGCCCAAGGCTGCATTGGCAACGCTGCTGCACGACAACCGGCAATTGAGCGCCGCGCTCGAGCGATCGGTTCAGCGCGGCTTGGAGATACTCGAGCGCGACCATGCGGCGCGCAGTTGCGAGCCGCTCGATCAGAATGGCAAGCTGCTGGAGCGCATCCGGAGTTTCCTCGGTTTTCAACGTCCGTGAATCGACGCGTCTGAAGGCGCGAAGGCCGTGAGCTCCGTAAAGACTCGGCGACTCCCGCCGCCCAATCCCCTGTAGCGAGGACCCATACCCGGACGTTCGCGGAATCTCTGGGGCGTCCGGAATACGGTCGTTCGTTCATGCGGTCGATTGACCGACGGCTAGCTGACCCCGTGCTAACGCTCCGAATAAGCGATAGCAAAGATTAGGCTGGCCCCGGTGTCCGAACGCTAGAGGTACCATCTCAGGCCCCCGTTTTTGCGGCTCGGTCAGGCCGCCTGAGCGAAGCGACGGCGGCGGCGTCACAGGATGACGCTCGTCAGGCCAAAGCCCGCGATCATCATGAGCCAGCTCGGTGCCGGTCATCGGAGGCTGGCTCGGGTACTGCTGCTTAGAACCAGCGGGCCGTCTTACCGCCGAACGGGCGCGCAACGTCACAGGGCTGCAACATCGCTGAAATTTGCTCGTCAAATCGGCTGCCTAGCTTTTCGCTGTGACACACAGGAGGCACCTCATGAAGCTCAAGCTAGGTTTGCTCGCTGCATCGATGATGGCGATGCCGGCAATGGCCGCGCAGCCGATCGCGGGCGTCAAGAACATCATCGTCCTGCTCAATGACGGCGCGGGCTACACGGTCTACGATGCAGCCCGGGATTTTGCCCGCAAGCCGCTGGTTGTCGACGGGGCGGGCTGGAAGAGCATCGGCGTGTCGACCTATTCGCTGCGTCACGACAGCCCTGCCAACAATCAGCCGGGCTCGCTGACACAAGAGCCCGACGTCGTCTATAACTCGGCGAAGTACTGGGACACGACCCCGGTCGCCGGCAACTCGACCGTGCCCGGCTATACGGCCTATCCGGCAGGGTTCGCAGGCTATGAATACAGCCGCTACGCGCACCCGGACTCTGCGCCGACGGCCTCGGCCCTCGCGAACGGCAACAAGAGCTACAACAACGCGATCAACGTCAACGGCGCCGGCGATCCGCTGATGACTTCGGCGCAAGCCGCGCACGCCGCGGGCAAGGCCACCGGGGTGGTCTCGACGGTCGAGTTCGCCGATGCGACCCCCGCCGCGTTTGGCGGCGCTCACAACATCGCCCGCGCCAACCACTTCGCGATCGCCGATGAGATGTTCTCCGCCGGAACGCTCGATGTTATCGGCGGCACCGGCAATCCAGACTTCGACAACAATGGAATGGCCCGGCCGGCCGCGTATAATTGGGTCAGTCCGGCGTTGTGGAACGACCTCAAGAACGGCACTAATCTGTCCGGCAAGAACGCGCAGAACTGGACGCTGGTGCAGACCAAGGCCGGCATCCAGGCCTATGCCAACGGCACCGTAGTCCCGCCTGAAAAGCTGGCGATGATCATGCAGGCAGACAACAGCACGCAGGCCAATCGCAGCGACGCGCCCGGCACCGACGTCGCGACCTATGTGCCGTTTACGACGCCGTTCCTGACCAATACGCCAACCCAAAGCGACCTGACCCTGGCCGCTCTCAACCGGCTTGGTCAAAATACCAACGGTTTCTACCTGATGTCGGAAGGCGGCGCGATCGACCGGGCCGAGCACGCCAACAATTTCGGCCGCACGATCGAGGAAACCCTCGCCTCCAACGACAACGTGCAGTCGGTGGTCGACTGGGTGAACCGCAGCGATACCGACGCGACCTGGGACAATACTCTGCTCATCGTGACCGCCGATCACGACCATTTGCTCTACGGACCCGATGGCGCGACGGTCCCCTATCAAGGTCTGGTCGACAATGGCGCCGGCAACCTGCCAGGCTACTCGTGGTTCGGTCCGAACCACGGCAACGGATTGGTGCCGCTCTTCGCCTACGGTCGGGGCTCGGACGAGATCGCCGCACTGGCGACGATGTTCGACAGCTACACCGACGCGCAGGGCCGAGTTTTCGGGCACGGTGCGTACACCGACCAGACTGCGATCGGTCAGGTGCTGTTGGCAACCGCGGGTGCTGTTCCTGAACCGGCAAGCTGGGCTTTGATGATCGTCGGTTTCGGCATTGTCGGCTCGACGATGCGCTACCGGGCGAGGACGGCCTCGCTGTCGCGAAAGCCGGTCTGATCACTACAGCAGGGTGCTTGGTAATGATAAGTCGGGGTAAGCTATCTAGGCCGAGAAGATGGCCGGGGCTCACGACGGCGTCCCCCGCGCCCCGTAAATCCCGTCGCTACCACTTCTAGCGGCGATCCGCTGCACGTGACTTGTCGGCTGCGAAGTGCGCTTAAAGCTACCTGAACGAGCGTCCACTTACGCTGCTTGAGCGCCTCAAAGCAGCCGTGCCTCTATCCACCAGGCTGTGTAAAGCGCTGGTGTGTAATCGCCTCGGCAGCGTCAATGAGAGCCGCTGGCGTTTTATTCGGGAACCTAACGGTTGCAACCAGTTGTTCTGTCTGCCGGTGAGGCGCGGGCCTGGTCGGCTAAAACCTTCACGCCGCCGACGATACCGGAAGCCGTTTCATCGTACAGACGAGGTCTTGTACTCAATCACGATCGCACGTCCTCGGCCAATTTGGGTCATCAGGCCGCGAGGCGACAACCACCAACGCGCTTACCGTGCTTGTGGAACTCGGCTACATTTCGGAACCTAAGGTGTTCGCCTTCGAGGCAGCCGGCATAGTACCGTCCTGCCCGAACCGCTTACGTCTGATGGGTCGAGCCTTTCATGAAGTCCATGCGGTGGGCAGTATAAACCAGTTAAGCAGGAAACAGGCTGGCGCCGACTAGAATGCCAAGAGATGGTCGGGCGGTCCGTGGGGCAGAGCGTGCGGGATCGGGCTGAATGGGCTGAGTCCACGACAAGGGGCGCGCATGCGACAGGTTGTAACCGTACCAGACCCCTACGAGCCCTTCGCAATATCGCAAGGAATCTGCTCCGACACCCTCGTCTTTATTTCCGGGCAGGCAGGGTACGACGATGCGGGGCTAATAGTCGAGGGAGGCTTCGTTGCTCAAGGTGAGCAGGCATTCGCAAATTTGGACCGTGCCTTGAGGGCTGCCAACTCCAGTCTGGATAATGTGTTGAAAGTCACGATTTTCATCACGGACATGGACCATTTCGAAGCGGTCGTCGCTCTGCGACGCAAGTTCTTCTCGCCGCCGTATCCGGCTGACAGCCTTGTCGGCGTGAAAGCGTTGTACCGGCCGGAGGCGTTGTTCGAGATCGAGGCGGTTGCCGCCACTCGATCCGGTGCGAGCGCCTCGCCACCGGCCGCATAGCGTCGCATTCCCGATCCAGATTGCGATCCTGCGGAGGCGTCCGATCCTCGAGTGGCGGCTTTTCCGGACGGAGTAGTCCCATGTCGATCGTCTCAGCCTATGTCTACCGCGAAGGTGAGCGAAAACGCCAGATCCAGCCGAGCGAGATGTTCGACTGCCCGGATGACCGTTCAGCATTCGTCTGGATCGATGCAGTTAATCCTACAGTCGAGGAGATGGAAACCCTTGCGTGTCAGTACGGACTTCACCCACTGGCGATCGGCTACGCACTCGAACCTCACCAATCACCAAAGCTCAACGTCTACGCCGATCAGCTTTTCCTGATCGCATGCACCGCTGATCGTGATCCAGGCGGAATCGTTTACGGTGAAACGGCTGTCTTCGTCGGTCGGAGTCACGTCATCACGGTCCGCCTGGGGGCTCTCAAGAGCCAAAGCACGCTACGCGAGGAACTAGAGGCCGCGCCGCCGCTGCTTATCCACGGCGTTGACTACGTCCTGCATGCCATTCTGGACTTCATCGTCGGTAGCTACCTTCCCTTGATCGCGGGACTGGAAGAGGAGGTGATCGCGATGGAGCAACGGACGCTCGAAAGCTCGTTGCATCGGCACGACGTCCGCTGGATATTCGATCTGCGCCATGACCTTACGCGACTTGCGCGCATGCTTCGTGCTATGGGCGAGATAACAAGCAAACTGGTCGGCTTGGATCTACCTTGTCTCGACGCGACAGTGAAACCATACTTCGCTGATGTGGCCGACCACATCCGCCATATAACCACGAGCGTTGAAGGGCTACGCGAAGTCCTGACTTCCGTATTCGAAATCAGCAACCTGCTCGAGCAGCAGAGGACGGGAACTATCACTCGGCAGCTGGCGGCCTGGGCCGCGATACTGGCGGTTCCCACCGCGGTCGCAGGGATCTACGGCATGAATTTCGAGTACATGCCGGAACTGAAGACCCACTACGGCTACTTCGTGGTCCTCGCCTTAATTTTGACCGCTTGTATAATCCTCTATGTCCGCTTCAAACGTGCAATGTGGTTGTGATCCTTGGTCGGCCCATTCCGCGGAGTTTTCGAGAAGCGCAGAACCGTTGCCTCAATGATTGCGACCAGGGTCGCATCCTGCAGACGAAGCGAAACGTGCTATTGCCGGCTTATATTGCGCTAAACCGGGTTGGCACGGTGCGGCCCGGGCGACTTTGTTCGAAGCTGTGGTCTATAACTTGTCGACATCAGCCCGAACATGGATCCCCTGATCGCCGCGCACTTGCGCCGTATCCGGTGTTGCATCGGGTCCGCGATAAGAGGCTCGGCAGCGTTGACGGTACTACTTCACATCGACGCGAGTGTCCGTGACGAACGGTCGATCTCACGACAACTGAGTCGGACATTCGTGGACGCGTGGCTTGCGAATGAGCCGCGGTGCACCGTCCTCAGACGTGATCTATCCGCCTTTCCGCCGCCCTATGTCGATCAGCTTTGGATCTCTGCGGCGTTTACCGATGCGGCTTCCCGGACCCGGGAGATGAATGATGCGCTTGCGCCATCCGACGAGTTGATCGACGAACTCGAGGCGGCCGATGTCATCGTGCTGGGCACGCCGATGCACAATTACGGGATGCCAGCCCGGCTCAAGGCCTGGGTCGATCAGGTTGTTCGGGTCGGCCGGACATTCTCCTTCGACCTCGGGCGAGGGGATTTCCCGCTGGAAGCCACGTTGTCGGGAAAGGCACTGGTGCTGCTGACCTCCGCCGGCGAGTTCGGTTTCGAACCCGGCGGTCTGCGTGGAGCGATGAACCATCTCGCCCCTCACGTCGCGACCGTCAGCGGCTACCTCGGCGTGGAGGACACCTATCATCTCGGTGTCGAGTACCAAGAGTTCGGCGATCATCGCCACGTGGCGTCGGTAGCCAACGCCATAGCCGCCGTGCCTGCGTTGGTAGTCACCGTAGCCGGGCGCCTGCGACCCGTTTGATCGAGTTCACAACCAAGGAGAAACCGGTGGACGCTTCGACCGCAGCGAATGTCAGCACTTACGATGTCATCGTCGTCGGCGCCGGATCGGCGGGTTGCATCGTCGCCGGTCGACTCGCCATCGAAACCGATGCACGTGTGCTGGTGATCGAGGACGGCGGGCGGGACTGGTCTCCGCTCATCAAGATCCCGGCAGGATTTTCGAAGCTGCTCGAATACCATCAATTCATGTATCCCTACGAAACCGTCCCACAGAGGTGGCTCGGTTTGTCTGAACAGGCCCGCGCGATTTCCAAGTGGAGCGGCTGCCGGTTTCATGCCGCTGCGAGAAGCGGTTGGTTGAAGTAGACGTGATCGGGCGTCTTGCGGTCAAGCGATGAGTGCGGGCGTCGGCCGTTGTAAAATTTGAGGTACCGACCAAGCGAAGCCCGGGCGTCGCTCACCGAGCTGTAGGCCCGCAGGTAAACCTCCTCGTATTTGACCGATCGCCACAGGCGTTCGACGAACACATTGTCCCGCCAGGCGCCGCGGCCGTCCATGCTGATCGCGACCTTCTCGCGGTGCAGCACGCTGACGAACGCCATGCTGGTGAACTGGCTGCCCTGGTCGGTGTTGAAAATCTCCGGGGTTCCGAAGCGCGTCAGCGCTTCCTCCAACGCCTCGATGCAAAAATCCGTCGCCAACGTGATCGACAGCCGCCAGCTCAGCACTCGCCGGCTGAACCAGTCGACGATGGCGATGAGGTAGACGAAGC